>DAHWFB010000130.1 GCA_027326105.1 Acetobacteraceae bacterium
AGCCCGCGCCTGCGGCGGGTGCTCTGGGTTCAGGCGGGGGCGGGGGCGCGGTGGAGTTCGTGTTCGAGGGCGTTGAGGCCGGCGCCGCCGGCCATGTGGAACATGAGGTTTTCGAGGCTGAGTTCGGAGCGGGGCGAGTCGAGGTCGAGTTCGCCGCGGGCGAGGACCAGGAAATGGTCGCCGACCATGTAGGCGTGGTGGGGGTTGTGGGTGATGAAGATCACGCCGAGCCCCTGCTCGCGGGCGGCCTGGGCGATGTATTTCAGCACGATCCCCGACTGGGTGACGCCGAGTGCGGCGGTGGGCTCGTCGAGGATCAGCACGCGGGCGCCGAAGTGGATCGCGCGGGCGATGGCGACGACCTGGCGCTGGCCGCCCGAGAGCGTGCCCACCGGCTGCTCGAGATCGGCGAGATCGATGCCCATGCGATGGAGTTCCGCCCCCGTCGCCTCCCACATCGTCTTGAGGTCGAGCCGGCGGAACGGCCACACCCCGCGCACCAGTTCCGAGCCCAGGTAGAAATTGCGCCACACCGGCAGCAGCGGCACCAGCGCCAGCGTCTGATAGACCGCGGCGATGCCGAGATCGAGCGCCTCGCGCGGCGAGGCGAAGCGCACCGGCTTGCCATCGACCGCATAGGTGCCCTCGTCGTGCGCGTGCAGCCCGGCGATGATGCTGATCAGCGTCGATTTGCCGGCCCCGTTGTCGCCCAGGATGCAGGTCACCTCGCCCTGTCGCACACTGAGGTTGATGCCGCGCAGCGCGCTGATCGGCCCGTAGCTCTTGCCCACGTTCCTGAGTTCGATGATCGGGTTCGAGGAGTTGGAGGAATGTTCTTCCATGGTATCCGCCTCCCTCAGCGGCCACTGCTCGCGCGCGCGCGCACCCAGGTGTTGAACACCGTCGCCAGCAGCAGCATCGCGCCGACGAAGAACATGAACCAGTCGGAGTCCCAGTCGGCGTAGATCACGCCCTCCATCGCCATGCCGAAGATGAAGGCGCCGAACGCCGAGCCCACCGCCGAGCCGTAGCCGCCGGTCAGCAGGCAGCCGCCGACCACGGCGGCCGCGATGTAGAACAGTTCGTTGCCGACGCCGGCCCCGGACTGCACGGTGTCATAGGCGAACAGCATGTGCATGCCGAGAAACCAGACCGAAAACCCCACCACCATGAAGAGCGCGATCTTCATCGCCCGCACCGGAACGCCCACCGCGCGCGCGCTGTCGCTCTGCCCGCCGATGGCGAAGATCCAGTTGCCCACCTTGGTGCGCAGCAGCACCCAGGTGCCGAGCAGCACGAACGCGATCCAGTAGAAGATCGCGATGCTGACGGTCACCCCGCCGATCGTGAAGCTCGAGGCGAACAGCGCATGGGCCGAGGCGAAGCCGGCCATATGGCTGATGTCGCGGGTCGCGACATTGCCGGTGACCAGCTTGGTGATCGCGATGTTCAGCCCTTGCAGCATCAGGAAGGTCGCCAGCGTCACCAGGAAGCTCGGCAGCCGGGTGCGCACGAAGAGATAGCCGTTCAGCGCCCCGATCGCGAGCGAGACCAGAAGCGCGAAGACCACCCCGGCCCACAGGTTGCCGGCGATCTCGGTCGCGAACATCGAAGCCGCCAGCGAGGAGGTGGTGGCGGCGACCCCGGCGCTGAGATCGAACTCGCCGCCGATCATCAGCAGCGACACCCCCACCGCCGGAATGCCGATGGTCGCCGACTGGTAGAGCACCGTCGCCAGCGCCTCCGCGCCGCGGAACGGCGGAGCAACCACCGTGAAAAAGAGATAGACCAGCACGGCACCGGCGAGAGCGCCCGCCTCCGGCCGCTTGAACAGCCGCTTCCAGCGCGACTGCGCCACCGGCAGCCGTCGCGTGCCCGGCTGCACCTCTCGTGTCGCTGTGCTCATCGTCCTCCCCTTTCCGTCCCCTGCCTGCGGCCGGTTCGATCCGGCCGCAGGCCCGGGGCCGATGCCCGGCCTGGTCGGCGGAGTTAGCGGGTGCCCCGCTTGGCGAATTTGGCGACCTGGGCGGCGTTCGCCTTGGTCACGAAGGACGGCCCGGTCAGCACCGGCCCGCCACCACCCACCGTGTCCCCGTTGGTCAGGTAGAGCCAGAGCAGATCGACCGCCTCATAGCCTTCGACATACGGCTGCTGGTCGACCGCCCATTGCAGCTTGCCCTGCGCGATCAGGTTGATCGCCACCGGAGACATGTCGAACGTGCCCACCTTGGCGTGGCTGTGCGCCCCCGCCACCGCGCTCAGCGCCACCGGCGCGAACGGCGCGCCCAGCGTCACGATATAGTCGATCTTCGGGTCCTGCTGCAGCTTCGCGGTGATGCGCGCCTGCGCGCCCGCCATGTCGTAGCCGTTGACATAGAGAACGTCGAGCTTGCCCTTGAAGGTCTTCTTGATGCCGTTGCAGCGCGCCTCGAGCTGCACCGCGCCCTGCTGCTGGTCGACGCAGACCGCGTTCTTCGCGCCTTCCGCGTTCAGCCGCTCGCCAACCGCTTCGCCGGCGATGGTCTCGTCCTGCCCGACATACATCAGGAGACCGGCCTTCTTCCAGGCATCGCCACCGGCATTGAAGCCCACGATCGGAATGCCCGCCTTCTGCGCCTGCGCCAGCGCCCCCTTCATCGCATCAGGAAACGCCAGCGTCAGCGCAATCCCGTTCACTTTCTGCTGCACCACGTTGGAGATCAGCTGCGCCTCCCCAGCCGCGTTGGGGTTGGCAAGATAGACCAGCTGCACATGATCCTTCTTCGCCGCCGCCTCCGCGCCCTTGCGGATGATGTCCCAGAACGTGTCCCCAGGCTGCGCGTGGGTGATCATCGCAAACTTGAACTGCGGCCCCGCCGCCTCGCTTCGCGCGGGCAACGCGACGCTCGCGCCGGCAACGATCGCCCCACCCAAGGCGACCGACGCCAGTTTCCTTCCGATCTTCTCCATCGCAGCCATGGACCTTCCTCCTTGTTTGCTCGCGCCTTCCGTGGCGCGGTTGCCTCGTCGAAAGCACTCTCCCGCGGCAGGCCGAGCCTGCGCCGGCATCCACCCGACCTCGGGCGGGGTCCCATGCGCAGTGAGCGCTAGGTCTCGCCCGGCCAACACCGGCGCATGGGACTAGGCCAACCCCGCCCGGCACCCACCGCACCGCACGCAGCGGCGCACGACCGCGGCGTCGCTCGTATAGCACCCCGCACGATGACCACAAACCACCGGCTCCGCCCGCGCCGTGGCAGCCATCGCTAGCCGAACAGCCCCGGCAGCAGGCTTCCCCCGGCCAGCGCGATGGCGATCGCGATCGCGAGAAAGCAGATCACCACGATCGCGGCGAACCCCGGCGCCTCGTCCGGCGGGCAGCGCGTCACCACCGGAATCCCCACCGCCAGCGTGTAGACGCTGACCAGGCCGAGCAGGCTGAGGATGCGCAGCCCCGGAAAGGCGAGGAACACGCTCGCGATCCACGCCGCCGTCGGCGCGTGCACGGCGAGCTTGAGCCCGGTGACGAGATCGGCCCGCCCGCCAAAGCGCGGCGCCAGCAGCTCGATCACCAGCGCGGTCACCCAGATGCCGGCGAGCCACAGAAGATAGCTCGCGATCGCCGCCCCCAGCCCGCGCGCGATCGGCAGCCGCACCGCGTGGCCGAGCATGTCGAACCCGATCACCGAATAGCCGAGGAACGCGGCGATCGACGGGATGGCGGCAAGGATCAGCCCGTAGCGCAGGAACAGGCTCGCCGCATCGTCCTGCTCCACCGCGATCGAGCGCCACTCCACCGCGGGTTCCAGCAGCAGGCGGCGGGCGCGGTGGACGATCTGCATGGCTTTCCCCGGCAGCGAACGGCGACACCCGCACCATCCTCCGCGCCGCGGCGCCGCGCAAGCCGCCCGCTTGCCCATGCCGCGCCGCTCTGCGAAGGAGGGGGCATGGATCGCGCCCCCCGTCTCGCGGACCCGCGCCTCGCGTTGATCACCCTGCTCGGCTTCGCCTCCGGCCTGCCGCTCCTGCTCACCGCCTTCACCCTCGGCCAGTGGCTCACCGAATCCCGCGTTCCCCTCGCGCTCATCGGCCTCACCGCCAACGTCGGCATCGCCTATTCGCTGAAATTCCTCTGGGCCCCGCTGATGGACGCGGCCAGCCCGCCGCCCCCTTTCGGCCGGCTCGGCCGCCGCCGCGGCTGGCTGTTCGCCACCCAGGCGGCACTCCTCGCCGCCGCGGTCGCGCTCGCGCTGTCGAACCCCGCCCGCGCGGCGCTCGCCACCATCGCGCTGGCCGCCCTCGTCGCCTTCTGCTCGGCGAGCCAGGACATCATGATCGACGCCTGGCGCATCGAGACCTTTCCCCCCCGCCTGCAGGGCGCGGCGATGGCGGGCTATGTCTGGGGCTATCGGGTGGCGATGCTGGTCTCGGGCTCGGGCGCCATCGCGCTCGCCAGCTTCTGGGGCTGGCACGGGTCGCTGCTCGCCATGGCCGCGCTCACCCTCCTCGGCCCGGCGGCCACGCTGCTCGCCGCCGAACCCCACGCCGGCGCCCGCCTCCGGCCCTTGCGCGGCTGGCGGCGGGAAGTGGCGCAGGCGCTGCGTGCCCCGCTCGCGGACATGCTCGCCCGCCCCGGCGCACCCGCCATCCTCGGCTTCATCGTGCTGTTCCGCCTCGGCGAGGCGATGGCCGGCACCATGCTGCCGCCCTTCTACCATGCGCTCGGCTTCGACCGCGCCGCGGTGGCGCTCGCCGCCGGCCCGGTTTCGCTGGCCGCGACGCTCGCCGGCGCCGCACTCGGCGGGCTGCTGGTCGCCCGCCTCGGGGTCGCCCGCGCGCTGCTGCTCACCGGCGCGGTGCAGACGGTGTCGATGGCGATGTATGTCGTTCTCGCCTACGCCGCCGGCAGCCACGCGACGCTGATCGCGACCGCGGTGATCGAATCGGGCGCCGGCGGGCTTTCGGACGCCGCCTTCCTCACCTACCTCTCCGGGCTCTGCAACCCGGCCTTCACCGCCACCCAATATGCGCTCCTGTCCTCGCTCGCCGCGCTCGCCTGGCGGACCCTGGGCGGGCTGTCCGGGGTGCTCGCCGCCACCCTCGGCTGGAAGGGATACTTCACGCTCACCGCCTTCGCGGCTTTGCCGGCGATGGGGTTGATGCTCTATCTTCTCCGCCGCCACCCCCCGGCGGAGCAGCCGGCGGCGGCGGGCTGAAGGGGGCGGCTGCGCGCATGCGACCGGAGGGAAAGGCCAGCGCCCGTGCCGGTTCGAAGCCGGCGTCGAACCGTCAGCCGCCAGGCACCCTGCGGGTCCGGGGGCGCCGGCCGGGGTCTTGGCGCTGATGCCCGTCTCGCTGATCCTCTCCTGGGCCGAGATGCTTCTCCGCTGGGCGCATGTCATTTCCGGCATCGCCTGGATCGGCTCGTCCTTCTATTTCATCGCCCTCGACGCCGGTCTCGCGCCGGCCCCGCACCTGGAAGCGGGCGTGAAGGGCGAGAGCTGGCAGGTCCATGGCGGCGGCTTCTACCGCATGCAGAAATATCTCGTCGCCCCTTCCTTCATGCCCGCCGAGCTCACCTGGTTCAAATGGGAAGCCTACACCACCTGGATCTTCGGCTTTTCGCTCCTGGTCCTGGTCTATTTCTTCCACCCCACTCTCTATCTGATCGACCCTTCCGTCGCGCCGCTTTCCCCCGCTGCGGCGGTCGCCATCGCCGCGTTGTCCCTGGCCGCGGGATGGATCGTCTATGACCTGCTCTGCCGCTCCGTGATCGGGCGCGATAGGCGCCTGCTCGCCGCGGCGGGCTTCCTGCTGCTGGTCGCCGCCGCCTGGGGCTACACCCATCTCTTCAGCGGCCGGGGCGCCTATATCGAAATCGGCGCCCTGGTCGGCTCGATCATGGTCGGCAACGTCTTCTTCGTCATCATCCCCAACCAGAAGATCGTGGTGGCCGATCTCCTCGCCGGCCGCACGCCGGCCGACCATCTCGGCGACCAGGCCAAGCAGCGTTCGCTGCACAACAACTACCTGACGTTGCCGGTGGTGTTCGTGATGCTCTCGAACCACTATGCCTTCACCTACGGCAGCCGCTACAACTGGATCATTCTCGCCGCCGTCTTCGTCGCGAGTTTTTTCATCCGCCACTATTTCAACACCATGCACGCCGGCCTCCAGCCGGACTGGCGGCTCTGGCCCGCCGCCGCCGTCCCCCTGCTCGGCGCCTTCGCGCTGACGCTCGCAACCCAGGCACCCGCGCCCGCGGTCGGCGCCGCGCCGGTCCCCTTCGCCCGGGTCGCGCAAATCCTCCACCAGCGCTGCGGCGTCTGCCACGCCGCCCGCCCGACCTATCCCGGCATCGCCGCCGCGCCCTTGGGGGTGATGTTCGACACCAGGGCGGAAATCCTCGCCAACGCCTCCCGCGTGGAGGCGATGGCGGTCGCCACCCACACCATGCCGCTCGGCAACGTCACCCACATCACGCCCGCCGAGCGCGCCACCTTGGGCGCCTGGATCGCGGCCGGCGCCAAGCCATGAACGCGCCCCTGCCGCTGGCCACCGCCAACGCCCTCCCGGCGGCGGAATTCACCGCCCGCTTCGGCGCGGTGTTCGAACACGCCCCCTGGGCCGCCGAAGCGGCCGCCCGCGCCCGCCCCTTCGCGAGCGCCGAGGCACTCATCACCGCGATGCTCGCCGCCATGCGCGCCGGTGGCGCGACCCGGCTCGACACCCTGCTCCGCGCGCACCCCGAACTCGGCGGCGCCGCCGCCCGCGCCGGCCGGCTGACGCCGGCCTCCACCGAGGAACAGGCGAGCCTCGGCCTCGCCACGCTGGAAGCCGCCCACGCCGCCCGCCTCGCCGAAGCCAACGCACGCTACCGCGCCCGCTTCGGCTTTCCATTCATCATCGCCGTTCGCGGCCAGCGCGACCCCGCGGCCATCCTCGCCGCGCTCGAGGCCCGGCTCGCCAACGACCAGGCCGCCGAACGCGCCACCGCACTCGCCGAGGTCGAAAAAATCGCCCGCTTCCGCCTCGCCGCCCTGCTCGGGGAGGAAACCCGATGACCGGGACCGGCGCCATCCTCTCCCTGCACGCGCTCGATACCGTCACCGGCCGCCCCTGCGCCGGGCTCGGCTTCGCGCTGTTCCGCCTCGAGGGGGAGACCGCCGATCCCCTCGCGCACGGCGAGACGGACGCGGACGGTCGCTGGTCCCACCCCCGAACGCTCGCCCCCGGCGGCTACGAACTCCGCTTCGCCGCCGGCGCCTGGCAGACCGCCCGGGGCCGGGACAGTTTCTACGACCTCATCCCTATCCGCTTCCACCTCGCCCGGGACGCCGCCCGCACCCACGTCCCCCTGCTGCTCTCGCCCTTCGGCTACACCACCTATCGCGGCAGTTGAGCGCCCCGGCTCACCCCAGCAGCGTCGCCAACGTCACCGCGCCCATCGCCACGGCGGAAACCCACCCCGCGCCCCGCAGCCAGCCCGGCAGGGCGAGCGACCCCATCACCTCCCGCCCTGCGAGCCAGGTCATCACCCCGATCCTCGGCCCCACCACCGCTCCGTTGATCACGGCGCTCCAGTACAGCGCCTCGATCGGCGTCAGCGGTGAAAACACGGTCCCGGTTCCCACCACCGTCGCGCCGGCGATCGCGCCGTAGAACGCCCGCGCCCCCGGCCCGGCGCCGAGCGCGGGCCAGACCGCCCCGCCAGCGCCTGCCGCCACGGGACCTGCACGACGAACAGCAGCGCGACACAGGCGAAGAGCGAGAACGTCAGCCCCTTCAGCAGCCGCACGTAGCGCCGGTAGGCGAGCCACGCCTCGGCGAACACCCAGATCAGGGCGAACACCCAGATCAGGGCGAACAATCCGCGCCTGCGGTTGCGCCCGCCCATCCCCGCCCTCCGATCCGGCGCGCGAGCCTGGAGCAACATCCGATCAAACGGAATCGGTTGTTCGGACAAAATTTCCCGCCAAAACAAAGAGCTGGCGCGACCTCCGTGAGTCCGCGCGAGCGGAGATCGCTCCAGCCCGCCGCCGGTCCGGCCGAAATCCCCGCGGCAGTTGACCCGCCCGCGCCACCGCCTATCCTCGCCGCGATCGAGCCAAGCGGGGGAAAACGATGTCGGAAATCCTCTGGCGCCCAACGCCGGAACAGGCGCTCGCCAGCAACACTACCGCCTTCCTCGAATTCCTCGTCGCCACCCGCGGCGTCTCCTGCGAGGGCTGGCCCGCCCTCTGGCGCTTCTCGGTCGCCGATCCCCCCGGCTTCTGGGACGCGCTCTGGGACTTCGCCGGCCTGATCGGCGAAAAAGGCCCCCGCCCGGTCACCGACGGCCGGCCGCTGCACGAGACCCGCTTCTTCCCCGAAGGCTCGATCTGCTACGCCGAGAACATCCTCCGCCACCAGGGCGGACGCGAGGCGCTGGTCTTCCGCGGCGAGGATGGGCACCGCATCGCCTGGTCGCGCGACCGTCTCCGCGCCGAGGTCGCGGCCCTAGCGTGCGCCTACCGCGCCGAGGGCATCCAACCCGGAGACCGCATCGCCGGCTGGCTCCCCGACATCCCCGAAGCGATCGCCGCCTTCCTCGCGGCCAACGCGATCGGCGCCGTCTGGTCCTCCTGCTCGCCCGACTTCGGCCCCGCCGGCGTGCTCGACCGTTTCGGCCAGATCGCCCCCAAGCTTCTGCTGGCCGCCGACGGCTACCGCTACGGCGGCAAGGTCTTCCGCAATCTCCCCCGCATCGCCGAAGCCGTCGCCTCCCTGCCGGGCACGAAACCGGTCATCGTCCCCTTCCTCGGCGCGGACGCCGGCCCGGGCGAAATCCCCGGCGCCATCGGCCTCGAAGCCTTCCTCGCCCCCCACCGCGGCGGCGCCCTCGCCTTCGCCCGGCGCCCCTTCAACAGCCCGCTCTTCATCCTCTTCAGCTCCGGCACCACCGGCAAGCCGAAATGCATCATCCACAGCCAGGGCGGCATCCTGCTCAAGCACGCCTCCGAGCACCTCCTCCATACCGACGTCCGCCCCGACGACCGGCTGTTCTACTTCACCACCCTGGGCTGGATGATGTGGAACTGGCAGGTCTCCGGGCTGATGACCGGCGCCACCCTCCTGCTCTTCGACGGCAACCCCTTCCACCCCCGCCCCGCCGCCCTGTTCGACATCGCCGAACAGGAGCGCATGAGCATCCTCGGCACCTCGGCGAAATGGATCGACTCGGTCCACAAGGCCGGCGTCGCCCCCCACTTCACCCACGACCTCGCAAGCCTGCGCGCCATCCTCTCCACCGGCTCCCCGCTCGCCCCGGAATCCTTCGACTACGTCTACGACAAGGTGAAACCCGACGTGCTCCTCGCCTCGATCTCCGGCGGCACCGACGTCTGCGGCTGCTTCGCGCTCGGCGAACCGCTCGGCCCGGTCCGGCGCGGCGAACTCGCCACCCGCGCCCTCGCCCACGACGTCGACGTGGTCGACGACGACGGCAAGCCCCTGCGCGGCGGGATGGGTGAACTGGTCTGCCGCAACGCCTTCCCCTCGATGCCGCTCGGTTTCTGGAACGACGAAGACGGCGCCCGCTACCGCGCCGCCTACTTCGAGCGCTTCCCCGGCCTCTGGCACCATGGCGACTTCTGCCAGATCGTCGAACACGAGGACGGCTCCGCCGGCCTGATCATCACCGGCCGCTCGGACGCCGTCCTCAACCCCGGCGGCGTGCGCATCGGCACCGCCGAGATCTACCGCCAGGTCGAGAAACTGCCCGAAATCGTCGAATCCATCGCGATCGGCCAGGAATGGAAGGGAGACGTGCGGGTCGTCCTCTTCGTCCGCCTCGCCGAAGAGGCGACGCTGGACGAAGCCCTCGAATCCCGCATCCGCCGCATCATCCGCGACAATGCCTCCCCCCGCCACGTCCCCGCCCGCATCCTCACCGTCCCCGACATCCCCCGCACCCGCTCCGGCAAGATCACCGAAATCGCGGTGCGTGACGTGGTACACGGGCGCGAGGTCAAGAACCGCGAGGCGCTGGCCAACCCGGACGCGCTGGCCCACTTCCGCGACCGCGCGGAGTTGCAGGCATAGAGGACTGATTCACGCCGCATTCGAGTCATCGAATGCGGCGATCAGGCCACTAGTAGCGATATTCCTCGTGCTTGTACGGCCCCGCCACCGGCACCCCGATGTAGGCGGCCTGCGCCGCGCTCAGCGTGGTCAGCTGCGCCCCCACCTTGGCCAGATGCAGCGCCGCCACCTTCTCGTCGAGATGCCGCGGCAGCACATAGAGCTTGCGCCCATAGGCGCCCGGCTTCGCCGTCCACAGCTCGATCTGCGCCAGCACCTGGTTGGTGAAGGAGGCACTCATCACGAAGCTCGGGTGCCCGGTCGCGTTGCCGAGATTGACGAGCCTGCCTTCGGAAAGCACGATCAGCCGCTTCCCGTCCGGAAACACCACCTCGTCCACCTGCGGCTTCACGTTCTCCCAGCGGTAGTTGCGCAGCGCCTCGATCTGGATCTCCGAATCGAAGTGCCCGATGTTGCAGACGATCGCCCGATGCTTCATCGCCCGCAGATGATCGAGCGTGATGACATCGATATTGCCCGTGGCCGTCACGAAGATATCCGCGTGCGGCGCGGCCGCTTCCATCGTCGTGACCTGGTACCCCTCCATCGCGGCCTGTAGCGCGTTGATCGGGTCGATCTCGCTCACCATCACCCGGCAGCCGGCGTTGCGCAGAGAGGCCGCCGAGCCCTTGCCGACATCGCCGAACCCGCACACCATGGCGACCTTGCCCGCCATCATCACGTCAGTGCCGCGGCGGATGCCATCGACCAGCGATTCGCGGCAGCCGTAGAGATTGTCGAACTTCGACTTGGTCACGCTGTCATTGACGTTGATCGCCGGCACCAGCAGCGAGCCCGCCGCCTCCATCTCGCGCAGCCGGTGCACGCCGGTCGTGGTCTCCTCCGAAAGCCCCCGCACGTCGGCCATCATCGCGGGATATTTCTCATGCATCAGCCTGGTGAGATCGCCGCCGTCGTCGAGGATCATGTTGGGCGTCCAGCCCCCCGGCCCGCGCACCGTCTGCTCGATGCACCACCAGAACTCCTCCTCGCTCTCGCCCTTCCAGGCGAACACCGGTATCCCCGCCGCGGCCACCGCCGCCGCGGCATGGTCCTGGGTCGAGAAGATGTTGCAGGAGGACCAGCGCACGCTTGCGCCCAGCGCGGTCAGCGTCTCGATCAGTACCGCCGTCTGCACCGTCATGTGCAGGCAGCCCGCGATGCGCGCGCCGGTGAGCGGCCGCGCCGCCCCGAACTCGCGGCGCAGCGCCATCAGGCCGGGCATCTCGTCCTCGGCCATGGAAATCTCCTTGCGCCCCCATTCGGCGAGCGAAAGGTCACGAACCTTGCTGTCGGCGGCAACAGCCGTATCGGGCATCGTCTTCTCTCCAGTCTCGGCTCAGGTATTCATCGCGTCGAAAAAGTCCTGATTGGTCTTGCTGTATTTCAGCTTGTCGAGCAGGAACTCCATGGCATCCACGGTACCCATCGGGTTCAGGATCCGCCGCAGCACCCACATCTTCGAAAGCGTTCCCCGGTCCACCAGCAACTCCTCCTTGCGGGTGCCGGACTTGGTAATGTCGATCGCCGGGAAGGTGCGCTTGTCGGACAGCTTGCGGTCGAGAATGATCTCGGAGTTGCCGGTGCCCTTGAACTCCTCGAAGATCACCTCGTCCATGCGGCTGCCGGTGTCGATCAGCGCGGTCGCGATGATGGTGAGGCTGCCGCCCTCCTCGATGTTGCGCGCCGCGCCGAAAAACCGCTTCGGCCGCTGCAACGCGTTCGCGTCCACGCCACCGGTCAGCACCTTCCCCGACGACGGCACCACGGTGTTGTAGGCGCGCGCGAGCCGGGTGATGGAGTCGAGCAGGATCACCACGTCACGCTTGTGCTCGACGAGACGCTTGGCCTTCTCCAGCACCATCTCGGTGACCTGCACATGCCGCGTCGCCGGCTCGTCGAAGGTGGAGGCGACGACTTCGCCCTTCACGCTGCGCGCCATGTCGGTCACCTCCTCCGGCCGCTCGTCGATCAGCAGCACGATGAGGAACACCTCCGGGTGGTTGGCGGCGATCGCGGTCGCGATGTTCTGCAACATCACCGTCTTGCCGGTGCGCGGCGGCGCCACGATCAGCGCCCGCTGGCCCATGCCGATCGGCGCGATGAGGTCGATCACCCGCGGCGTATTGTCCTTCTGCGGCCCCTTGGCGACCGACTGGAAATTCTCGGTCTCCATCTTCAGCCGCCGGTTGGGATAGAGCGGCGTCAGATTGTCGAAGTTGATGCGGTGGCGCACCGCCTCGGGCGGCTCGAAATTGATCGTGTCCACCTTCAGCATGGCGAAGTAGCGCTCGCCGTCCTTGGGTGCGCGGATCTGCCCCGCCACCGTGTCCCCGGTGCGCAGCCCGAAGCGGCGCACCTGGACCGGGCTCACGTAGATATCGTCCGGCCCGGGCAGATAGTTCGCCTCCGGGCTGCGCAGGAAGCCGAACCCGTCGGGCAGGATTTCGAGCGTTCCCTCGCCATGGATCGCCTGGTCGTTCTCGGCCAGGTTCTTCAGGATGGCGAACATCATGTCCTGCTTGCGCAGGTTGGAAGCGTTCTCGATCTGCAGCGATTCGGCAAAGCTCAGCAGGTCGGCGGGCGACTTGGCCTTGAGTTCGGCGAGATGCATCTAGGGCGCCTTGCAGGACAATAGTGGGAAACCTGGCCGTGGCTGGGGCCGCCGGACCGGCGCGCCGGGGCGCGCTGCGAAAGGTCGGGGGGCGGCGGAAAGGTGACGGGCGCTCCGAACGGGCGCAGGCGCTCTCATACGCGCCTCGACCCGCCCCCGTCAACCGGCAGGTGGCCCGCCACCTCCCGCAATGCAAGACCGCGGCCGCCCGCCGGGTGGGCCGGCGCAAATGCCCGCTCCGCCGGATCGCGATCAGCGACCCGATGGATCAGAACGGCCTGGCGATCACCATCAGCACGATCACCACCATCAGCACCGTCGGCACCTCGTTGGCGATCCGATAGAAGCGCGCCGGCCGCCGGTTGCGGTCCTCGAGAAACGCCCGCCGCCAGCGCGAAAGCTCGCCATGGAAGCCCGACAGCAGCAGCACCGCGGCGAGCTTGACGTGCCACCAGCCCGCGCCCCAGTCGATCACCCCCGGGGTCAGCACCAGAAGGATGCCGAAACTCCACGCCGCCATCATGGCGGGGTTGATGATCTGCTTGAACAGCCGCCGCTCCATCACCTTGAAGCGCTCGCTCTCCGCCGATCCCGGAACCAGATCGCAGTGATAGACAAAGAGCCGCGGCAGATAGAACATCCCCGCCATCCAGGCGATCACCGACATCACGTGCAGCGCCTTCACCCAAGGATAGAGCGGCGCCAGCAGCCCGATCGTCATCGCACCGCCTCCGTCGCCGGCGCCGCCACCCCGGCGCGGGCGTGCGGACAGTCCCGCTGCGCCGCCGGGCACAGCCTGCCGCCCGCGTGGCTGCACAGCCCCACCCCGCGCCCGAGCGCCGCGCGCGCCAGGTCCGCCAGCGCCGCGATGAAGCGGGCTTCGTCGTTCGCCGCCGGCACCCGGAAATACCCCGCCACCCCGGAGCGCTTGGCGAGCTCGCCATACTCCACGTCGAGCTCGACCAGCGTCTCGGAATGCTCGGACACGAAGGCGATCGGCACCACCACCACCGCCAGCCCCTCGCGCCCCGCCTGTGCGATCTCGGCATCGGTCGAAGGATCGAGCCATTTCTGCGGTGTCGCGCGGGACTGGTAGCAGATCCGCCAGTCGAGCCCCTCCTCGCCCAGCGCTGCCCGCACGGCCGCGACCGAGCGCTCGACCTGGAACTGGTAGGGGTCGCCGGCGGCGATGATGCTTTCGGGCAGCCCGTGGGCGGAAAACAATACCCGCAGCCCGGTTCCCGGCGCGATCCCGGCCCGCGCGCGGGCCAGCGTCGTGCGCAGCAGCGCGGCACTCGCGCTCGCGAACCCGGGGTCGGCGAACCAGCAGCACAGCGTCGTGGTCGGCGCCACCAGCCCCGCCCGCGCCGCCGCCTCGCGCCAGTCGGTCAGGGAGCTTCCCGTAGTGGTGGTGGAATATTGCGGATAGAGCGGCAGCAGCAGCACGCGCTCCGGCCGCCAGTCCCGCACCTCGCGCGCCGTCTCCCGCGCGAACGGGTGCCAGTAGCGCATGGCGACGAACGCCCGCGCCTCGTACTCCGCCAGCGCCGTCTCCAGCGCGCGGGCCTGGCCCTTGGTCAGTTCCAGAAGCGGCGAACGCCCGCCCAGGATCTCGTAGTTGGCGGTCGCCGGCGCCAGCCGCCGCGCCGCGATCAGCCGCGCGAGGAAGAAGCGCACGAACCCCGGCACCCGCAGGATGGCGCGGTCGCTGAACAGATTGACCAGGAACGGCTTGATCGCGGCACGGCTGTCCGGCCCGCCCAGGTTGAACAGCACGACGGCAAGGCGCGGGCGCGCCGGAGGGAGGGGGTGATCCATGCGCCGGCAACTTGGCGGTTTCGCCCGCCGCGTCAACCCGCCCTCAACCCGCCCGCACCCGCGCGATCAGTTCCCCGACATGGGCGGGCGGCGTCTCCGGCAGCACGCCATGGCCGAGGTTGAACACGAACCTCCGCCCCCGCGCCGCCGCCAGGATCGCCGCCGTCTCCTCGGCGAGCGCCCGCCCCCCCGCCAGCAGCGCCGCCGGATCGAGATTGCCTTGCCCCGCCGTTCCCGCCCCGAGCAGCCCCAGCGCCACCTCGAGATCGGCCCCGGTATCGAGCCCGATGGCGGCGAGCGGCAGCGCCCGCGCATACCCCCCCAGCATCGAACCCGCCAGCCGCGGAAATCCGATCACCGGAACTCCGGGATGCCGCTGCGCCAGCAGCGCTGCCACCCCCGCCATCGGGGTGACCGCGTGGCGGGCGAAGAGCCGCGGCGACAGCAGCCCCGCCCAGCTGTCGAACACCATCACCGCGTCCACGCCGGCGGCGATCTGCGCCGAGAGATACCGCCCCGTCGCCTCCTCCAGCAGCGCCATCAGCCGGCCGAACAGCCCCGGCTCGGCCTGCGCCATCGCCCGCGCGCGGGCAAAATCCCTCGCTCCGCCGCCCTCGATCATGTAGGCCGCGACCGTGAACGGCGCCCCCGCGAACCCCAGCAGGGCGACATCCGGGGCCAATGCCGCCCGCACCCGGGCGATCGTCTCCAGCACCGGCGCCACCGCCGCTGCCACCCGTCCCGGCTCGAGCCGCGCCAGATCCGCCTCCCCCGCGAAGCGCGGCAGCACCGGCCCTTCGCCCTCGCGGAACTCGAGCCCCCAGCCCAGCGCCCAGGGCAGGATCAAGATGTCGCTGAACAGGATCGCCGCATCCATCCCGAAGCGGCGCACCGGCTGCACCGTCGCCTCCGCCGCCCGCGCCGGGTCGAGACAGAGCGCGAGGAAGCTCCCCGCCTGCGCCCGCAGCGCCCGGTACTCGGGCAGATACCGCCCCGCCTGACGCATCAGCCACACCGGCGGCGGCCATACCGCCTCGCCCCCGAGCGTCCGCATCATCGGCCCGTTCGCCGCCGCTCCCGTCATCGCTTGCCTGCCTTCAAAGAGAAAGAGAGAATCCTGATAGGAGAGGGGGTAGATGGTTGCCTGTGGAAAGCGGGGACCCAGCGGCTCCCCACCTTTGCTCGCCTCTTATCCACGGGAACACCGCCCCCGAACATCCTGTTCCCGCGCACCGAATCGGTTTCCTGCCCAATTGCCGCTCGACCTCTCCGATCGCTCCCCAAGTACCGGCGCCGGCGCCATCCGTCCCCATGATTCTTTTCCCTCCCTCCGCGGGGGTGTCGCGGCAGGGGTTATCCACGCTATCCTCGCTGCCAGGAGCGACCCGAGATGAGCGAGCAGCGCCTCAACCTCCACCTGGTGTCCGACGCGACCGGCGAGACGCTGAACGCCATCGCGCGGGCCACGGTGGTGCAGTTCGAGCACGTCCACATCACCTACCATCGCTGGAGCCTCGTCCGCACCCGCTTCCAGCTCCATCGCGTCATCGAGGGGATCGAGACCGAACCCGGCCCGGTGCTGACCACCCTGGTCGAACGCGGCCTGTTCGCCGATCTGCTCTCCGCCTGCCAGCGCCTCGGGGTCGCCGTCGTCAACGTGCTCGATCCCGTCCTCGCCATGCTCCAGGAGCAGATCGGCGAGCAGGCGATGTCCCGCCCCGGCCGCCAGTACGTGCTCGACGCCGACTATTTCCGCCGCATCGACGCCATGCACTTCGTCATCTCCCACGACGACGGCCAGGCCCAGCCCGGCATCGCCGAGGCGGACGTCGTCCTCGTCGGCGTCTCCCGCAGTTCCAAGACACCGACCTCCTTCTACCTCGCCAACCGCGGCATCAAGGCCGCCAACGTTCCCCTGGTTCCGGGCATCGACCCGCCGCCCGAACTCTTCACCGCCCGCTGCCCGGTCATCGGCCTCACGCTGGACGCTCCCTCGCTGATTGACATCCGCCGCCATCGGCTGCGCCTCATCGGCGTCGGCCAGGGCGCCGCCATCCGCCAGGACCGCGGCGAATACGTGGACGAGGAAAAGGTCAAAAGCGAACTCCTGTGGGCCCGGCGCCTGTGCACCGAACGCGGCTGGCCGGTGGTGGACGTCACCCGCCGCTCGATCGAGGAGACCGCCGCCGCGATCCTGCAATTGATGGAGAACTGGCACCAGCGCCAGGCCACTCCGGCACCGTGACTCCGCCGCTCGTCCTCGCCAGCGCCTCCCCCACCCGCCACGCGCTGCTCGCCGCCGCCGGCCTCGCCTTCACCGTGCAGACCGGCTGTTTCGATGAGGAGCAGGCCAAGCGCGCCGCCCGCGCCGCCGGCACCACGCCAGAGTCCCTCGCCCTCGCCCT
>DAHWFB010000004.1 GCA_027326105.1 Acetobacteraceae bacterium
AACGACACCATCGGCTACAACATCGCCTACGGCCGCCCCGGCGCGAGCCAGCTCGAGATCGAGGAGGCCGCCCGCCTCGCCCAGATCCACGAATTCGTGACCAGCCTGCCCCAGGGCTACCGCACCCGGGTCGGCGAGCGCGGGCTCAAGCTCTCGGGCGGGGAGAAGCAGCGGGTGGCGATCGCGCGCACCATCCTCAAGAACCCGCCCATCCTCATCCTCGACGAGGCGACCAGCGCGCTCGACACCCGCACCGAACAGGAGATCGCGGCCGCCTTGCGCGAGGTCGCCCGCCATCGCACCACGCTGGTCATCGCCCATCGCCTGTCCACCGTGGTCGACGCCGACGAGATCCTGGTGATGCAGGAGGGCCGCGTGGTCGAGCGCGGCAGCCACGCCGGGCTGCTGGCGGAGGGCGGGCTTTACGCGCATATGTGGTCCCTGCAAGCCGAGCGCGAGAGCGTCGCCGAAGCCGCCCAGTAGCGGGCGCGGGAACGAGGAGAGGCAGATGTCGGGCGAGCCCGAAGAGACGATGGACGAGGCCGCAGCCGAAGAGGCGCTCGCCAAGGCCGGCACGGTGATCGACCGTGCCATCGGCTTCCTGATGGAACAGGACATGGACCCGGTGATCGTCGCCTCCGCCCTGCTCGGCGGCGCGCTCGGCATGCTCGCCCAGTGCATGGAGGACGAGGGGATCGTCCAGATCCTCGAGAACGCCATCGAAAGCGTCGAGGCCGGGGAGTTCCGCCGCATGGCCGAGGAGGAGGACGGCGAGGAAGGCAAGCCGCCGGCCTGACCGGGTTCGGCTTGACGGCGGGCCGGGCTTGCCGGATAAGCCGCGGCTGGTTTCCCACCCCGCCCGATCGAGGATGACGCTTCCATGTCCCGCCTTTGCGAGCTGACCGGCAAGACCGTCTTGACCGGCAACAACGTCAGCCACGCCAACAACAAGACACGGCGGCGCTTCCTGCCCAACCTGCAGGAGGTGGCGCTGCTCTCCGACATCCTGGGCGAGCCGGTGCGGATGCGCGTCTCCACCCGTGCCATCCGTACCGTGGAGCATCGCGGCGGGATCGACGCCTTCCTGCTCGGCACCCCCGACCGCGCCCTGCCCGAGGCGGCGCGGGCGGTGAAGCGGCGGATCCTGCGCAAGCGCGGCAAGACCGCCGCCTGACCCTGCGGCGGGCGCGGCGGAGAATTCCGCGCCGCCGTTAACGTGGCCTTTGCCTGCATCGGTGTATCTCATGGCGCGAGACGAGCGCGAGCCATGATGATAGGTCCGACTGCTATCCTGCTGATATTCGTTACCTTTGCAGCCCTGCTGCTGCTCCACCTGCGGGGGGTGCGGCGGCGCACCGAACTCGCCGAGACGCTCTCCCGCGGCGCCTCCGGACGCGAGGCGGAGATTTCGCGCATCCTGGGCCTCGCCGCCGAGGAGCTGCGCGCCCCCGCGCTCGCCCTGCTCGGTCACGCCCAGGCCCATGCCCAGGCCCAGGCTCAGGGGATGGAGCGCGACCGCGCCGGCTCCATCGCCGGCAGCCTCGGCGCGCTCGGTGGCATCGTCGGCGATCTGCTGCGCATCGCCGACGATCTCCAGGACCACGCCGCCAACCGCACCACCATCCGCACCCTGCGCGAGGAGGTGGTGGGGCTCGGCGATCTCGTCGCCGAGGCGATCCATCTGGTCTCCGCCATGCTCGGGCCAGGGCGGCGCAACTGGCGGGTGGCGCCGGAGGTGGCGGCGCTGCGCCTCAACGCCGACCCGCGCGCGCTGCGCCAGGTGCTGCTGCGCGTGTTCGCCAACGCCGTCCGCTTCACCGCGAGCGAGGACTGGATCGACATTCTCGCCGAGGCGCGCGACGGCGGCCTGGCGCTGGTGGTGGAGGACGAAGGCCAGGGCATCCTCGATCCCGGCGCGGCGGCCGCGCCGGGGGCGCGCGAGATGCGGGCGACCGACAGCCGCGGCCTCGGTCTCGGCCTGGTGCTCGCCCGCGCGCTGATGGAGGCGCACGGCGGCGGGCTCTACGTCGAATCGGCCGCCCGCGTCGGCACCCGCGTCAGCCTGGTCTTCCCCGCCGCCCGCATCGCCGGTGCCGCGCCGCTGCCCCCGGCGCTGGCCCGGCCGGCGGCGAGCGCCGCACCGGGCGGGACCTTCCTGCTCGGCCCCGGCGCGGCGCGGCTGGGCGGCGCCCACTCCTGGCCCTGAACTCCTGGCCCTGAAGCAGCGCGCCACGCGCCCGATTCCCTTTCCGTCCCGTTCGCTCTAGAACGGCGCCGCGGCTCCGCGGTGGGGCCGGACGGCAGTCCGCGAGGGGACTGTCCGCGAGGGGATCGGGGGCCATGGCCGGCCATTCGCAATTCAAGAACATCATGTATCGCAAGGGCGCGCAGGACGCGAAGCGCGCCCGCCAGTTCGCCCGCCTGATCCGCGAGATCACCGTCGCCGCGCGCGAGGGCCTGCCCGAGGTCGCGGCCAACCCGCGCCTGCGCGCCGCGGTCGCCGCCGCGCGCGAGGCCAACATGCCGAAGGACACGGTCGAGCGGGCGATCCGCAAGGCCAGCGGCGGGGCCGGCGGAGAGGACTACCAGGCGGTGCGCTACGAGGGCTACGCGCCGGGCGGGGTCGCGATCATCGTCGAGGCATTGACCGACAACCGCAACCGCACCGCGTCCGACCTGCGCACCGCCTTCGCCAGGAACGGCGGCGCGCTCGGCGAGACCAATTCGGTTGCCTTTCTGTTCATGCGACTCGGGCGGGTGGCCTATCCTTGCGCGGTGGCGAGCGCGGATGACATGCTGGAAGCGGCGATCGAGGCCGGGGCGGAGAACGCCGAGAGCGGGGCAGACGGGCACGAGGTCACCACCACGCCGGAGACCCTGTTCGCGGTGCGCGACGCGCTCGAAGCCCGCTTCGGGCCGCCCGCCGAGGCGCGGCTGGAATGGCGCCCCGCCACCACGGTGAGCCTCGACGAGGAGAAGGCCGCCGCCGTGCTCAAGCTGATCGAGGCGATCGAGGAGAGCGACGACGTGCAGCAGGTCTTCGCCAATTTCGACATTCCCGAAGCCGTGCTGCAGCGGCTCTCGGCCTGACCCGCGATGCGGCTGCTCGGGATCGATCCCGGACTGCGCTTCACCGGCTGGGGGGTGATCGAGGCCGCCGGCAACCGGCTCTCGGCGGTGGCCTGCGGCGTGATCGCGACCGACGGCGAGGCCGCCGTGGCCGAGCGGCTGTGCACCCTCCATCGCGCGCTCGCCGACCTGCTCGCGCGCTTCGCGCCGGCGGAGGCGGCGGTGGAGGAGACCTATGTCAACCGCAACGGGCTGGCCACGCTCAAGCTCGGCTATGCCCGCGGCGTCGCCCTGCTCGCCCCTGCGCTCGCCGGCATCCCGGTCGCCGAATACGGGGCCAAGACGGTCAAGCGGGCGGTGGTCGGCACCGGGGCGGCGGAGAAGGCGCAGGTCGCGATGATGGTCCGCCGCCTGCTGCCCGGCGTCGATCTGCGCCGCGCCGACGCGGCGGACGCGCTCGCGGTCGCGATCTGCCACGCCCATCACCGCGCCTCGGCGGCGGCGCTGCAACGGGCGCTGCCATGATCGCGCGGCTCGCGGGGCGGGTGGCGGCGATCGAGGACGGGCGCTGCGTGCTCGATGTCGGCGGCGTCGGCTATCTCGTGCAGGCCTCGACGCGCACGCTTGCCGCCCTGCCGGCCCCGCCGGAGCCGGCGATGCTGCTGATCGAGACCCAGGTGCGCGAGGACGCGATCACCCTCTGGGGCTTCGCCGAGCCGGCCGAGCGGGACTGGTTCCGCCTGCTCACCGCGATCCAGGGGGTGGGCGCGCGGCTCGCCCTCATCCTGCTCTCCGCCCTCGCTCCCGCCGAGCTCGCCGCCGCCATCGCCGGCGCCGACCGCGCCCGCCTCACCCGCGCGCCGGGGGTGGGGGCGAAGCTCGCCGCGCGGCTGATTTCGGAGCTGCGCGAGAAGACCCTGCCCGCCGCCGCCGCGCTCGGCACGGTGCCGCCCGCCGCGCGCGGTGGCGCGGCGGCGGAGGCGGTCTCGGCGCTGGTCAATCTCGGCTTCCGCGCCCCCGAGGCGGAGGCCGCGGTCGCCCGCAGCCTCGCCCGCGGCGGGGCCGGGACCCGCGTCGAGACGCTGATCGCCGACAGCTTGCGCGAGCTCGCCCGATGAAGCGGGAGATCTCCGCCGAGCGTGGCGCCGAGGATGCGGCGGAGGCCAGCCTGCGGCCGCAGACGCTGGCCGAGTTCGAGGGCCAGCGCGCGAGCCGGGAGAATCTCGCGATCTTCATCGCCGCCGCGCGCGGGCGCGGGGAGGCGCTCGACCATGTGCTGCTGCACGGCCCCCCCGGCCTGGGCAAGACCACGCTGGCCCAGATCGTCGCCCGCGAGCTCGGGGTGGGCTTTCGCGCGACCTCCGGGCCGGTGATCCAGCGCGCCGGCGATCTCGCCGCCATTCTCACCAATTTGAACCGTCATGACGTGTTATTCATCGACGAGATCCACCGGCTGCAACCCGCGATCGAGGAGATTCTCTATCCGGCGATGGAGGATTTCGTGCTCGACCTGATCATCGGCGAGGGTCCGGCGGCGCGCAGCGTGCGCATCGACCTCCAGCCCTTCACGCTGATCGGCGCCACCACCCGCGCCGGGCTGCTCGCCACCCCCTTGCGCGACCGCTTCGGCATTCCGTTGCGCCTGGTCTTCTACACGCCGCCGGAACTCGAACGCATCGTCGCCCGCGCCGCGCTGCGCCTCGGCTTCGAGCTGACCGCCGAGGGCGCGGCCGAGATCGCCCGCCGCGCCCGGGGCACGCCGCGCGTCGCCGGCCGGCTGCTGCGCCGGGTGCGCGACTTCGCCGCGGTGGCGGGCGCGAGCCCGATCGACCGGGCGGCGGCGGATGCCGCGCTGACCCGGCTCGAGGTCGATGGGCGCGGGCTCGACGCGATGGACCGGCGCTATCTCCAGCGCATCGCCGAGCACCACGCCGGCGGGCCGGTGGGCGTGGAGACGCTGGCCGCCGCGCTGGCCGAAGCGCGCGATACGCTCGAGGACGTGGTCGAGCCCTACCTGATCCAGGAGGGGCTGGTGCTGCGCACCTCGCGGGGGCGGATGCTGGGCGGGCCGGGCTGGTCGCATCTCGGCCTCGCCCCGCCCGCGCCCGACCTGCTGGCGCCCGACCTGCTGGCGCCCGACCTGCTGGACGAGGGGCCATGAGCGGGCCTCCCGCCGGCTGCCACGTTTTCGCCCTGCGGGTCTATTACGAGGACACCGATGCGGGCGGGATCGTCTACCACGCGAGCTATCTGCGCTTCGCCGAGCGGGCGCGGACGGAAGCCCTGCGGGCGCTGGGGGTGCCGCATGCGGAGCTGGCCGAGCTCTGCGGCCTGATCTTTGTGGTGCGGCGCATCAAAGTGGACTATCTCCGCCCCGCGCGGCTCGACGATGCCCTGGCGGTGACCACCCGGGTGGCGTCGCTGGCGGGGGCGGCGGTGGGGCTGGTCCAGGAAATCCGCTGCGAGGGCGGGGACGCGACCCTGGTGCGGCTCGAGGTGGATCTGGCGGCGGTGCGCCGCGGCGATGGAAGACCGGCCCGGCTGCCGCCGCGCTGGCGGGAAGCGCTGGCGAGGCTCGCCGGGGCGGATGGGAAAGGGGATTGAAGGGTGAATCAGACGGTGCATGCCGCAGCGCTCGCGGCGCCGGGCGGGCTTTCGCTCTGGGGCCTGTTCCTGCAGGCCGATATCGTCGTCAAGTTCGTCATCCTGCTCCTGCTCGCGGCGAGCGTGTGGGTGTGGGCGATCGTGTTCGAGAAGACGACCAGCCTGCGCCGCGCCAACCGCGCCGCGGACGCGTTCGAGGATCGTTTCTGGTCGGGCGGCTCGCTCGAGGATCTCTACGAGCAGGAGGGTGAAAAGCCCGCCCACCCGATCGCCGCCGTGTTCGGGGCGGCGATGGCGGAATGGCGGCGCAGCCTGCGCGTCGCCGGCGCCGACATCTCCCATTCCGCGGTGCGCGAGCGCGCCGAGCGGGCGATGGCGGTCGCCACCACCCGCGAGATGGACCGGATGGAGCGCTGGATGGTGTTCCTCGCCTCGGTCGGCGCCACCGCGCCCTTCGTCGGCCTGTTCGGCACGGTCTGGGGCATCATGCACAGCTTCTCGGCCATCGCCGCGATGCACAACACCAACCTCGCGGTGGTGGCGCCGGGCATCGCCGAGGCGCTGTTCGCCACCGCGATCGGGCTCTTCGCCGCCATCCCGGCGGTGCTCGCCTACAACAAGATCAGCACCGACCTCGCCCGTTTCGCCGCCCGCCTGGAAGGGTTCGGGGCGGAATTCGGCGCCATCCTGTCGCGCCAGAGCGAGGAGCGCGGCTGAGCCATGGCCTTCACCGTCAACGGCCACGGGCCGCAGCGCACGCGCGGGCGCTACCGCCCGCTCGCCGAGATCAACGTCACCCCGCTGGTGGACGTGATGCTGGTTCTGCTCATCATCTTCATGGTCACCGCGCCGCTCATCACCTCGGGCGTGACCGTCGATCTGCCGCGCACCAAGGCCGCCCCGGTCAACCAGGACGCCAAGCCGGTCACGCTTTCGATCAAGGCGGACGGGCGCATCTATCTCGAGAATTCGGCGGTCGCGCTGCGCGGCCTGGTGGCGCGGCTGAAGGCGGTCGCCAACGCGCGGCCGGACCGGCGCATCTTCGTGCGCGGCGACCGTGCGGTTCCCTACGGCCGCGTGGTGCAGGTGATGGGCACGCTGACCGCCGCCGGCTTCACCAAGGTGGCCCTGCTCGCCCAGCCGCCCGCTGCCGTGCCGGCGGGCTCCGCCCGGCGCGGGCCGGGCTGAGCGGGAGCGGAGCGGGCCGCCATGACCACCGGGCTGCGTCGCGGCGCCGTGATTTCGGCCGCGATCCATATCGCGCTGCTGCTGCTGCTGGTGGTCTCGCTGCCGCGCCCGCGGCTGCACGAGGCCTCCTCCGCGATGACGGTCGCGATGCAGTTCACCGGCCCGCCGCAGCCCGCGCAGGCCTCGCCGGTGAAGGCCAGGAAGCCGGCGCCGAAGCCGACGCCGAAGAAGGTCGTGGCCGCGATCACCCCCAAGCCGCCCAAGCCGCAGCCGCCCGCGCCGGCGCCCCCGCCACCCCCGCCGCCGCCACCCCCGCCGCCGCCGGCCCCGGCGCCCAAGACGGTGAGCCCGCCACCCAAGCCGGTGGTGGTGCCGGTGCCGCCGCACGCGGTGAGCCCGCCGACGCCCAAGGTGCCGCCGCCGGTGCCCGCGCCGGCGCCCAAGCCCACCCCCGCGCCGCCGCCGCCCAAGCCGAAGCCCGCGCCACCCAAGCCGGTGGTGAAGCCGCCGACCCCGACCAAGGTGGCGCAGAACCTGCCGCTGCCGCCCAAGCCGCCGCTGCACCCGCCGCCGCCCTCGCCCACCCACCAGCCCCACCGGGTGGCCAAGCCCGTGCCGCTCAGCCGCAGCGCGCTCAACACGCTGGAAAAACTGCGCGCGCTGCAGCGCCACCAGAAGCCGCCCAAGGCGCCGGCCAACCCCGCCCAGGGCGGCGCGCCCAACGCCGGCGGCAACCCGCTGAGCGCCGATACCGCGGCGCTCTCGGTGGCCGAGCGCGGCGCCATCGGCGACCATGTCCGCCCCTGCTGGACCAAGGACGCCGGCGCGCTCGACGTGAACAAGCTAGAGGTCGAGCTGCTGGTGACCACGGACGCCTCCGGGGTCGCCCGCATCGTCCATGTCGCCCCGGCGGATCGCGCCCGGGTGGACGCCGACCCGGTGCTGCGCGCCTTCGCCGACCGTGCCGTCAACGCGGTCCTGAACGTCAAATGCGCGACCTTGCCGCTGCCACCCGCCATGCTGGGCAAGGTCCACCGCTTCCTGTTCCTGTTCCGACCCTGACCGAGGAGACCGGACGATGAGCCTTCCGCCGATCGAGAAATGGCTTGCCGAAGGCGCCCCTTCCGCCGCTGACCCCCGCGCGGCCCTGGACCCTCGTGCGGCCCTGGACCCGCGCGCGCTGCTCCTGGGCCGGCGCGCGCTGCTGGGCGGGGCCGCCGCCCTGCTCGCCGCGCCGGTGCCGGTGTTCGCCCAGGCCGCTCCGCCCGCCGCGCCCGCGCCCGCGCAGGCGCCGGCGGCGGGCGCGGGCGGACAGTCGGCGGTGATCACCGTCGATCGCGCCCGGGTCGCGCCCATCCCGGTGGCGCTGCCCGACTTCCGCGGCACCAGCTCCGCCGAGGCCGCGCTCGGCCACAACATCGCAGCGGTGATCACCGCCGATCTGGTCGGCTGCGGGCTGTTCCGCGCGATCGACCCGGCCTCCTTCATCCAGACCTCGGTGGCGGCCACCGCCACCCCCGATTTCGCCTCCTGGAAGGACATCGGCACCCAGGCGCTGGTCACCGGCGCGGTCACCGCCGAGGGCGCCAACATCCGGGTCGAGTTCCGCCTCTGGGACGTGCTTCCCGGCACCCAGATCCAGGGCACCGCCTACACCACCGCCCAGGGCAACTGGCGCCGCGTGGCCCACATCATCGCCGATGCGGTCTATCAGCGGCTGGTCGGCGAGAAGGGCTATTTCGACACCCGCATCGTCTATGTCTCGCGCACCGGGCCGCTGCGGGTGCCGGTGCTGCGGCTCGCGGTGATGGACCAGGACGGCGCCAACAACCGCTTCCTGACCGACGGGCGCTGGGAGGCGCTGACCCCGCGCTTCCACCCGACCAAGGACGAGATCTGCTTCCTCAGCTACATCTACAACCGCCCACGGGTCTATCTGCTCGATCTCGGCACCGCGCGCGAGCAGGTGGTGGGGGACTTCCCGGGCATGACCTTCGCGCCCCGCTTCGCCCCCGACGGGAATGTGGTGATCTTCTCGGTCACCCACGGCGGCGGGTCGGACATCTATACCTACGACCTCAACACGCGGCACAGCCAGCGGCTGACCGATTCCGGGGCGATCGACGTCAGCCCCTGCTACAGCCCGGATGGCAGCCAGATCGTCTTCAACTCCGACCGCGGCGGCGATCAGCAGCTCTACGTGATGGGTGCGGACGGTTCCAACGTGCGCCGCATCAGCTTCGGCAACGGCCGCTACGGCACCCCGGTCTGGTCCCCGCGCGGGGACCTCATCGCCTTCACCCGCATCGGCTCGGGCGGCTTCGCGATCGGCGTGATGGCCCCGGACGGCTCCGGCGAGCGCATCCTGACCGAGGGATTCTCCGTGGAAGGGCCAACGTTCTGCCCCAACGGGCGGGTGCTCGCCTTCTGGCGGTCGACGCCGATGCAGAACGCCTCCGGCGCGGGCTATTCGGCGCGCCTGGTCTCGATCGACATCACCGGCTTCAACGAGCGGGTGATGGTCACCCCGACCTTCGCCTCCGACCCCGCCTGGTCGCCGCTGCTGTCGTGAACGCCCGCCGGCCGGAGCCTCTGCGAGCAGGGACGCCACACTGTTGCATGGATGCCATGTCCGTTGTGCAGTCGCAACACCGCTTGACCGCAGGCCGAATCAAGCGCTATCCGGCGGGTTGGGCGAGGAAAGGCGCGGGTTCGCCCGGCTAACGCTCGCTTCGTCGTTTGGCACCCCAATCAGGGACGTAACCGAAATGAAGATCAGAATCGTTGGCGCTTTCGCCGCACTCGCCCTGCTGGCGGCCTGCTCGAACGCGCCCAAGACCACCGCCGCCGCTACCGGCACCGGCGCCGCCGCGGCCACCACGGGCCCGGCTCCGGGCAGCGAGGCCGACCTGGTCGCCAACGTGGGAGACCGCGTGTTCTATGCCTTCGACCAGTCGAACCTGACCGCCCAGGCCCGCGCCACGCTCGATCGCCAGGCGGCCTGGCTCGCCAAATATCCCCAGGTCAAGATCCTCGTCGCCGGCAACTGCGATGATCGTGGCACCGAGGAATACAACCTCGCCCTCGGCCAGCGCCGCGCCAACGCCGCCCGCGACTATCTGGTCGCCAAGGGTGTCGCCCCCTCGCGCATCATGACCATCAGCTACGGCAAGGACCGTCCCGTCGCGCTCGGTGACAATCCCCAGGCCTGGGCCCAGAACCGCAACGCGATCACCTCGGTCCAGGGCGCCAATCCGCAGGGCTGATCGTGGTTCCGCCGGGTGGGGGGCGGCGGCTCGGGTGCCGCCGCGCTTCCACCTGGCTCTCGCGTCTTCGGGCTCTTGCGCGTGCCCGGGTTCCGCCGCATAGCGGCCACCTTCGCGTGGGCGGAATCCCGTCCTTCCGCGTGGACTGAGGAGGTGGCTCGATGATCCTGTTCCCGCCGTCCCGCCCCCGGCCGCTGGTGCGTGCCCGGCCGTTGCGTACAGGATCGTTGCGTGCACGGTCGTTGCGCGCCCTGGTGTTGGCGGCTGGCGGTCTGCTCGCGCTCGCCGGCCCGGCGCGGGCGCAGATGATCACCAGCCGCGAGGGGATCGCGTTGCAGAACCAGATCCTCGAACTGCGCCATGAACTGCACGCGCTGCAGGCGCAGGGCGGCGGCACCGGCGGCTCGGTGCTGGCCGCGCCCCAGCCGCTCGGCACCCCGGCGGGGCCGGCGGCGGCGGATACCAGGGCGCAGGCCAATCTCGTCGCCCATCTCCTGCTGCGGGTCACCCGCCTCGAAGGCCAGGTGCGCGATCTGCGCGGCCAGGTCGATACCCTCAGCAACGCGCTCAACGAAAAGATCGCAGCACTCGACAAGAAGATCGGCGATCTCGCCTTCCAGGTGCAGCAGGGCCAGCCGCCGGGCGCTGCCGCCGCGCCGGGTGCTCCGGCGGCGCCGCCCGCGCCGGCGCCGGGCAAGCCCGCCACCCTCGTCCCGCCGCCGGCCGCTCCCGCCGCGCCCCCCGCCGGCCTTTCCGGCACGCCCGCCGCGGTGCTGCGCCAGGGCTATGCCGCGCTCGCCCGCCGCGACGACAAGACCGCGCTCGCCGCCGCCCGCTACGTGCTCAAGGGCAAGGACGCCGCCGCCGGCTACGACGCGCAGTTCCTCAAGGCGCAGGCGCTCGCCGCCAGCGGGGACTGGCAGCACGCGGCGCTCGCCTACGACGATCTCTACAACCGCAACAAGACCGGCCCCCACGCCGAGGATGCGCTGCTGGGGCTGGGGGAATCCTTCACCGCCATCGGCGCCCGCAGCGCCGCCTGCTCGACGCTGGACAGTCTGCGCAGCCAGTTCCCCACCCCCCGCGCCGACCTCAAGCCCCGCATCGCCGCTGCCCGCAAGCGTGCCGGCTGCCGCTGATCCGCTCGGGCCCCCGGGCCGGGCGGATGGTGCGCCCGATCAAGGCCAGCCTGGCGCATCCGCCCGACCAGGCGCCGACCCGGGCCGGCACCGGGAGGAGGCGGGCGCGCTGGAGCGTGAGTTCGCCGCCGCGATGGCGGCGCTCGGCCCGTTTCCGCCCCGCCCCCGGCTCGCGGTCGCGGTCTCGGGCGGGGCCGATTCGCTGGCGCTCGCGCTGCTCGCCGCCGGCTGGGTCGCCGCCCGCGGCGGCAGTGTCCTCGCGCTGATCGTCGATCACGGTCTGCGCCCCGCAGCGGCCGCCGAGGCGGCGCAGACCGCGGCGCGCCTGGCCCGGCGCGCCCTCCCCGCCCGCATCCTGACGCTGCGCGATCTCGCCCCCGGCCCGGCGCTCGCCGAGCGCGCGCGGGCGGCGCGCTACCGGGCGCTCGCGGAGGCCGCCGCCGAAGCCGGCATCGCCATGCTGCTGCTCGGCCACCACGCCGCCGACCAGGCGGAGACGGTGCTGATGCGCGCCGCCCGCGGCAGCGGCCCGGCGGGGCTGGCCGGCATGGCGGCCTGGCGGGCGGAGCGCGGCCTGGTCCTGCTCCGTCCCCTGCTCGGGGTCTCGCCCGCCCGCCTGCGCGAATTCCTGGCCGGCGGTGGTGTGGGCTGGGTCGAGGATCCCTCCAACCGCGGGCCGGAGGCGCTGCGCGCGCGGCTGCGCACGCTGCGCGCCGATGCCGCCGGCGATGGCCCGGCGACGCTGGCGCTGCTCGCCGCGGCGCGGGCGCGGGCGCGGGCGCGGGAGGCGGCGGAGGGGGAAGCGGCGGTCTGGCTCGCCCGCCGGGTCACGCTCCGCCCCGAAGGCTTCGCCGTCCTCCCCGCCGGGCCCTGGCCGGCGGGCGCGCTCGCGGCCCTCTTCGCGGCCCTCTCCGGGGCCGCTTTCTCCCCGCCGCCGGCGGCGCTCGGCCGCCTCGCCGCCGCCCCCCGCCCGCAGACGCTCGGCGGGCTGCGCCTGCTCGC
>DAHWFB010000013.1 GCA_027326105.1 Acetobacteraceae bacterium
GCCGAGATCGACCACCCGTGCGCCGGGGCGGACGAGGCGAAAGCGATCGTCGAGCTCGAGGAGCTTGAAGGCCGCGCGGGAGCGCCAGCCCGCAGCCTTGGCGGCGGGGATGTAGGGATCGTTCAATTGGCGTGCCAGCCAGCGCTGTGAAGCTGGAGAGCGCCCTGCGGCGGTACGCAGCCGTATGGTCTCCTGGCGCCCGCCTGGGCCGCCATGACGTGTGTTCATGGAGCGCTTCCCCGCCCTAGCGGCCGTGGCCGGGCTTGTCCGGCGCGGATCAGCCGCGCCAGCATACCCTCGCGCAGCCCGCGGTCGGCGACGATGACCTCTGGTGCTGGCCACAACCGGCGGATGGCCGAGAAAATCGCACAGCCGGGGAGGACGTATTCAGCACGCTCCGGCCCGATGCAGGGATGGGCGAGCAGGCCCTCCGGGCCGAGCGTGCACAGTGCGGCGAGGGCAGCATCCGCGGCAGCGCCGGTCAGCCGAGCGCCGTCAACGTCCTGGCGGCGGTAGCGCGGCAGTCCAAGCGCGACCGCGGCGAGCGTGGTGATGGTGCCGCTGGTTCCCAGGAGCCGCACCCCGCCCTGGCGGATTTCGTGGCCGATGCAGTGCACCTGTTCGAAGGTAGCGAAGCGGGCGGCGAGATCCGCCACGATGGCCGCGAAGCCGGCTTCCGTCGCCATGCTGTCGCGATAGCGGTCCGCCAGCGTCACTACCCCAACGGGTAGCGAGAGGTAGCCGATGAGATCAGGCGGCCCGGCGGCGGCGAGCCGCAGCCAGGCGAGTTCGGTGGAGCCGCCGCCGATGTCGAACAGCAGCATGCGGCGGCCGTCACCGGCGATCAGCGAGGCACAGCTTTCGACCGCGAGCCCTGCCTCCTCCCGCGGGGAGATGAGTTCGAGCGGCAGGCCGGTGGCGGCGCGCATGTCGGCGAGGAAGGCGGGGCCATTGGGTGCCTGGCGGCACGCCTCGGTGGCCACCGCCCGCAGGCCGCGTATCGGATAGCGGGCGAGACGGGCCGCACAGGCTTCGAGCGCCGCACGGGCGCGCAGCATGGCAGGTTCGCCGAGGCGGCCGGCCTCGTGCAACCCCTCGCCGAGCCGGACGATACGGCTGAAACTTTCGATCACCCGGAAGCCCCCTGCCACCGCTGCGCTGTCAGGGCCGACCTGGGGCACGGCGATCAGCATTCGGCAGTTGTGAGTGCCAAGATCAAGCGCGGCATAAACCCCCCGCCAAATCGCCGCCCGCGCGGGCGGAAGAGCGTCCGGAACGTGGGAGTTCAAGGGGGCCATCCCCCCATATTCCGCTCGCCGGCGGTGCGGGGCAAGCGGGAGCACCTGGTTGCCCCCTGGGCCGCGCTATGCTACCGGCGACGCATCCCAGATGGGGGATCGTCTAACGGTAGGACAGCAGACTCTGACTCTGCTTATCGTGGTTCGAATCCACGTCCCCCAGCCATATGATTGAGTTCATTGGCCGATCGGTCTGCCTCTGGCATTTCATCCAGCGATGATAGGCGGCGAGGTGGCGAAGCGGCCGCTTCTGGATGGCTCGGGCGCACTCCACCACCACCCCGCGCCCCATCCCCCCGCCCGCCGCGCTCGCGCCCCCAGCCCCGCCCGCCGCCCCGATCCTGGCTCCGATCCCGGCTGACCCGTCGCACCTCCGCACGCCATTTTCGTTACGATAACAAAACTAAATCCCCCGAACCGCCGGGGATCAGGGGATCATCCACGGCACCAGATATTGCTGCGCGAGAACGATCAGGCCGAGCAGCAGCGTCAGCGCGATCGAGTGCTTGAAGGTGCGGGCGAAGACGATGCCCTCGTGGTCCTTGAGGTCGGTGACCGAGACGCCGGTGGCGATATTCTGGGGCGAGATCATCTTGCCCATCACCCCGCCCGAGGAGTTGGTCGCGGCGATGAGCACCGGGTGCAGCCCGAGCTGGTTTGCCGCCACCACCTGCAGATTGCCGAACAGTGCATTGCCCGACGTGTCGCTGCCCGACAGGAACACCGCGACCCAGCCCAGGAAGGGCGAGAGCAGCGGGAACAGCAGACCGACCGAGGCAACGCCTAGGCCGAGCGTGTAGTTCATGCCCGAATAGTTCATCAGGTAGGCGAGCCCCACGATCACCGCGACCGTGAAGATGGCGACCCGCGCCTGCCTCCAGGTGGCGACGACGGCGCCCCAGAACCGTCCCGGCCCGACGCCGACGAGGGCGGCGGTGAGGATCGCCGAGACCAGGATCGCGGTCCCGGTCGCCAGCGGCTGGAACACCCAGAAGGCCGCATACGGCTTCTTGTAGAGGGTGATGTACACCGCGTCATGCAGCCCGGGCCACGCGATCACCCGCTGGCCGATGGCGAAAATCTGCAAGCGGGTCCAGACGATCACGATCACCGAGACGACGATCCACGGCAGCCATCCCTGCCACAGCGGCACCCGGCTCCGCTCGTGCGCGAGTGCGCGGACGGCGAAGGCCGGCTCCGGCGCCGGCTGCCAGAGGCGAAGAAACAGCAGCGTCACGATCAGCGAGACGAGCGAGGAAAGCACGTCCGTCAACGCATAGTCGAGCAGGTTGGAGGAGACGAACTGCGCCCCGGCGAAGCTCCCGCCCGCCACCAGCAGCACCGGCCACAGCGCCCGCAGCGAGCGCCAGCCGCCGTAGACCACCATCACGTAGAACGGCAGCAGGAAGGCGATGAACGGCAGTTGCCGGCCGATCATGGCGCCGAGCGTCGCCGCCGGAAGGCCGGTGATCTGGCCGAGCACCGTCACCGGCACGCCGAGCGCGCCGAACGCGACCGGTGCGGTATTGAAGATCAGCGTGTAGGTGAGCGCCTCCAGCGGCGGGAAGCCGACCAGGATCAGCAGCGCGCTGGTGATCGCGACCGGCGTGCCGAAGCCGGCGATCCCTTCGAGCAGACAGCCGAAGCAGAAGCCGATGACGACGAGCACGACGCGCCGGTCGTTGGGCAGATGTTCGAGCACCCAGCTCCGGAACGCATCGAACCGCCCGGACACCACGGCGATGTTGTAGAGCAGCAGCGCGTTGAACACGATCCACATCACCGGCCAGAGCGCGAAGGCGGCGCCGGCCGCGACGCTGTCGAACGCGAGCCCGACCGGAAAGCGCCACACCCCGACCGCGATGACGAACGCCGTGGCGAGACCGGCGAGAGAGGCCTGCCAGGCCGGGCGGCGCAGCACGCCGAGCATGGCCAGCACCACAGCGATCGGCACCGCCGCGACCAGAAACGAAAGCGGCAGACTGCCTGCCACCGGTGTCAGCAATTGATGGAACATGGGGTCTCCGATGGGGGATTGGGTTTCGTCGTCCGGACCTTCATCCGCCCTCGTCCAGCACGAGCACGTGCAGATGCGCCGGGCCATGGGCGCCCCGGACCAGGCGCCCCTCGATGTCGGTGGTGCCGCTCGGTCCGGTCACGAGCGTGAGATTGCGCGGCCAGGCTTCGCCCGCCTCGAGCGTCGCGTAGTCCTCGAGCCAGGGGCGGATCCGCCGCGCCGGAACCACGACGATGTGATGCAGCGGCAGAAAGGCGAACAGCGTGGGCGAGTCCGGCCCGGAACGGAACACCAGGGATCCGGTCTCGGCGATCCCGCCGTGCGCCCAGCCGACCGCCGCGGTCTCGTCGATCGCGATCGCAGGGCGGACGTCGAACCCGCTCCAGTCGAGCGCGCGCAACGCGGGGTGCGGCTGGAGCGCCACCACGGGCGCGAGCCCGGCGGCCGCGAGATGGCGACGCACCGCGTCCGGCACCTCCGCCGCGCGCCCGACCGCTGCCACGCTCGCGCCGAGCGCGGGCGAGCGGAGCCGGCGGAGGAAGATCTCGCGGGCGGTGCCCGCCCCCTGGGCGGGGCGGGTCGGCGCGCAGCGCGCGAGCAGCCCCGCCGCCGCGGCGGCGATGGCGGCCTCGTCCGCCACCGCGCGCTCCCCCGCGGCGCCGATCGCGCCGAAAATGGCCTCGCGCGCGGTCACCGGCGCTCTCCCCGGGCAGACGAGGACCGGTGATACTGCTCGAGGAACGTCCGCGCGGGCGGCGCGGGAAAGTCCCGATCGCGTGTCCAGCCGCCGGCGAACGGCATCCGGCGGATCCACCCGTTGCGGGCGAACATCCGCACCAGGCGCACCGCACCGCCCGCCGCCAGCCGGTAGAGGCGCGGGCGAAGCACGCAGAAGCGCCAGAGGGCGAGGGAGCGGCGCAGCGTCGCCGGCTCCAGCCCCTCGCGCCAGCTCCGGTCACGCCAGCCGCGCAGCAGCTTGGGCAGGGGGATCGCGACCGGGCAGACCTCCTGGCACTGGCCGTTCAGCGTGCAGGCCTGCGGCAGGTCGCGGTTGGCGGCGAGGCCGTCGAGCGCGGGGGTCAGCACTGCGCCCATCGGCCCGGGGTAGGTGCCGCCGTAGGCATGGCCGCCGATGGTGCGGAACACGACGCAGTGGTTGAGACAGGCGCCGCAGCGCAGGCAGCGCAGCATCTCGCGCAGCCCTTCGGCGAGCATGCGGGTGCGGCCGTTGTCCACCAGCACGATGTGGAAGGCCTCCGGCCCGTCGGGGTCGCCGGCCCGCTTCGGCCCGCAATGGAAGGTGGTGTATTGGGTCACCTCCGCCCCGGTCGCCGAGCGCACCAGGAGGCGCAGCAGAGTCATGGCGTGCGCGGTCGAGGGCACCAGCTTTTCGATCCCGGCGGTGACGATGTGCACCCGCGGCGGCGTCGTGGTGAGTTCGGCGTTGCCCTCGTTGGTCACGGTGCACACCGCGCCGCTGTCGGCGATGAGGAAATTGGCGCCCGAAATGCCGACCTCGGCCGCGAAGAAGCCCGCCCGCAGTTCCCGCCGCGCGCTCGCGACCAGAGCCGCCACGTCGGCACCGCGCGCGGCGTCGTGGTGGCGGGCACGAAACAGTTCGGCCACCTGCTCGCGGGTCTTGTGCAGCGCCGGCCACACGATGTGCGAAGGGCGCTCGCCCGCGAGCTGGATGATGTGCTCGGCGAGATCGGTCTCGATCCGCTCGATCCCCGCCTCCCGCAGCGCGTGCGGCAGGCCGATCTCTTCGCCGAGCATGGATTTGGCCCGCGTCACCCGCCGCGCGCCCGCCGCGCGGCAGATGCGCACGGTGATGTCGCACGCCTCCTGCGCGGTGCGCGCCCAGTGCACCTCGGCGCCCGACGCCCGGGCGTTGCGCTCGAACAGGGCGAGATAGTGGCCGAGATGGGCGATCACATGGTCCTTGATGTCGCGCCCGAGCGCGCGGGCAGAGGCGAAGTCCGCCCAGCTCGCCACCGCCGCCGCGCGCTTGCGTCGCGCCGTCCCGGTGGTGCGGGCGATGGCCTCGGCGAGTCGGGGGTCGGCCACCGCAGCAGCCACCCGCGCCCGAAACGATGCCGGCTCCGCCATCGCGCTCACCCTTCCTCCCCGATCGCGGGGCGTGCGCCCATTCCCGCCAGAATCTCGGCGGCGTGGAGCACGCGGACCGGAGCCCCCTCGCGGTGCAGTTTGCCCGCCATGTTGAGCAGGCAGCCGAGATCGCCGCCGAGCAGAAGATCAGCCCCGCTCGCCACCACGCACCGCGCCTTCTCCGCGACGATCGCGTTGGAGATCGCCGAATATTTCACGCAGAACGTGCCGCCGAACCCGCAGCAGGTATCCGCGCCTTCGAGCGGTCGCATGGTCAGGCCGGCAACCGCGGCGAGGAGTTTGCGGGGTTGCGCATGGATGCCGAGCTCGCGCAGGCCGGAGCAGCTGTCATGGTAGGTGGCGCTCGCCGCGAGCTGCACACCGGCAGGCATGTAGCCGGCGATATCGACCAGGAACGAGAGCAGTTCGCGGGTACGCGCGGCCAGCGCCTCGGCCCGCTCCCGCCAGGCCGGATCGTCCGCGAGGAGTTCGGGGTACTGGATGCGGAGGGTGGCGGCACAGGAGCCGGAGGGCACCACGACATGATCGCAGGCTTCGAACGCGGCGATGGTGCGGCGGGCGACCGCCCGCGCCCCCTCGCGGTCGCCGCTGTTGCGGGCCGGCTGGCCGCAACAGGTCTGCCTGCGGGGCACCTCCACCCGGAAGCCCGCGGCTTCCAGCAGCGCCACCGCGGCGAAGCCGATCTGCGGACGCATCGCATCCACCAGGCAGGTCACGAACAGGCCGACGCGGCTGCCCCCGGGGCTGGCAGGCATGGCGTTTCTCCCCCGGCGTGCGGGGGCGCCCGCGGCCGGTCGTGCGGTTATGGGAACGTCGTTCGAGCCGGGGCGACCGCGGCGAAAGACCTGCCGGACCGCGCGGCACTCTCTACATGACCATCAGCAAGTTTGGCAATATCTTTTTACCAAATTTTTTCTGGTTACCCGACCATGTCGTGCTATCGAACGCGCCATGTTCCGAACCAACCCCCCGCGCCACCCGCCCGGCCGATGAACGAACCCATCCGCCCCCCGCGCCTCGCCGACGCCATCGCCGCGCGCATCCAGACCATGATCCTCGAGGGCGTGCTGCGCCCGGGGGAGAAGCTCAACGCGGAGCGCGAGCTGGCCGAACGGCTCGGCGTGTCACGGCCGTCGCTGCGCGAGGCGCTGGCGATGCTCGAACAGAAGGGGCTGCTGGTCACCGCCAAGTCGGGCACCGCCGTCGCCCGCTTCCTCGGGCCGCTGGCGGATCCGCTGGCCGAACTCCTGCGCGCGGGGGACGGGGTGGCGGCGGATTATTTCGAGTTCCGCCGCCTCGTCGAAGCCCACGCCTCCGGCCTCGCCGCCACCCGCGCCACCCCGCCCGACCGGGCGGCGATCCGCTCCTGCCTCGAGCGCATGCGCGGCGCCCATGGCGCCGAGGATCCCACCGAGGAAGCCAGTTGCGACGTGGCGCTCCACGTCCTCCTCTACGAGGCGGCGCACAATGTGCTGCTGCTGCACATCATGCGCGTGCTGGCCGATCTCCTGCACAAGGGGATCTTCTACAACCGCGAACAGCTCTACCGCCGCCCCGGGGTGCGGGATGCGCTGCTCGCGCAGCATCTCGCCATCGGCGCGGCCGTGCTCGCGGGCGATCCGCGCGCCGCGGAACAGGCCGCCGCCGAGCACATCGCCTTCACCGCCGCGACGATCGAGGAGATCCGCCGCGACGAAGCCCGCCTCGCCACCTCGCTGCGGCGGATCGAGCGGGCCGATCTCGTGGCCGGAACGGCGGAGTAGAGGCGCCGCCGCCGCGCGAACCGCGTTACCCCGCGCGGCCGGGTGACGCGCCCATCGCGACCAGCGCGCGGGCGAAGAAATCCGGCCCGCCGAAATTGCCCGATTTCAGCGCGAACAGGCGCGGCGCGGCTTCGATGCTGCGCAGCAGCGGCACGCCGGGGGCGATTTCCGCCCCGATCTCGAATGCCTCGATCCCGAGCGCGTCGATGACCGCGCCCGCGGTTTCCCCGCCGGCCACGATCAGCCTGCGCACGCCCGCGGCCGCGAGCCCGCCCGCGATCCTGGCCAGCGCGCCTTCGATCCGCGCACCCAACGGCGCGCCCGGCGGCGCGCCCGACTGCGAGCGCGACTGCGAGCGCGACTGCGCGCCATGGGCGGCCTGCACTGCCGCCACCTCGGCGGGCGAGGCGGAACTCGCGAGCAGGAGCGGACCGTCCGCGAGCCGCGGTGCCGCCCAGGCGAGCGCCTCGGCGACCCCGTCGCCGCCGACCAGCGCGGCGACCTCGAGGCGGCGGACGGGGATCGTGGATTCGATCGCCGCGATCTGGGTGAGCGTCGCCGCCGAGCAACTGCCGGCGAGGATCGCGCACGGACCGGGAACCGGGGCGAAGGCGGGAGGCTCCGCCGCCGCCTCCGCCCCGGCGCGGGCGGCATGGGCGAGACCGAGGCCGAGCCCGGAAGCACCGGTCGAGACCGGCAGCGCATAGGCGGCGGCCCCCAGTGCCCGCAGGTGACGCTCCGCCACCGCATCGACGATGGCGGCGCGCTCGCCGGCGGCGGCGCAGGCGGCGAGCGCACGGCCGATCGCCTCCGGCCCTTCTTCGACCGTGGCGAAGGGCACTAGCCCGACCGGAGACGTGCACTGGCGCGCCAGCACGCGGACCAGATCGGCGTCCCGCATCGGGTTCAGCGGGTGGTCCCGCAGCGGGCTTTCGTCGAGGGGAACGCGGCCGACGAAGAGATGGCCCTGGAACACGGTGCGGCCGGTCTCGGGGAACGCCGGGGTGACGGGCACGCAGGCCGCGCCAAAGGCGGCGGCCAGCGCCTCGGTGACCGGGCCGATATTGCCGGCGTCCGTCGAATCGAAGGTGGAGCAGATCTTGTACATCAGATGCGCCGCCCCCCGCGCGCGCAGCCAGGCGGCGGCGTCGAGCGCGCGGGCCACCGCCCCGGCGGCGGGCACCGCGCGGATCTTCAGCGCCACCACCGCCGCCCCGGCCGCCGGCAGGGCGAAGCCGGGACGCGGCACGCCGACGGTCTGCACCGTGCGCAGCCCCTGGCGCGACAGCGTGTTGGCGAGATCGGAGGCGCCGGTATAGTCGTCGGCGATGCAGCCGAGACGCAGGCTCATCGGCGGCGCTCCGCGTTCATTCCGCTCCCGACCCCTCGGGCAGCTTCAGCCGGGCGATCCGCGCGTAGAGCCGGGCCACCGAGGCGTCGTCGTCGCGGCCCATGCCGGCGGCGGCGGTCATCAGGAAGAGTTGCAGCGCCGACGACGCCATCGGGACCGGCAGGGTGCTGGCGCGCGCCATGTCGAGCACGATGCCGAGATCCTTGGTGAAGATGTCGACCGCGCTGCGCGGCGCATAGTCGGCCTGGAGGATGTGCGGCACGCGGTTCTCGAACATCCAGCTGTTGCCGGCCGATCCGGTGATCACCTGGTACAGCCTGGCGAGGTCGAGCCCGAGTGCCGCGCCGAAGGCGACCGCCTCGCAGGCGGCGGCGATGTGCACGCCGGCGAGCAGCTGGTTGACCATCTTGAACCCGGAGCCGATGCCGGGCGCGTCGCCGAGTTCATGCAGCGTCGCGGCCATGGCGCCGAGCGCGGGCCGCGCGGCGGCGAAGGCCGCCGGGCTGCCGGAGGCAAGAATGGTGAGCCGCCCCTCGGCCGCGCGGGCCGCACCGCCGCTGACCGGCGCGTCGAGAAAATGCACGCCCCGCGCCTCCAGCCGGGCGGCGAGCGGACGCACCGCTTCGGGCGCCATGGTAGCGCAGGAGACGAACACCGATCCGGCGCCGAGCACCGCGGCGCAGCCCTCGGGGCCGAACAGGACCGCCTCCGTCTGGGCGGCGTTGACCACCACCGAGACCACGATGGCGGCGCCCGCGGCGGCCTCCGCCGGCGAGGCCGCCACCACGCCGCCCGCTCCGGCCAGCCGCGCCGCGCACGCCGCGACCGGATCGAACCCGGTGACCGCGAAGCCCGCGCGCACCAGCGACGCGGCCATGCCCGAACCCATCGAGCCGAGGCCGAGGACACCCACCCTGCGTGCCGGCCGGGATGCTGCCATTCCACCCTCCCGGCGCCCGCTCCCGAGCGGAACGCCTTGCCCCCCGCGGTTCTCTGGGGCGGTTGCCTACCATCGTCGAGGTCGCCCGCGCGCGCAACCAGGGCCGGTCCGCGCGGCATCGGCCCGCTGCTATCCCGGCCGGGCGGAGCTGTGGTACGCTCGGCTCCTCTTCCCGTGCGGCGGCCGAACCGGAGAACCCGCGAGGTCCCGGGCGGACGGGCCGCGGGCGCGATGGCGGGAAGCGGACGGATTTCGCGACCAGGCAGGGACAAGATGGTCGAGGCAAGGACGAGGTAACGGTATGGGCGAGCAGAGGATCGGGTTCATCGGTGTCGGCCTGATGGGGCACGGCATGGCCAGGAATATCGTCGCGGCCGGCTACGCGCTCACCGTGATGGCCCATCGCAACCGCGCGCCGGTCGAGGATCTGCTGGCGCGGGGCGCGGCGGAAGCCGGCTCCCCGAAAGCGGTGGCGGAAGCGAGCGAGATCGTCTTCCTCTGCGTCACCGGCAGCGAGCAGGTGCTCGCGCTCGTCGATGGCGCGGACGGTCTCGCCGCCGCCGGCGGGCCGCGGACCATCGTCGACTGCTCGACCTCGGACCCTTCGGTGACGACCGCGCTCGCGGCGCGGCTCGCGGCGGCAGACATCACGCTGCTCGATGCCCCGCTGAGCCGCACGCCGAAGGATGCGTGGGCGGGCACGCTCGACGTGATGATCGGTGGCGGCGACGCCGATGTCGCCCGCGTCCGTCCGGTGATCGAGTGCTTCGCGCAGCGCATCGTCCACACCGGCCCGGTCGGCACCGGGCACACGATGAAGCTGCTGAACAATTTCCTCTCGCTGGGCTACGCCGCGCTCTACGCCGAGGCGCTGATGCTGGGCGCGAAGGCCGGGCTGACCGCGGAGACCTTCCACCAGGTGATCGGCGGCGGCCGCATGGACTGCGGCTTCTATCAGACCTTCATGCAGTACGTCGTCGGGCGCGACCGCGAGGCGCACAAATTCACCCTGCGCAACGCGCTGAAGGACACCTCCTACCTCAACGCCTTCGCCCAGGCGCAGAACGCGGCCAACCCGATGGCGACCGCGGTGCGCAATGCCTACGCGCTCGCGATCGGCCGCGGGCGGGGCGACGAGTTCGTGCCCATGCTCGCCGACGTGATCGCCGATCTCAACGGCCTGCCGCCGCGACGCTGACGGAGGAGGTCCGGCCGGTGGCAGCGCGGCGGGGGCGGTTCAGCCGCCGGGCGGGCCGATGACCAGGCTGACCGAGCCCACCCCTTCGATCTCCCCCTCCAGCCGGTCCCCGGGCCGGACGGGGCCGACGCCGGCCGGGGTTCCGGTCATGATCACATCGCCCGCGCGCAGCGTGTAGAGGCCCGAAAGGGCTGCGATCAGCTCGGGAACCTTCCAGACCAGATCGGCGATGTCGGCCTGCTGGCGAACCTCGCCGTTGACCCGGAGCACGATGCGCCCCCGGCGCGGATGGCCGCTGCGGGAGGACGGCGCGATCGGGCCGATGACGGCGCTCCGCTCGACGTCCTTGCCGGTATCCCAGGGCCGGCCCTTGGCGCGGGCGTCCTGCTGCAGATCGCGCCGGGTCATGTCGAGCCCGGCCCCGTAGCCGAACGCGAGCGCCTCGGCGTCCGCCGCCGCCACGCCGGTGCCGCCGGCGCCGAGGACGACCACGAGTTCGATTTCGTGGTGATAGTTCCGGGTCCCCGGCGGGTAGGGCAGGGTGAGGCCGCTTCCGGCCAGGGCGTGCGGGCTCTTGGTGAACCAGAAGGGCGCCTCGCGATCCACCGCCGTGCCCATCTCCGCCGCATGGGCCTCGTAATTCCGCCCGACGCAGAAGATGCGCCCGAGCGGGATGCGCCCGCCGCCGGCCACCGCGAGCGTGGGCCAGCCGGGGGCGGGGAACAGAAGATCGGAGTCGCTCATGAGCGCGCCTTTCGCAGCGGTCGAACCAGGACGGCGGGCTAGAGCGGCTCGTACTTGGCGAGCCGCCAGGAGGGCGGTTCCGCGGCGGCGCCGTCGTACCACGCCGCGACCAGCGGATGCGCCCGGACCGCCGCGCAATAGGCCTCCGCCGCCGCCGGCAGGGGCGGCCCGTAGGCGAGGAAGCGGGCGACCACCGGGGCATACATCGCGTCCGCCGCGGTGAAGGCGGCACCGAAGAGGAACGGGCCGCCCGCCCCGAAGCGGCCCTGCGTCTCGTGCCAGATCGCGACGATGCGGGCGAGGTCGGCGGTCAGCTCGGGGCTCGGCGCGGGGCAGGGGAAGGTTCGCCCGAGCACCATCGGCATGCTCTGGCGCAGGGCGCGGAAGCCGGCGTGCATCTCGGCCGCGATCGCCCGCCCATGGGCCCGGGCCGCCCGGTCGGACGGCCAGAGCGCCGGCTGCAATTCGGCGCAATATTCGACGATGGCGAGCGATTCCCAGACCACCGCGCCGCGATGCTCGAGACAGGGCACGAGCCCGCTCGGCGACAGCGCCTTGATCGCCGGCGTCTCTCCGCCGGCGAGGGGAACCACGACCTCCTCGACGGCGAGCCCGGCGAGGCGGACGGCGAGCCAGCCCCGCATCGACCAGGAGGAATAGCGCCGGTTCCCGATGATCAGCCTGCCGTCACTCATTCCGCATCCTCCCCTGCCACCACATCCTCCCCTGCCGCCACCGCCCCGGCCTCCGTCGCGAACTGCCGGGCGAGTGCGGCGCGGTAGCCGCTCTGGCGCTCGGCCAGGTCCGGGTCCGCGCCCAGGCGGGCGGCGATCACGGCGTGAACGCTGGCGATTTCGGCCAGATGGCGCGCGCGATCAAGCCCGGCGGTGACGCTTGCCCGATGGCGGCGATGGCGGTTCAGCGCCTCCGCGAGATAGACGACCTCGGCACCGGGCGCGGCGAGCGCCTCGACATAGAGCCGCCAGTCCGCCGCCAGCAGGTAGCCGGCGATCTCGTCCCCGCAGCGCGCGAGCGCTTCGGCGAAGGCGGCCCGCCGCCAGAGCACGCCGGAGAGATTGAGGATCAGGTTGCGCTCCGCGAGCCCGCGGCGCAGGAACTGCGCCCCCTCGGCGCGAAAGCTCGCCGCCATCAGACCGGGCGCCACCTCGGCACAATAGGGCCGGTAGCTGGAGGCGATCGTGGCGCCCTCGGCGTCCACCACGCGGCTGTCGCAGAAGGCGAACGCGGCGCGCGGGGCCGCCGCCAGGGCGGTGGCGAGGCGGGCGAGGAACGCGGGCTCGCTGTCATCATCGCCCTCGGCGATCCAGAGGAACTCGCCCCGCGCCTCCGCCGCCGCGCGCCAGGCCGCCAGCGGGCCGCCGCTGTTGCGGGCGGTGACGCGCACCGCGAGATCGCGCCCCCACTCCGCCGCCACCGCCCGCGCCACCGCGACGCTCTCGTCCGTGGAAGCGTCATCGAACAGGGTGAGGTCGGCGAGCGGGTGGGTCTGGGCGAAGACGCCGGCGAGCCGGCGCGGCAGGTGGCGGGCGTGGTCATGGCTCGCCACCACCACCGAGATGCGCGCCAATCCGGGGATGGCGAGGGCCATCAGCCGGCTCGCGTAGTCGGGGAAGTCGAAGTCCCGGGTGATCAGCGCGGCGCGGCGGGCGATCTCCGCCGGCTCGGTCCGCGCCTGCGCCTGCGTCGCCACCGCCGCCGCCATCGCGCCGGCGTCGCCGAGCGGCACCGTCTCGCCGAGACCGTGGGCGAGCAGGAATTCCGGCGCACCGCCGGTGCCGGAGAAGGCCACCACCCCGAGCCCGGCGGAAACCGCTTCGAGCACCACCGAGGGGAACGGATCCTCCCGCGAGGTCAGCGCCAGCGCATCCGCCGCCGAATACCACGCGCCGACATCCTCCACCCGCCCGGGCAGATGGAACGTCCCGGCAGCCTCCGCCGCGGCGATCTCGTCCGCGAAGGTGGCCGCGGTCGCCGGGTCCAGCGCTCCCACCCAGGCGGCGTGGGCGCCAACGTCCCGTTCCCGCAGCCGCCGCCAGAGCGCGAGGAAGAGATCGAAGCCCTTGCGCAGATCGGCGTGGCCGATGCCGAGCACGAGCGTCGCCCCCTCGGCGACCCCGAAACGGGCGCGCAGCCCGGCGCGCGCGGCGGCGTCGAAGCCGGCCGGCCGGTAGCAGCCCTGCGGCCGCACCAGGGCATTGGCCGGCTCCTCCCCGGTCGCGGCGACGAAGCGCTCTTGGACCAGGGCGGCCGGAAACACCGTCACCCGCGCCAGGCGCACCGCCTCGCGGGCGGGCTCGATCAGCCCGCGGTCCGCCAGCATGCGGGGCATCTCGTGGACCAGCAGCGTCGGCACGATGCCGACGCCGGCGAGCACCGGACAGGCCCGCGCCGCCGCGGCGCTGTTCACCAGCGCGTTGCGGAACCCCTCGCCGTGCAGCGCGACCAGCTGCTCGGCCAGGCTGCGTGGATCGGAGACGACGGCGACCGGCGCGACCGCGCCATAGGCCTCTTCCAGCGAGTCCGCCTCGCGCCCGGAACGGCCGAGCAGCAGGATGCGGATATCCATCCCCGCCACCCGGCGGTAATGGCGGGCGAGGCGCAGCAGCAGGGTCTGCGCGCCGGCCGCGAACGCATCGTGGCCGACGAGCAGCAGCCGGCCCAGGCTCGCGCCGTCCGCCAGACCCGCCGCGGCGCGCCCGGTGGCGTTGAGGAAGGCGGCGCCGAAATGCAGGTCCGGCTCGAGATACGCGCCCTCCGCCCATTCGTTCCAGGCGTTCACGCAGACGATCGCCTCGCCGAAGAAGGGCTGCGCCCGGGCGCGGACGACCAGCCGCTCCAGCCAGGCCTGGTAGCGCGCCGGGCTCGCCCGGTGGACCATGAGGCCGCGGCCTTGCCGTCGCGGGTCGTTGTCCCAGCCGGGGATCACGGTGCGGATGAGCGGAAACGGCGGCTCGGGCGCGGCGAGCGAGGCGGCAACCATCGCTTCGTAGTCATAGACCTCGCTCGTGAAGTCGAAATCGAGATAGTCGAGCGTCGGGTTGATCGGCGTCAGCCCGGCGATCAGCTTGTGGGGAGGAAACTCGATCGCCCCATCGAACCCGAGCGGCCTGGGGTCGGTTTCGGTGAAGCTCTGCGCCATCACCAGCAGCGGCGCCTCGCCCCAGCCGTCGCGCCAGAGCGTCCGCCAGCGGGCGAGCATCGCCGCCGGTTCGGGGATCACCCCGGGCCGATAGACCATCAGCACCGGGCGGCCGCCGATGCGCAGGTAGCGCGGGTCGCGGAAGTGGCGGGCGAAGGTGGCGACCAGTCCCGCCTCGTCCTCCTCGCGGTAGTCCTGGGAGATCAGCACCTCCTCGGCCGAACCGTCCCAGCGCCGGGTCCAGCTCTCGTTGGCCCACATCAGGCAGAAGGGCATGTCCAGGGAACGGTCGGCGAGGAAGGCGTCGAGCGGGGATTCGAGGAGCCGGCGTCCATTGAACCAGTAGAAATAGAACACGAAGCCGCCGATCCCGCCGCCACGCGCGAGCGCGATCTGCCGGCGCATCACCTCGGGGTCGGCGAGCGAATAGGGGCCGAGATCGCGCGGGGCACGCGGCTGGTAGTGGCCGGCGAAGCGGGGCAGCCCGCGGGCGAGGTTGGTCCATTCGGTGAAGCCCTTGCCCCACCAGGCGTCATTCTCGGGGATGGCGTGGAACTGGGGCAGATAGTAGGCGAGCACCCGCGCCCGCGGCGGCGCCGAGGCGGGCAGCGGCCGCACCTCCTCGAAGGCGGGCCCGGGGCGGGTGAAGCGGGCCACCTCGCGGGCGATGGTGGTTTCGTGCGCCGGCACGTCGGGGTAGACCCCGGGCTCGCCGCGATGGGCGAGATAGTGCAGCAGCGGGTTCTCCTCCGGGCGGTTCGCCAGATAGCGCCGGGCATAGAAGCGGGTGTTGAAGGTGGCCGACGGGTTGCGCCCCTCGCGGAATCCGGCGGCGAGATAGTGCCAGAACGGGTCACCCCCGGCGGCCGCCACGTCGCTGTAGCTGGCCTGGTACCAGGCGGCGTCGAATTCCGCGACCGGGCTCACCTTCCCGCTCTGGCGATGGGCGAGGAAATGGGCGAGCGGGGATTCTGCCGGGGCGAGCCGATGGTGCGCGCGGTACCAGGCGGGGTCGAAATAGAGCACCGGCCGCCGCCCCTCGGCTTCGCCGAAGCCGATGTAGTGCAGCAAGGGGTTGCCGCCCGCCCGGCGCACGTCGGCGTTGCAGGCCAGATAGTAGCGCGGATCGAAATAGGGGTTGGGCCGCCGCCCCTCCCGCCAGCCGAAGCGCAGGAAGTGGGAGAGCGGCTCGTGCCCGGCCGCCGCCACATCCGCATAGGTGGCGAGGTACCAGCCCGCTTCGAACAGCCCGGAGCGGACGACGCACGCGCGCTCGGAGGCTTCGGCCTCGGCTCGTGCGGCCTGCGGGTCGGTGGCCGGCCCGGCTTCCACGACCACGCCGGCGGGCTCCGGCCCGGCAGGAGAGGCCGGTTCGGCAGCGCCGGCCGCCTCCTCGCCGTCAGCCGCCACTTTGTCTCCTCCCTGCCCCGGCCGGCGACGAACGCCCGCCCGTCCGGTTCGCTCAGGCTTCGACCTGTTCGACCGCGACCACCTCGGGGACGTAGTGGCGCAGCATGTTCTCGATGCCGTGCTTCAGCGTCGCGCGCGAGGAGGGGCAGCCGCTGCAGGCACCCTGCAGATGGAGCCGCACCACCCCGGCGCGATAGCCGCGGAAAAGGATGTCCCCCCCATCTCCGGCCACGGCCGGCCGCACCCGGGTATCCAGCAGTTCCTTGATCTGGGCCACGATCTCGGCGTCCTCGGCGGCGATCTCCTCCTCGGCCTGCGCCCCCTCCCGGCCTTCGATCGAGGCCTCGCCGGAAAGGAAATGATCGAGCAGCACACCGAGCACCTGCGGGCGCAGACCCTGCCAGGACATCTCCTCGGTCTTGGTGACGGTGACGAAGTCCGCGCCGAGAAACACCCGCGTCACCCCGGGCAGGGCAAAGACCGCGCGTGCGAGCGGGCTGCGCCCGGCGGTCTCGGGGCCGGGGAAATCGGCGGTCCCCTCCGCCATCACCGAGCGGCCGGGAAGGAACTTCAGGGTCGCCGGGTTGGGCGTCCCCTCGGTCTCGATGAACATCAGCAGATCCCCTATACTTCCGCTGCGCAAGATCGGTCCGCCGCGAGCGTTGCGCAAGGCCCATCGGTTGGCGGCGGCGGCGGATTCGCGCTAAGCACGCGCGCATCCTCCGTTCCGCGAAGCCCGCTGCCGATGACCCCACCATGACAGCGCCATGACCGCGCTGCCCCGCATCGCCCTCTTCACCGACCGCCGGGACGGGCACGCCCGTGCCCTGCTCGCCGCCTTCGCGCGCGCCGGAGCGCCCGCCGCGGCGGTGGCGCTGCGCGACTGCGGCTTCGCACCGGACGGAACCCTCGCCATCCCCGGCTTCGCACAGGCCCCGCCCGCGGCCGCGCTGGTGCGGGTGATCGAGGCCGGCAGCTTTGAGGAGGTCACGCTCCGGCTCGGCGTGCTGCACGCGCTGCGCGCCTGCGGCTGTCTCGTGATCAACGATGCCGGCGCGATCGAGCGCGCGGTGGACAAGGCGATGACCAGCTTCCTCCTCGCCCGCGCCGGGCTGCCCACGCCCGAGACCTGGGTCACCCCCTCGGCGAGCCGGGCGCGCGCCATTCTCACCGCCGAGGCGGCACCCGGCCGCCCGCTCGTGCTCAAACCGCTGTTCGGCTCGCAGGGGCGCGGCCAGGCGCTGCTCGACTCGCCGGCCGCACTGCCCGCGGCCGAGACCCTGGGCGGCGTGTTCTATCTCCAGCGCTACGTCGCCCCGGGAGCGGAAGGGTTCCGCGACTGGCGGGTCTTCGTCATCGGCGGGCGGGCGGTCGCGGCGATGCTCCGCCGCCACAGCGACTGGCGCACCAACGCCGCCCAGGGCGCGCGCTGCGAGGCGGCGGTGGCGGCGGGTCCGCTCGCCGAACTCGCGGTCGCCGCCGCCGCCGCCGTGGGGGCGGACTTCGCCGGTGTCGATCTCATCCGCGACGGGCAGGGCCGGCTCGCGGTGCTGGAGGTGAACAGCAATCCCGCCTGGTCGGCGCTGCGGCGCGCCACCGGCATCGCCATCGCGCCGCTCCTGGTCCGCCATCTGCTCGACCGTCTGGGCCGCCCGCTCGCGCAAGCGGGGTAGGGCCGCGGTGCCGGGGCCACCCGCCAGACGATCGGAGCAAGGACGATGATCCATTTCGAAGCGGCGGAGTTCGCGGCGCGCAAGGCGCGCACGCTCGCCGCCATGGCGCAAGCCGGGCTCGACGGGCTGCTGCTCTTCCGCCAGGAGACGATGTATTGGCTGACCGGCTACGACAGTTTCGGCTATGTCTTCTTCCAGTGCCTCCATCTCGCCGCCGACGGGTCGATGGTGCTGCTGACCCGCGCCCCCGACCTGCGCCAGGCGGAGCTGACCTCGATCCTCTCCGACGTGCGCGTATGGGTCGATGGCGAGGACGCCGACCCGGCGGCGGCGCTGCGCGCGATCCTCGCCGAACGCGGCGGCCGGGGCGCCCGGCTCGGGGTGGAATACGAGGCCTATGGGCTGACCGCGGCGAACGGAATGCGGCTCGCCGCCGCCCTCGAAGGGTTCTGCACGCTGGCCGACGCCTCGCTGCTGGTCAGCCGGCTGCGGGTGGTCAAGAGTGCTGCCGAGATCGCCTGCGTCCGCCGTGCCGCCGTACTCGCCGATGACGTACTCGAGGCCGCGGCCGCACAGGCGCGGCCGGGCGCGGACGAGGGGCGGATCCTCGCCGCCATGATGGGCGCGCTCTACGCCGGCGGGGGCGATTCGCCGGGCAATCCCTACATCATCGGCTCGGGGCGGGAGGCGATGCTGGTGCGCTCGCACAGCGGGCGGCGGGTGCTCGGCGCGGCGGACCAGTTGACGCTGGAGTTCGCCGGGGTCTGGCGCCACTACCACGCCTGCCTGATGCGCACGATCCCGATCGGGCCGCTGCCGGAGCGCCAGCGCGCGATGCAGACGGTGGCGCTCGACGCCATGGCCGCCTGTCTGGAGGCGATGCGTCCGGGGCGGCCGCTCGGGGCGGTGTTCGCGGCGCATGCCAGGGTTGTCGATGGCGCCGGAATGCGGGGCTTGCGGCTCAACGCCTGCGGCTACAGCCTGGGGACGACGTTCGCGCCGAACTGGATGGACTGGCCGATGATCCATGCCGGCAGCGAGGTCGTGATCGAGCCCGGCATGGTGTTCTTCCTGCACATGATCCTGATGGACGCCGAAGCCGGTCTCGCCATGATGCCGGGGCAGACGGTGCTGGTCGGGCCGGCGGGGTGCGAGCTGCTTTCCCGCCATCGGCTGGGGTTGCCCGGCTGAGGGCGCTCGGTGCCGTGCCTGAGATGCCTTCCTTCCTGGGGGATTTTCCGTGATGACGAGACTGGACGAGAAGCTGGCCCGGATCCGCGCCGGCGCCTACCGCGCGAGCGACTTCCTCATCGCCGACGCCAAGGACGGCGACATGGGGCCGAGCCTCGCCGGCTGCGGTCGGGCGCGGGCGGCCGACGGCACGCCGCAGGGGTTGCGCACCCGGGCGCAGTTCCTCGACCAGATCCGCGCCATCGTGGCCCAGGACATCGTCGATATCATGCTGGTCTCGGTCGCCAACCTCGAGCGCCTCAGCGCCGAGGGGGTGTTCGCCGCCAGCCGCGTCAAGCCCGCGATCCGCGCCAACGACACCACCGACATCTGGCGGATGCGCGGCGCCACCTATCATCTTTCGCCCTCGCGCGCCTTCCGCACCGCCTCGCTTTCGCGGGTGATGCACGCAACCGCGCAGCCCGCCCCGGGGGCGGCGATCACCGGGACCGACCTCGGGCTCTATTCGGTCACCTTCAACAACGACATCGCCGCCGATGTCGCCTCCCTCGAAGCCTTCGCCGCCTTCCGCGAGGACGCGGCGCGGCACGGGTTCCGCTATTTCCTCGAAGTCTTCAACCCCAACGTGGAGTGCGGAATCGACGCCGAGACACTGCCCTACTACGTCAACGACTGCATCCTGCGCTGCCTCGCCGGCGTCGCCGCCGCCGACCGGCCGCAGTTCCTCAAGATCGCCTACAACGGCCCGCGGGCGCTCGAGGAGCTGGCCGGGTTCGACCCCGGGCTGATCGTCGGCGTGCTCGGCGGCGGGGCGGGGACGACCCGCGATACCTTCGAGCTCCTCCACCAGGCCGAACGCCACGGCGCGCGGGTGGCGCTGTTCGGGCGCAAGATCAACCTGGCCGAAGATCCGCTGGCGATCGTCGCGCTGATGCGCGAGGTCGCCTCCGGCAATATCGCGCCCGCGGCGGCGGTGAAGGAGTATCACGCCGGTCTGGCGAAAGCGGGCATCCGTCCCGACCGGGCGCTGGATACCGACCTCGAAATCACCGAAGCGCCGCTGCGCGAGGGCTGAGCGGGTGGCCGACGGGCGGCGTGGGATCCTCACCGGCGGCACCTGGTGCGTCGATCGCAACAAGCGCGTCGAATTCTGGCCGGCCGAGGATGGGCTGGCGGAAATCCTCGAGGAGGAAGCCGGCGGCGGCGGCTCGGCCTGCAATCTCGCGATCGACGTGAAGAAGCTCGACCCCGCGTTCCCGGTCGCGACGGTGGGCCTGATCGGCGACGACGCGGATGGCGCGCTGCTGCTCGCCCAGGCCGATGCGCAACGCATCGACCGCAGCCGCCTGCGCGTGCTTCCGGGCGCACGCACCCAATATACGGACGCCTACGCGACGCGCGGCAGCGGAAGGCGGACCCATCTCTTCCGGCGCGGTACCGCGGATCTGCTGACCCCGGCGGAGTTCGACTTCTCCACGACGCGGGCGGCGCTGCTCCATCTCGGCCTGCCCGGGGTGCACGCGGTGATGGATGCGCCCTGGCGCGAGCACGCGAACGGCTGGGTCGCGGTGCTGGCGGCGGCGCGGGCGGCGGGGCTCGCCACCAACCTCGAACTCGCCAGCCTGCCGCCCGATCGGCTCGCGGCGCTGGTGCGCCCCTGCCTGCCCCATCTCGACCTCCTGGTGGTGAACGATGCCGAGATCGGCGCGCTGGCCGGGCGGACGACGGTCGCCGACGGGACGACCGACGTCGCGGCCTGCATCGCGGCGGCGGCGGAGGTGCTCGAACGCGGGGCGATGGCGCTCGCGGTGGTGCATTTCCCGGCGGGCGCGGTGGCGCTGGCGCGCGACGGGGCGCTGACCCGCCAGCCCTCGGTGCGGGTTCCGCCCACCGCGATCGCCGGCGCCAACGGCGCGGGCGACGCCTTCGCCGCCGGGTTTCTCTACGGCTGGCTGGCGGGCTGGGAGACGGCGCGCGCGCTCGCGCTCGGCCACGCCGCCGCGGCCGCCTCGCTGCGCGGCATGTCCACCACCGGCACGGTGGACCGCTGGCCCGCGTGCCTCGCGCTCGCCGAACGCTGGGGCTGGCGCGGGCCGCTTTGACGCGGTTCAGCGGAAAAAGACCAGCCCCAGCAGCGCCAGCAGCGGCAGCAGCGAGGCCGCCGCAAGGCCGCTATAGGCGAAGAACCCGGGCATGCGCACACCGCGGTGCGCGGCGATCGCGCGCAGCATCAGGTTCGGCGCATTGCCGAGGTAGGTGAGCCCGCCCCAGAACACCGCCCCCGCCGAGATCGCCGCGAGCAGGCGCGGGTCGTGGGCGAGCAGCGCCGGGGCGTCTCCGCCGGCGAGGCCGAAGAACACCAGCCAGGCCGGCGCATTGTCGAGCACGGCGGAGAGCATCCCGCAGAACAGGAAATAGAGCGCCGGCACCCCCGCACCCCCCGGGCGGGCGGCGAGCGCCAGCAGTGGCGCGAACGGCCCGGCGGCACCCGCGCGCAGCATGGCGAGCACCGGCGCGATGGTGACGAAGAGGCCGAGAAAAAGCACCGCGACCTCGCGCATCGGCGCCAGCGAGAAACGGTTGCGGCGATGGATCGCGCGCGGCGTGAGGCGGAGCGAAACCAGCCCGGCGGCGAGCGAGAACGCGGCCGCGAGCAGCCCGCCGAGAGGTGCCGTCACGCCCCCGAACCGGAGCTGCCCGAGCGGCACCAGCGCCTGCAGCGGCACCGCGCACGCGACGAGCGCGAGCAGGGCGAGATTGCCCGCCCCTCTCACCCGCAGCGGTCGGCGCAGCGGCGGGGCCGGATCGGCGCGGGCGTGGCGGCGGTCGAGCAGCCAGAAGCCGGCGAGGAAGGGCGCAGAAAAGAGCAGCAGCGGCAGGGCGAGGTGGCGGACGGGCCAGAAAAACGGCACCCCGGCGAGGTAGCCCACCATCAGCGGCGGGTTGCCGATCGGCGACAGCGCGCCGCCGGCATTGCCGACGAGGATGATGGCGGCGATGACGAGATGGCGGCGGTGGCGGCGGTGCGCGTTGGCGGACAGCAGCGGCTCGATCAGCAGCATCGCCGCCGCGGTCGAGCCGACGAGCCCGGCGAGCAGCGTCCCCAAGCCGAGCAGGAGCGTGTTGCCCGCCGGGCGCCCCCACGGCCCGCCGGCGACGCGGACCCCGCCGGCGATGGCGTAGAGCGCGAACAGCACACTGACGAAGGGCAGATAGCGCCCGAGCAGCGCCCGCCCGGCCAGCGCGGCAGCGGCGGCGGGGCCGTGGACCAGCGCCAGCGGAACCAGCAGCGCAGAAACCCCGAGGCCCACGATGGTGCCCATCCGGCGGTGCCAGAGGCGCGGGACGGCGGCGGGCAGGACGGCGACCGCCCACAGCATCACGCCGAACGGCAGCGCCCAGACGGGAGCAGGAGCGGGGTGCATCGGGGCGGCGGTCTCCGGGCCCTGCATACGACAGGATGACGGCAGCGCGAAACCCGCGAGCGGGTCAGACTGCGCCTGCGGATCAGACCGCGCGGCCGGCGCAGGAGGCGCCGCCGAGAACACAGAAACGGGCGCAGGTTTCGTGGGCGAGCGCGACCGGCCGCGCCGCCTCGGCGAGGGTGGCGCCGAGCGCGAACCCCTCCGCGTAGGGCAGCAGCGTGCAGGCGATCACCTCCGCCGCGGCGGCGCCGCGCCGGCGCAGGACCATGCGCGAGGAGGCGCACATCGGCGCCGGGCGGCGCGGGGCGAGCGCCGCCATCAGCCGCGCCCCCACCGGCGGCACCGCGCCCGCGCCGTTGATCTCGGGAAACAGCACCAGCGCGTCGGGGTCCATGGCGTCGAGCGCCAGGCCGAGTTCCGCGAACAAGCCGGCGAAGCCCGCCCGCACCGCCGCCTCCTCGGCGGGGTCCGGCAGCCGCGCCGCCACCCGCAGTGCAAACCCCTCCGCCGCCAGCCAGCGCAGGCCGGTGAGCGCCGGCGCCCAGCTGCCCGGGCCGCGGATCGCCTCGTGCCCTGCCCGGGTGAAATGATCGAGCGAGACGCGCAAGCCCAGCCGGTCCCCGTGGGCGGCGCGCAAGGCGCCGAGCAGGCGCGTGTGGCGCTGCATCGGTCGCATGGCGTTGGTCAGCACGAGAACCCGCAGCCCGGCATCCAGCGCCGCCGCCAGCATGGCGGGCAGGTCGTGGTTGAGGAAGGGTTCGCCGCCGGTGAAGCCGATCTCGGCCAGTTCGGGGTGGTTCTGCCGCGCCTCGGCGAGGAAGCGGGCGAACTCGGCGAACGAGAGATAGGCGAGGCGGTCGTTGCGCGGACCGCTTTCGATGTAGCAGCCGGCGCAGGCGATGTTGCAGAGCGTGCCGGTGTTGCACCAGAGGGTGCGCAGCCCGGCGAGCGCAACCTCGGCCGGCGGCTCGACCGTCGCCGGCAGTGGTTCCGGCCAGGACGGAGCCGCCGCCCCGGCCCATAGGATTTCGCCCGGCGCCAGCGGCACCGCGGTCTGCGCCATCTCGGCGGGCGGCAGGATGTCCACGCTCGGCCAGAGGCCGCACTCCAGCGCGTCGGCGTAGGGTTCCGGCAGACCCGCCCGCCGCATCGCCCGCGCCGCCCCGGCGTGGTCGTAGGCGAGCGGCAGGTGGCGGATGCGGATGCCCCCCCGCTCGGGGATCAGCAGACTGAACCAGCCGCGCGGAGTGCCGTCGTTGGCGGGAAGGCCGATCGCGCCGGCGTTGTGCCAGAGCCATCCCGCGCCGCCGCGGGTGAATGGCAGGCCGCAATGGCCGCCGATCACCCCGTCCGTCCCGGCGCGGGCGACCTCGTCGGCGAGCGCCGCCGCGCCGTCGGAGGCGAAGCGGTAGCGGTTGATGCGGCCTGGCGCGCCATGAACGGCGGCGAGCCGCCGCCCGCCGAGCACGAGATCGATCCGCCGCGGCAGCGCCGCCATCCAGGCCCGCGCCGCCGGGCCGAGCCGCGCGTCGGCATGGGCGAACCAGGCGGCGGAGAGATGGTCGCACAGCGAGCCCGGGGTGAAGCCGCAGCCGCAATCCTGCGCGCCGGCCGCGAGTTGCTCCTCGCAATTGCCCATCACCACGGCGATACCGGAGCGCGCCACCAGATCGAAGGTGGGTTCGGGGTCGGCGCCGTAGGCCACGATGTCGCCGGTGCAGACCATGCGCGCGGGCGGCACGCCGAGGCGGCGGGCCTCCGCGAACAACGCCCCGGTGGCCTGGAGGTTGCTCGCGCAGCCGCCGAAGACGAGCACCGGCCCGTCGGCGTCGAGCACCGGCCAATCGGGCGCCCCGTCAGGCACCGGCGGGCTCTTCCGCGGCGATCGCCTCGAGCGCGAGCCCGCGCCCTTCGATCCCGCCGCGCCGTGCCCAGACCGTCATCGCCGCGGCGCCGAGCAGCCAGAAGAGCGCGAGCAGCACCAGCGCCCCGGCCATGCTGCGCGCCCCCACCCAGCCCACCAGGAAGGGCGCCAGCATCGCCCCGAGCCGCCCGACCGCGACCGAGACCCCGACCCCGGTGGCGCGCAGCGAGGTGGGAAACAGCTCGGAAAATGTCGGGTACGCGGCGATCCAACTGCCGGTCGCGAGCAGATTGACGACGGCGAACCCGGCCATGATGGCGCCCGCCCCGTAGCGGGTGGCGTAGGCGAAGACCAGGGTCGCGAGCGCGGTCGCGAGATAGAACCCGGCGACCGTGCGGGCGCGCCCGATCCGGTCGAGCAGGAGGGAGACCGCGAAGCCGCCGAGCAGCGCGCCGGCGCCGCCGGCGAGATAGAACAGCGGCAGCCGCGCGGGGCGCAGATGGAGCGCGGGCAGCACCACGATGGGCAGGAAGGCGAACAGGCCGTAATATCCCGAAGCCTCGGCGAAATCGAGCGCGCAGCCGAGCGCGAGCCGCCCCGGATAGAGCCGCAGCAGGCGCAGGAACGCCCGGCCCTCGCGGCGGATGCGCCGGCGCACCGGCGCCACCTCGGGCGGGGGCAGGCGGATCAGCCCGGCGGCGATGCCGGCGACGATCGCCTGCGCCTCGCCCGGACGCTCGGCGGTCAGCAGCCAGCGCGGCGATTCCGGCATGTGCCGGCGCAGGAAGGCGGCCGAGAGCGCGATCAGCCCGCCGAAGCCGAACACCACCCGCCAGCCGAGATCGGGCGGCAGCGCGGAGAGCACCAGCCAGGAGATCAGCGCCGCGGCGAGGCTTCCCACTGGCCAGAAATTGAGCACGATCGCGGCCGCCCGCCCGCGCCGGGCGCTGGGCACGAATTCGGCGATGGCGGCGTTGATCGCGGAATATTCCGCGCCCACCCCGAGACCGGCGAGGAAGCGCAGGGCGAGCAGCGCGCCGAGGCCGGGAGCGAAGGCGGTGGCCAGCGTCGCCACCCCGTAGAGCGCCAGGCTGCCGAGGAAGACCCGCCGCCGCCCCAGCACGTCCGACAGCCAGCCGAACCCGGCCGCGCCGAACATCAGCCCGACGAACCAGGCGCCGAGAATGACCGACATCCCGTAGGACCCGAGATGGAACCGCGCCCGCAGCGCGCCGAGCACGTTGCCGATCAGCGTCACCTCGAAGGCGTCCATCGCCCAGCCCAGGCCGAAGAGCAGCACCATCACGGTGTGGAACCGGTTCCACGGCAGATCGGCGAGCGTGCGGCGCATCTGCTCGGCGCGCATCTCCTCCGCATCGCGGGACTCGCGGCCGGCTGCTTCCATGGGACGGCTCTCCTGCTTGGCCCTGGCCACGCCCTGGCGGGCTCGGCTGCGAGGGTAGGCTAGTTGCCACCACGCACGCCACCCGCCCCGGCAGAAACGCGTCGGTGCATCCGCCTCATGCCCGCGCGCACCAGCCCCGCGCGCATCGGCCCCGCGCGCATCGGCATGGTCGATGGCGGGGGCGGAGGCGACCGCCTCGTCGCGGCCCGATCGCCGCGCGCCCGTCCCGGCATTGCTGGCCGGGGAAGCCGAGCCAGGCCGCCGCCGCCGCCAGCGGCAGGATCCGCTTCCCGCCCGTCAGCCGGTCACGCCGGCGGTTTGCCGAGCGGGAGCGCGGGCGTGATAGCATCCGCGCGATGAGCCCCCTCGACCCCGACGCCGAAGCCCGCGCGGCGCTGCGCCGTCACCGCGCCTTCGCGACCCTGCTGCTGGCCGCGATGGGCGCCTTGACCCTGCTCGGCTACGCGCTGCCGGCGGGCCGCTGGCGTGATCTTCTGGAAGCGGCGGCGCGCTCGGGCTTCGTCGGCGGCATCGCCGACTGGTTCGCGGTGGTGGCGCTGTTCCGCCACCCGCTCGGCCTGCCGATCCCCCATACCGCCATCCTGCCGGCGCAGAAGGAGCGGCTCGGGCGCGCGCTCGGGCGTTTCGTGGCCGGCCACGTCTTCACCGAGGCGGAGATCGGGCGCAGCCTCACCCATCTCGACCTTCCCGCCATTCTCGCCCGCTTCCTCGCCGACCCCGAGGCCGCGCGCCCGGCCGCGCAGGGGCTCGCCGCTCTCCTGCCGCGTCTCCTCGCCAGCCTGGAGGATGGGCGGGCGCGGCGGCTGCTCGGGCGCATCGTGCCCCGCCTGCTCGGCGGCGAGGCGGGCGGGCGGCTGCTCGCCCGCGCGCTGCGCGGCCTGGTCGCGGGCGGACGCCACCAGGAGGTGTTCGGCTTCATCCTCGGCGAGTTGCGGGCTTCGATCGCGGCGCGCGAGGAGGCACTGCGCATCGCGATCGAGGAGCGGGTGCGCGAACAGGGCGGGCGGCTGGTCGGCTGGGCGCTCGGCGCCTCCATCGCACGGCGCGTGCTCGCCGCGGTCAGCGCCGAGTTCGACCGCATGGGGCCGGAGGATTCCGAAATGCGCGCCGCGTTCGACGAATGGGTGAAGCGCGAGATCACGCGCATCGAGGAGGACCCCGAGCGGGCGCGCGAACTCGGCCGCAGCTTGCGCCAGATCTTCGGCCACGAATCGGTGCAGGCCTGGCTCGGTGACGTATGGAGCCGGCTGCGCAGCGCGCTGGAAGCGGACGCCGCCCGCCCGGCCGGCCGCACCGTGACCCTGCTCGAAGGCGCCTTCGGCAATCTCGGCGCCCTGCTCGCCGCCGACCCCGCGGCGCGCGCCCGCCTCGACCGCGCCGCCCTCGGCATCGCCCGCAGCCTGCTGCCCGCGGCGCGCGAGCGCTTGTCGGTATTCATCGCGGAGGTGGTGGGCAACTGGGACAGCGCCACCCTGACCGAGCGGCTCGAACTGCGCGTAGGGAAGGACCTGCAATATGTGCGCATGAACGGCACGCTGGTGGGGTTTCTCGCCGGCGGGGTGCTGTACGGGCTGTTGTCGGTGCTGTTCGGCGGCGCGGGCGGGCCTTGAATCTCCGCCCTGCTGCCTCTATACGCGGCGCTCCCTTCTCCGCCGGTCGGGATCGGCGGAACCCCGGAGAGACCCGATGAAATCCGACATCCACCCCGACTATCACGAGATCACCGTGGTGATGACCGACGGCACCCGCTTCACCACCCGCTCCTGCTGGGGCAAGCCGGGCGACGTGATGCACCTCGACGTCGATCCCAAGTCCCACCCCGCCTGGACCGGCCACAGCCGCATCATCGACACCGGCGGCCAGGTGGCGAAGTTCAACAAGCGCTTCGCCGGCCTCGGAGTGGCCAAGACCTAGGGTTCACGCCCGCGCCGGCCCGGCGGCTCCGGCCCGGCTCCGGCGCACCTTCTGGCCGAGCGTCCGGGCGCTGCGTCGTTGCTGCCACCCCCTTGAAATCACGCGCTGCGGCGCCATTTCTGGTGATGTCCGAGGTGCCCTTTCGGGGCCTCGAAGCGTGCAGCGGGCCAGCCCCTCGGGTGGCCCGGAAATGAAACCTTGCTCCTGAAGGAGGTTTGTGATGACGTTCGATTTCTCCCCCCTGTTCCGCAGCGCCATCGGCTTCGACCGGATGGTCAATCTCGTCGATTCGCTGCAGGAAGCCGCCGGCTCGCCCGGCTATCCGCCCTACAACATCGCCAAGACCGGCGAGGATTCCTATCGGCTGACCATGGCGGTCGCCGGCTTCGGCCCCGACACCCTCGAGCTCACCGTCAAGGAGAACACGCTCGTGGTCTCTGGCCGCCAGCCCGCCGAGAACGACAATGCCGAACTGCTCTATCGCGGCATCGCCGGCCGCGCCTTCGAGCGTCGCTTCGCCCTCGCGGACCATCTCGTGGTCGAGGGCGCCGAGATCGAGAACGGGCTGCTCCATGTCGCCCTCCGCCGCGTGGTGCCCGAGGCGTTGAAGCCCCGGCGCATCGCGATCGCCACCACCACCGCCGGACGCGTCGCGGCACCGACGATCAACCAGGCCGCCTGACCACTATCGCCGGCCAAACCGGTCAAGGGGTCGGCCGTCGGGCCGGCCCCTTTTCCGCGTCCGCCCCCTGGGTCCGCCCCCTGGATCCGCCTCCTGGGTCCGCGCCCTGGGTCCGCGCCCTGGCAAACTCCCCCCTCGGGCTGGTATCGATGCCGCGGATGTGCAACGGAGCCGCGCCATGACCGGCGAGACGGGAATTGCGGACTATCTCCGTTTCGTGCTCGGGGAGTCGCTTGCCCGCTGGGCCGAAGCGGGAACCGATGGGCGGGGCGGATTCATCGAGCGGATCGGCCAGGACGGCACCCCTGATCGCGCCGCGCCGCGCCGGCTCCGGGTTCAGGCGCGCCAGATCTACGTCTTCGCCGAGGCTTCGCGCCTGGGATTGATCGAAGCCCACGCCCTGGCGGCGGACGGTTTCGCTGCCATGGCGGAGCGCTACTGGTCGGCCGACGGCGGGTTCATCTTCTCCTGCGACCCCGAAGGCGGCGCCCACGATCCCGCCCGCTACGCCTACGAGCAGGCGTTCGTCCTGCTCGCCGCCGCGGCCCTTTACCGCCTCGGCCGCAATCGCCTGGTGCTCGACTGGGCCGAGCGCACCCAGCGCTTCCTCGACGAGCGCCTGGCCGATCCAGGCGGAGGCGGGTATTTCGACGCGCCCGGGCAGGATGCGCCGCGCGGGCAGAACCCGCACATGCACCTGTTCGAGGCCTATCTCGCGCTCTTCGAAGCGACCGGGGATCGCGCCTGGCGCCGCCGCGCCGAGGCGATGCTGGCGCTGTTCTGCGCCCATTTTCTCGACCCGCGGGGCGCGGTGGGCGAATTCTTCACCGCTCGGTGGCAGCCCGCACCCGGGGAGGCGGGCACGCTGCGCGAGCCCGGCCATCAGTTCGAGTGGGCCTGGCTGCTCGCCCGCTACCGCGCGCTCTGTCCGGACGGGCAGGCGGTGCCGGCGGGCGCGCCGCTGGGCTTCGGCCTCGCCGGCGGGATCGACCCGCGCGACGGTCTGGCCTTCGATGCGATCGGCCCCGACCTCCACCCGCGCGAGACCAGCAAGCGGCTGTGGCCGCAGACCGAGCTCCTCAAGGCGCTGCTCGCCGGGTTGGCCGCGCGGCCGGGCCCCGCCCGCGCGGCGCGGATCGACCGCGTCTGCCGCACCGTCACCGCCCGCTACCGCTCGGCCTGGGGCCTCTGGCACGATCGGCTCGACCCCTCCGGCGCGCCGATCGCGGCTCCCGCACCGGCGAGCACGCTCTACCATCTCTTCGTCGCCGCGACCGAGCTTCATCGCCATCGAGACCTGCTCGCGCCGGCTTGATCCTGATCAACCCGGCCATCGTTCCCATCGGCTACCATCCAGCCTCGACAATGGCTGCGGAACGGAGACGGTCCGGCATGAGAGACAGCAACGGCCCCCTGGAAGAGGCGATCGAGACGGCCGGGCTCTTCGCCGGCGTCTCGGCCGAGGGAATGCGCAGGCTGCGCGCCGCCGCGGTGGTGCAGATCGCCCCCGTCGGGGTGATCCTGTTCGAGCAGGGCGACCTGCCGAGCTTTCAGAGCGTCGTGCTCGGCGGTGGCGTGCATCTGCTCGGCCGCTCGCCGAGCGGGCACGAGGTGGTGCTCGCCCTCGCCGAGGCACCCGAGCCGCTGCTGCCCGCATCCGTGCTCGCCGAGACGCCCTACCTCGCCCGCGCCCGCGCCGTCGAGGCGGCGCGGGTCCTGATGGTGCAGGCGGACGTCTTCCGCGCCCTGGCCACCGAAGAGGCAGCACTCGCCCAGGCGCTCCTGCTCGTGCTCTCGCGGCAGTTCCGCTGCATGGTCCGCCAGATCCGCACCCTCAAGCTGCGCAACACCACCGAGCGGGTGGCGGCGTATCTGCTCCGCCTCTCCCGCCGCCACGGCGGGACGCAACGATTGAGCCTGCCCTACGAGAAGGGGCTGATCGCCTCCGAACTCGGCATGACGCGGGAGAGCTTCTCGCGCGTGCTCGCGACCCTGCAGGAGCGGGCGATCGCGGTGCACGGCCAGAGCATCGAAATTCGCGACCCCGAGAGCCTGCGCGAACTGAGCGCGCCCGACCCGCTGACCGACCGTGATCCCGCCCTCGCGCTGCCGCACGCGACCCTCCCGCCCCGCCCCGCCGCGTTGCACGACCGCCGCCACTGAACCGCTTTCCAACCTCACAGCAGGGCGAGCTGTCCCTCCGCCGCCGCGCGCGTGAGGACGGGTGGGCGGAACTGGCCGGGGTCGAGCGCCACCCTGCCCTCCGCCAGCCCCTGCGCCCGCGCCGCGCGGGCGAAGCGCTGCGCCAGGAGATCGGCCACCGGCCCCGTCCCCCGGAAACGGGCGCCGAAGCCGCTCTCGTTCAGCGCCCCCGCCCGCGTCTGGCGGATGAGCGAAAGCACATGCGCGGCACGGGCCGGAAACTCCGCTTCCAGCCATGCGCGGAACAGTTCCGCAACCTCGTGCGGCAGGCGCAGCAGGATGTAGGATGCCCATCCCGCCCCCGCACCGGCCGCCGCGGCGAGAATGCGCTCGAGCTCGGCATCGTTGAGCCCGGGGATCATCGGCGCCGCCAGCACGCCCACCGGAACCCCCGCCCGCGCCAACGCCCGCATCGCTTCCAGCCGCCGCGCCGGGGCGGCGGCGCGCGGTTCCATCCGGCGGGCGAGGTCGCCGTCCAGGGTGGTGAGCGAAATATCCACCCGCACCAGCCGCCGCGCCGCCAGCCGCGCCAGAATGTCGAGATCGGCCAGGATCGAGGCCGACTTGGTGACGATGCCGACGGGATGGCCGCAGCGCTCCAGCACCTCCAGCACCGCGCGGGTCAGCTTCAACTGCCGCTCGATCGGCTGGTAGGGGTCGGTGTTCGAGCCCAGCACGAGCGGCGCCGCCCGATAGCCCGGCTTGGCGAGTTCCTTTTCCAGCAGGCTCGCCACCTCGGGCTTGAACACCAGCCGGGTCTCGAACTCGAGGCCGGGCGAATAGCCGAGCCAGGCATGGGTCGGCCGCGCGTAGCAGTAGATGCAGCCGTGCTCGCAACCGCGATAGGGGTTCACCGCCCGATCGAAGCCGAGATCAGGGCTCTCGTTCCAGCTGATGACCGACCGGGTCCGGTCCCGGATCAGGCTGGTGGCGAGCCGCGGCACCTCCTCCTCCGGCCAATCCGCCGCTTCCGCTTCGCGATGGAGGGTCTCGAACCGCACCGGCGGGTTGCCCAGCGCCCCGCGGCCCTTCGGCCGCGCGGTGGGGGCGCTGCACCCGGGCGGAAGATCGGGCTTGGCAGGGGAGAGCAGGTGGCGCATGCTTCCGTTCCCTCTTCGTTCGTTCCCTTTTTGTCAGGAATAGCGACATCGATCAAGAACAAAAATTGAACCATCTCTCGGTGGTGCTGCCCGCGCTCGACGCCGCCGCGAGCCTGCCGGCGACGCTCGCCGCCCTCGGCGCCGCGGCCGGCGAGATCCTCGTCGCCGACGGCGGCAGCCACGACGAAACCCCTGCCATCGCGGCCCGGTTCGGAGCGCGGGTGATCGCCGCGCCGCGCGGGCGCGGGCCGCAACTCGCCGCCGGCATCGCAGCCGCACACGGCGACTGGCTGCTGCTGCTGCACGCCGATACCGTGCTCGCCCCAGGCTGGGCCGCGGCCGTCCGCGCGGCGATGGGCGAGCCCGGCCGCGCCGCCTATTTCCGCTTCGCCCTGGCCAGCGCCGACCCCCGCGCCCGCCGGCTCGAACGCGCCGTCGCCTGGCGCTGCCGCCGCCTCGCCCTGCCCTATGGCGACCAGGGGCTGCTGATCTCCCGCGCCCTGCTCGAGGCCGTCGGCGGAATGCGGCCCTTGGTGCTGATGGAGGATGTCGATCTGGTCCGCCGCCTCGGGCGCCGGCGCCTGCGCCCCCTGCCGGTTGCCGCCGTCACCAGCGCGCAGCGCTGGGAGCGCGAGGGCTACCTTCGGCGTTCGCTGCGCAACCTCGGCTGCCTGCTGCTCTGGCGGCTCGGCCTGCCGCCGGACCGGATCGCGCCCTTCTATCGCGGGCCGGTTCAGAAGGCGCGCAGCAGCCGCTCGAGGTAGGCGCGCTCGGCCGGCGAAAGGTTGGGGTCCGCGCTGCGCTGGCGCAGCCTGCGCGCAATGGCGCGGATGGTGGTTTTCGACATGCCGGCGGGAATGCGCACGCTGTTGCTCTCGTCCAGGCCGCGCCCGTTGGCCCCGCTCTGCCGGCCCAGCGGATCCTGCCCCGGGCTGCGCCCTCCGGGCGTCGAACGCCCGTTGCCGCCCTGGCCGATCAGCGCCTGCCCGCCCTGCCCCATCTTGCCGGCCATCGCCTGCGCCATGCTCTTGCCGCCCTGCTGCAACGCGGCGAGCGCCCGCTTCTCGGCTTCGGCGGCGGCCGAATCCTGCCCGCGCCCGAGCGCCTTCGCGGCCTGCCCCATGGCGGCGGCCGCCGCGGTGAGACCGGGCGGCACCTTCCCCGCGAGCGCGCCGAAGCGCTGCGCCAGATCCCCGGTCGCCTGCCGCAGCGCGCCCTGCACCGCCCGGTCCCGTGCGCGGGCAGCGGCGGCCGCCTGGGGGGCGAACATCATGCCACCCACCCGGCGCTGCGCCCGGTCGATCAGCCCCGCCTCGCGCTTGACCAGATCTTGCAGCGCCGCCATCTGCCGCCGCGCGCGCCGCGCCATCGCCTGCATCGCCTTCGAAGGCGGGCGCGCCAGTCGGGCGCGGTCGAGTTCGCGCAGCATTTTTTGCAGCCGGGCGAAATCCCGCTGCGCGGCCGCCATCCTTCCGGCCGCGAGATCCTGGCGCATGCGCTGGGCGAGCTTGGCGAGCGCGCTCGCCGCCAGCCGCCGCGCCCCGGGGCTCCGCGGAAGCGGCGCATGCCGGCCCCGCAACTGCCGCGCGATCGCGGCGAGATGGCGCGCGAGCGCCCGCTCCAGCGCCCGGGTCAGCCGCGCGACCGTCCGGGGGTCGGGCGGTTTCGCCGCCATCGCCTTCGCCAGTGCCCGCTCCGCCCGCCGCAACGCCGCCGCGGTGCGGGCGAGCGGCCCCTGCTCCACCGCGAGCGCAACCGCCCACAGCCGCCCCTCCGCCTCCCGCGCCGCCGGCGGGCTCGCGTCGACCCGCAGCAGCGAAGCGGTGGCGCGCAGCGTCAGATAGATGCCGAGATCGCCATGGAAGGCGGCGTGATCGGCGGCGAGCGCGTCGAGCCGCGCCGCGGGCACCGCCCGCGCCGACGGATCCCGCACCAGCCGCTTGCGCACCGCGATCAGCGCGCGGGCGAACGGGTTGCGGAAGCGCCGCTCGGGCAGGCGCACGACGACCGTCGCACTGCGCCCCACCTGCCCGGGCGCATCACGCGCCGCCAGCCGCACCGCGACCCGCAGACCGGCGAACCGCCGCGCCGTGAGATCGACCACCGCGACCCCGCGGGCCGCGCGCGGGCTGGATCCGGGCAGCGGGATGGCAACGCCGAGCGCGGCCGCGGACGGGCGCACCACCAGCCGCATCCGCGCCGCGAGGGAGACCACCCCGTAATCGTCCGCGACCCGCCAGGGCAGCCGCACCGCCCCGCCCGGGGTGGTGGTGGGCGGGCCGGTGAAGGCGGCAACCGGGGGTGCATCCGCGATGACGGAAACACTCCAGCGCCCCCGCGCCGCACCATCGCGCGCCAGCACCAGCCGCCCCCCCGCGACGAGCTGCAACCCGGCGCGGAAGCTGCCCGGCGCGATCTCCCGGAACGGCACCACCCGCCCGCCGAAGCGAAGCCGTGGCGCGCCCGCCCCGCCGCTCACGCTCACCGCCAGGGCGGAGCCGGCGGGAACGCTGACGGCGGGGTGGCCACGATCGAGCAGCAGGGGCGCGAGCCCGGTATAGGCGGGCGGCGTGATCCAGGCCGCGACCCGCGAAGGCAGCGCCGGCGCGGCCGCGGGAAGCTCCGGGCGCAGC
>DAHWFB010000120.1 GCA_027326105.1 Acetobacteraceae bacterium
CACCCGCTGAATTGCCCGCGAGCAAGCGCTGCGAGACGCTCGTCCCCCCGGCGGTGATGCCGCTCCGCGAGGAGGCGAAGGAATCCACGGTGAGGCTCACCCCGCCGGTGCGAAAGATCACGGAATTGCGCCCGAGCACGCAGTTCCCCCCGCTGCACGTGCCGCTTCCGCCCTGGGGCGCCAGCGCCCCGAAATCGAAGGTGATGATCGCGGCGTGCGCCACCCCTGCGCTCCCGAGCGAGAGGCCGGCGGCCCCGGCCGCCGCCAGCAGCGCCCGCCGTGTGCGGGAAAGTGTCGTCATGGCATGGATTTCCTCTGAAGAACGTGAACGAGATATCAAAAATAATATCTACAGTCAATACATGAGATAGTCGCTAATTTCCAGTCCTGCCGATTCCCCGACATCGGCCCGGCTGCGAACCCCGCCAACGGGTCGAGACGGGGCGGATTCGCAATGCGCCTGATCGCGCGCGAATAGTGAGGAGAAAATTCCCGTTGAACGTGTCTATCTAGCCACAATAGCAACTGACTAGGAAAGTCAACCTCCTCCGTGGCGCCTTTTCGCGCAACCGCTCCGTGAGTGAGCGGCTGCCCCAGGAATTTCATCCGATGTGGGTTGACAGGTCTCTGGCTGCCGGCCAAAGGCGATGTCTCATAGGTAAAGGCAAGAGCGCGTTAGTTGATCGTAAACCAAAAAAAGAGACTATCTGCGGGAAATGACGCGAGGGCTTCAACCGTAGGTTCCCGATGGGAATTGTGCACCGCCGTTAACCGTTTCATCATTTTGCTTGGAGTTGCTGAATGTCCGGCTCATCCACAGGCGTCGTCACGGCCCCCACCATCCCCCAGCCGACCGCGCCCGGCCAGATCGTCGGCCTGGTACTACAGAACACCGGCGCGGGCGCGCTCGCGCCGCAGGAGGTGACCTTCGGCCAGATCTTCACCGAAGGCGCCGTCCCCGCCGGCGGGCAGCTTTTCGCCACCGTCAACGGCGTCCAGGTCCCCGTCCAGATGGACGTGAAGACCACCTACCCGGACGGTTCCGCGCAGAGCGCCGTGCTGACCATGGAGCAGCCGGCCCTGGCAGCCAACAGTTCCACCGGCGTCATGCTCTCCCTCGCTCCGGCCGGCACCACCCCGCCCGCGGCGATCGGTCTCGCCAGCGCGCTGGCCAATTCGAACTATTCCCTCTCGGTCGACCTCAACCTCCACAATGCGGACGGAACCACGACACCGCTGAGCGTGAACGTCGTCTCCGCGATGGAGGCGGCGCTCCAGAACGGCACCGCCACCTACTGGCTCCAGGGCAGCCAAGCCACCCAGGCCCGGGTGGACATCCCCGTCACCGGCTCGCTCCATCTCACCGTCGATCTCACCGCCTACGCGGACGGCACCTTCAGCGCGGACGTGCAGTTCAACAACGACCTCGCCCCAACCACCAGCGGAGACAGCCCCACCTACCTGCCGGCCGGAACCCTGACCTACGACGCCGCCATCGTGCAGAACGGCAGCACCGCCTATAGCGTCTCCAACCTCACCCAATACCAGTATCAGGACTGGCACCAGCTCGTTTACAGCAACGGGTCAGGGCCGCAGGTCAACATCCAGCACGACATCGCCTATCTGGAACAGACCGGCGCCATCGCCAACTACGACCTCACCACCGGAGTTTCGACCACGACCCTCTCGGGTGAGGCATCCGCCCTGTCCGCCGCGGGCTGGAACGCCCCGCTCGCCGCCAACGGCGTCACCCAGTACATGCCGATGACCGGTGGCCGCGGCGACATCGGCCCCACCACCGCCGCCAACACCATCTGGCTGATGACCCAGAACGCCCAGGCCGCGCAATATGCCCTCGGCCAGGCGAACGCCGCCGGCGCCGTCCCCTGGCACTATTTCAATCCCGCCACCGGCCAGTGGCTCACCACCAACGACTATGCCAACCTCTGGACCAATCCCGGATACCACGCCAACGGCACCACCGTCCTCGCCCAGCCGGTCAGTTCGAGCACGGGCTGGACCATGGACGGCGCCCATCAGCCCAATCTCGCCTACGACGCCTACCTCCTTACCGGCAGCCGCTACTATCTCGACCAGATGAACGCCCAAGGCGCCTGGTCGGAGAGCGGCTATTGGCCCTACCCCCGCAACAACGGCCAAGGCATCGTGGTCACCGGAAACCAGGTGCGCGGCTCCGCCTGGGATCTGCGCCAACTCGTCGATTCCGCCTACGCCAGCCCCAACGGCTCGGCGATGAAGGCCTACTTCACCCAGATGGTGAACAACAACTTCGCTTATCTCCTGCAACAGATCCCGACCTGGACTACCCAGCAGGGCACCGCCTACGGCTACCTGCCCGAGAACTGGGGCTCGACACCCGAGGTCGCGCCCTGGCAGCAGGACTATTTCGCTTCCACCGTCATCGCCGCCGCGGAGATGGGCAACCAGCAGGCGGTGACGTTCCTGAAATGGGAATCGAACTTCCTGGTCGGGCGCTTCCTGCCCCAGCCGGGCTGGAACCAGCATGACGGCGCCGCCTACCAATTGATCGCTTACAACACCTCCACCGGTACCTTCTACACCAGTTGGGCGCAGATCGAGCAGGCAACCATCGCCGCCGGCCTTTCCAACGGCACCGGCTGGTCCCACAGCCAGGGCGACTATCCCGCCCTAGCCCTGCAATCCCTCGCCGGGGTCATCACGGTGAGCGATTCCGCCATCGGCGCCGGCACCTTCACCAACACCGATACCGCCAACGCCCTCTACGCCTACGGCTGGCTGCTCGGCAGCGGCGCCCCCTACATCGACCAGGGCAGCCAGGCGAGCGGCCCCCAGTTCAACATCGTCCCCCGCCTGTCGGACGGGCAGTTGCTCACCGCCAACCACATCGTCCTCTCCCAGGACACCACCGCGACCACCATCCAGGGCACCAATGCCGACCAGCTTCTCTACGCAGGCTCCGGCAACGACACCGTCATCGGCGGTTCGGGGATCAACGTCCTCTTCGCCGGCTCCGGCAACGACACCCTCCTCGGCGGCGCCAACAACGACTATCTCTACGGCGGCTCCGGCAAGGATCTGCTGTATGCGGCCGGCGGCACCAACTTCCTCGAAGCCGGCACCGGCGGCACCGCCTTCGTCCTCTCCACCGCCGACAGCGGCAATGACACCATCGCCGGCTTCCAGGTCGGCCGCGACCAGCTCGATCTGGTCGCCGCCAACAACGTCGCCCTGACCACCGCCCAGATCCAGGCGCTTATCGCCGGCGCCACCACCGACAGCGCGGGCAACGTCGTCCTCACTCTCTCCTCCACCCATACCGTGACCATCGACGGGGTGAGCCTCGCCCAGCTCTCTACCTCCCTCTTCGGCAACGGCTCTGGCTACGGCTCCGGCGCGCCCATTACCGGCGGCGGGGGGGGCGGCGGCAACGATCCCACGCTCAACACCTCGGGCAACACCGTCACCGGCGGCTCCGCGCTGCTCACCGTCACCGACAATGCCGGAGGCAACACCATCAACGGTGGCAGCGGCGGGCTCGTTCTCACCGCCACCGCCTACGGCGATACCGTCACCACCACCGCCGGTGCCACCGACACGCTCTCCCTCACCGGGGGCGATACGGTCACCGCGCTCGGCAACGACACCGTCACCACGCTGGGCACCATCCATCTTCAGGCCGGCGCCGGCACGCTCCACTTCACCGGCGGCGCCGGCATGGCCACCATCCTTGGCGGCTCCGGCGGATTTTCCCTCACCAGCGGCTCGGGGGGGATGAACTTCACCGCCGGCTCGGGCAGTGGCACCATCACCGACGGCGCGGGGATCGACACCGTCACCGGCGGCTCCGGCGCGCTCACCATCAACGAAGGCGGCGGCACCCTGAACTTCACCGCCGGCTCCGGCAACACCACCATCAACCAGACCACCGGCGGCGGCACCTTCATCTTCGGCAAGGGCAACACCACCGTGAACACCGGCTCCGGCGCCAATGTCTTCAAGCTCATCGGCGGCCACGACGGCGGCACCGACATCATCAACAATTTCCGCTTCGGCTTCGACACTGTCCAGTTCAGCGGCATTTCGGTGCAGAGCGAATCCTGGAGCGGGAGCGGTATCCTGTTGACGATGAACGACGGCACCCACTTCGACCTGATGTTCGCCGCCAACTAGCACGGAAACAAAGCCGCCGCGGTCAACCTCGCTGCCCAGCCGAGATTTGCCGCCTGAACGACAGACCGGGCTGCACGAAAGATCTGCCTGCACGAAAGGTCGGGCGGCGTCCTCCACGGACGCCGCCCGCATTTGCGGAACCCGCTCGAACGGCTCCCGCCGCGTCAGGCGGAAAACCGCCGCCGGCGCAGCAGCACGAACCCCACCAGGAAGGTGCCCATCAGCGCCAGCGTGCCCGGCTCGGGAACACTCTGCGGGCTGTTGTAGCTGACCTGCTGCACCAGCACGTTGCCCGTGCTGCTCGAAGGATTCGAGGCGGTGATCACCAGATAGTCGTAGGCCGCGGCAGCGGCGAAGTCGTAGGTCTGCAGCGTCGCGACGTTCGGCGGGTTCTGCAGGCTCGCCAGCAGCGTGAGCTTGGTGGGATCGAGTGTCGAGCCGACCGAACTCGCGCCATAGATGTCGATCGCGCCACCTTCGCCAGACTGGATCGAGCCCAGCGAGATGCTCGCCAGCGTGTAGCCCTGGTTGATCGCGTTCGAATTGTCGATCAGCAGGTATTCCGAACTCGAGATCTCGAGCGAACTGCCGTTGCTGATCGAATCGGTCCCCGAGAATACCCCGAGCCCCGACTCGTCGGCGCCATTGCTGCCGAGCGGCGTCACGAAACGCTGCGAAACGTCGGTGTTGGCCGAGGAGATCGTGTTGCCCGAGGCCGCGTAGGAATCGGCCCCCACGGTCACCCCCGACTGGGTGTAGGAAACCTGGTTGCTGCCCAGATTGCAGTTGCCGCTCGACGAACACGTGCCCAGGCCGGAGTTTGACACCGTCGTGCCGAAATTGAACTGCAGCACGCTCGCCTGCGCCGGCCCCGCCGCAAGCCCGAGCGCGAGCAGCGCCCCCGCGACCACGAACCCCGCCCGCACTGCCGGCAACCCTGTCAGAATCCTTGCCATCCGTATCCTCCTGTCCCTGGTCGGGCAGCCAATCCACCGGCCCGCCGCCACTCGATGTCGTCCCCAGCCGCCCCAAACCTCGCCTCGGCGGCCGGCTCGATCGCTTCGAACCCCACCAAGCAGATTCTGTGCCACGCCAAGGAACAACGAAATTTCAAGAGCTTGTCAGAGGGGGGAAGGAACTTGCCCCGAAGGTCTGTATAATCTCTTTACGATGCCCGCGCGCCCCGCCGCCCGAGACCCACCCCCGAGCCGCCATCACCCGCCCGCGCACCGATCGCAGCGCCGCCGCCTCGAGCCAGAGCAGCGTCGCCGCGCTGTCCGCGAGGCTGCTCTTGTAGCGGCTCTCCCCCGCCAGCAGGTCGTAGACCTGATATCCCGCCTGCCGATACCGCTCCACCGCCAGATGGTGGCACACCAGCCCCGGTTTCTCGTGCCCGCCCGCTCCGGCGTAGTCGAACCCGCTCTGATACGAAAGCACCCGTCCCTCACGAATCAGGTTGTAAAGAAATCCCACAATGCGCCCTCCGGCAGTGATCCTCAGCAGGTCACACGCGCCCTGCGGCAGGGCGCGGGCGATCAGTTCGCGGTGGAAGCGCCCGAAGAACGGCTCCGCGAACGCTCCCGGCTTGCCCCGCGCTTGCCAGCCCGCCTGGTGCAGCGCCGCCATCGCCTCCAGCCATTCCCAGGCCTGCGCGACCGCACCCGCCCGCGTCACCTCGAGCGGCCCGGCTGCGGCATAGCGCCGCTCGGCACGGCGGATCTGGTAGCGCGTATTGGCGCTCACCCGGTCCAGCAGCGGCGGACCGGGCAGTGTCAAGAAAGGTGACACACGCTCCGCCACCCGCCGCGTCACCGCGCCCGCCGCCCGCAACGCCATCTCGAGCGCCGGGGGCACGCCGCTCAGCACCAGCCCGCGTCCCCACGCCCACCGCCCGGCCGCGGTCCGCCCGCCCGCGATCGCCCCGCGCAGCGCGCCCCCGAGCAGCGCCGGCATCACCCGGTCCTCCCACCCGCGCGCGATCAGCGGCCCGTTGTGCTCGATGAAGGGCGAATCCAGCCCCGCCGCCCCGCTCTCGCCCAGGAACAGCGTTTCTCCCCGCCAGCCGCCGCGGCGGTTGAACAGCGCCAGGGCCACCGTCTCGCCCTCCGCCTCGGCGGCGAGCAGGACCGGGTCGGGGAAGCGCTCGGCGGCCAGGCAGCCGGTCCAGGTCCAGCTCTGGAAGAACGAAGCGTCCGCCCGCGCCTCCAGCGCCCGCCAGCGCTCCCCGAGGGCGGCGAAATCCCCCACCGGGGCGAGCGACACCGCGAGCCCCCGCGTTATTGTCCCGGTTGCAATTTTCGGAGGATACTCCCCCCTCATCGCGCTCCGAGGTCCACCCTTGCCTCCCCGCTTCTTCCCGACTGCCCGCCACGCCGTGGCGAAGACGAACGCACGCATCTGTACCCTCGCCATCGACGCCGAGGAGGACTTCGACTGGACCGCGCCGGTCTTCGGCACTTCATACTCCACCGCCTGCATGCGCCATATCCGCGACCTCCAGGAGATCCTCGCCGCCTGGCGCCTGGTGCCGACCTATCTGCTGACCTATCCGGTGCTCCAGGACGCCGACATCGTCCGTCTGCTCGAGCGCCAGTTCGCCCGCGGCGAGTGCCGCCTCGGCCTCCAGCTCCACGCCTGGGTCACCCCCCCGTTCGACGGCGAGGGCGGCGCCGAGAACTCCTTCGCCGGCAATCTTTCCCTCGCCCGGGAAGAACAGAAGCTCGTCCATCTGAAGCACCTCTTCCAGGAGCGCTTCGGCACCGCGCCACTGGTCTATCGCGCCGGCCGCTACGGCCTCGGGCGGCAGAGCGCGGCCTTGCTCGAAACCCACGGCTTCACCGTCGATACCAGCCTCGCCCCCCGCACCACCATGGTCGAGGAGGGCGGTCCCGACTACCGCGACTATGACTACGACCTCTTCTGGTTCGGTGAGCATCGCCGCATCCTCGAACTGCCGCTCTGCCGCAGCGTCGTCGGCTGGGGCGGCGCGCTCGCCCAGCGGCTCTACCGGCGTTTTTCCGCGCCGGCCCCGAGCCGGATGCGGATCCCCTCGGTCCTCGCCGCCACCCGCTTCGCCGAGCGCATCACCTTCTCGCCCGAGGGCAATGACGCCAAGGCGATGCGCCGTCTCGCCCGCGGCCTGCTCGCGCGCGGGCGGCATGTCCTGGCGCTGAGCTTCCACAGCTCCTCGCTCGCCGCCGGCCGCAACCCCTACGTCCGCACCCGGGCCGACCTGCACTGCTTCTACGACCGGCTCTCCGCCACCCTCGCCTATCTCGCCGACGATCTCGGCTTCCGCTTCACCCCGGCCGAAGAGATCCCCGCGCTGATGGAGCCGGGCTGATGCGCTGGTCGGGTACCGTCCTTCTCGTCGCCAACAACTTCCCCCCGGTGCGCGGCGGCTCCGCCGTGGTCTATGAGAACCTGGCGCGGTATTCCGCCGGCGCCGTCGCGGTGGTCGCGCCCCGGCGCAACTATGTCGACGGCCTGCCGCTGATCGGCTGGCGCGAGCATGACCGCACCGCCGGCTACCGCGTCATCCGCCTGCCCCTGCTGCGCACCGTGCTGGCCGGAGCGTCGGGCGGCCGGCCCTCGCGGCTGCGCTTTCTCGGCGGCGATCTCTGGATTCGCGCCCGGCTGCTGCTGGTCCTCCTGCTGCTGCGCCGGCGGCTGCGGGTGCGCGCGGTCTGCGTCGGCGAACTGCTCGCCAGCGCCTGGCTGCTCTCCGCGCTGCGCCGCTTCGGCCGTGTCCGCACCCTCGTCTATGTCCACGGCGAGGAGATCACCACCGAGGATCCCTACGATGGTGACGGCACCCGCCGCCGCGCCGGCCTCCGCGCCGCCGACCAGATCATCGTGGTCAGCCGCTTCACCGAAAACGCGGTGCGCGCGCTCCTCGGCCCCGAAGTGCCGGCCTCGATCCGCCTGATCGAGAACGGCGTCGATACCGCCCGCTTCACCCCGCGCCCGCGCCGGCCCGATCTGCTCGCCCTCTACGGCATAGCGGGCTGCTTCGTCTTCGTCTCGGTCTGCCGCCTGCTCGAAAAAAAAGGCGTGGACAACGCCATCCGCGCCTTCGCCACGCTGCGCCCGCGCCATCCCGCGCTGCGCTTCCTCGTCGTCGGCAGCGGCCCGTTCCGTGACCAGCTCGAAGCCATCGCCGCCGGCTCAGGCGTCGCCGCGGAGGTGGTCTTCACCGGCGGCGTCCCCAAAGACGACCTCGTCGATCACTACTGCCTCGGCGACGTCTTCGTGATGCCCAACCGCAGGGTCGGGAACGGTGACACCGAGGGCTTCGGCCTGGTCTTCCTCGAAGCCAACGCCTGCGGGGTGCCCGTCATCGCCGGCCAGGACGGCGGCAGCGCGGACGCGGTGACCGACGGGGAGAACGGGCTCGTGGTGGACGGCGCCTCGGTCCCCGCGATCGCGCACGCCATGGAACGCCTGCTCACCGACGGCGGGCTGCGCCAACGCCTCGGCCGCCGCGGCGCCGAGATCGCCGCCGCGGCGGACTGGCGCAACAAGGCCGCGGCCTTCCTGGCCTGCTGCGGCGATATCGGTGGGCCATGTCCCTGAACGTCTTCGCCACCGCGCTCGTCGTCCCCCCCCTCGCTCTGCTGCCACTGACCATCGGCGGGCTCGCCCTGCGGCGGCGCTTTCCGCGCGCCGGCAACGCCGCCGCCTGGGCCGGGGCCCTGTCGTTGCTGCTGCTCTCGCTGCCCGCGGTCGGCGGCACGCTGCGCACCGCGCTCGAAATCGGCCTGCCCCTGCGTCCGTCCGCGGGCGATCCGCCCGGCGCCATCGTCATCCTCTCGGCCGAACTCGAACGCGCGGCGGGCCGCCCGCCCCGCTACCAGCCCGGGCCGCTCACGCTCGAACGCCTGCGCGCCGGCGCCCTCCTCTACCGGCGCACCCATTTGCCGATCCTGCTCTCGGGCGGGATCATGGGCACCCGCCGCCCGCCGCTCGCCGCGGTGATGGCGCGCGTGCTCGAGCAGGACTACGCGATCCGGCCGCGCTGGCTCGAGCAGCGCTCCCGCAGCACCTGGCAGAACGCGCGCGACAGCGCCCGCATCCTCGCCCGCCACTCCATCCGCTCGATCTATCTCGTCACCCACGCCTGGCACATGCGCCGGGCGCTGATCGCCTTCCGCCACTTCGGCATCACCGCGACCGCCGCCCCGGTCCGGCTCGATCCCTTCCCCCGCGGCGTGCCCGCCGAGTTCGCGCCCCGCCTGAAGGGCTGGGTCGAAAGCTACGACGCGTTCCACGAATGGATCGGCTGCCTCTATTATCTCCTGCGCGCCCATGATCCGTTCGCTTGAGCGCTGCACCGCCCTCGCCGCCCTGCCCGCCGCGGCCAGCGCGCTCTTCGCCGATCCCGCCCGCGAGCTCGGCGCGAGCCGCCTGTGGTTCGAGCAGAGCATCGCCCATGCGCTGCCCGCCGGCGCCCTGCCCGCCCTGCTCGCCGACGCCGGCCCCGCCGCGCTCTGGCCGATGCTGCTCTCGGGCGCGGAGCGCCTGTCCAGCCTCACCACCCCCTACACCACGCTCTTCGCGCCCCTCTTCGCGCCCGCCGCGGACGCGGCCGCGCACCGCGCCGCGGGCGAGGCGTTCGGCCGCTTCTGCCGGCGCTGGGCGGTGGTCCGGCTCGACGCGCTCGACGCCGAAGCCCCGCCCCTGCCCGCCTGGACGCTGGGCATCCGCCGCGCCGGCCTGCGCATCCTCCGCTTCGACCATTTCGGCAACTGGCACGAGCCGCTCGCCGGGCGCGACTTCGCCGCCTACCTCGCCGACCGCCCCGGCGCCTTGCGCGAGACGCTGCGCCGCAAGCTGCGCCGGGCCGAAGCGGGTGGCGGCTTCGCGCTGGTCCGCTCGGCGGACGGTCTCGCCGACGCCATCGCCGCCTACGAGGACGTCTACGCCCGAAGCTGGAAGCCCGCCGAGCCGTTCCCGCTTTTCAACCCCGCCCTCATCGAAGCGACCGCGGCGGCCGGCATCCTCCGCCTCGGCATCCTCCGCCACGGCGGGCGCCCGGTCGCGGTGCAGTTCTGGGTGGTCTGCGGCGGGGTCGCGACGGTGCTCAAGCTGGCCCACGACGAAGCCGCCCGCGCGCTCTCGCCCGGCACCGTGCTCACCGCCTGGATGATCCGCACCCTGCTCGAACAGGACGCCATCACCGCGGTCGATTTCGGCCGCGGCGATGATCCCTACAAGCGCCATTGGGCGCGCGCGCGGCGCCAGCGCATCGGCCTCATGCTCATCAACCCGCGCCGCCCGGCCGGCCTCGCCGCGCTCGCCCGCGGCCTCGCCTCCGCCGCCCGCGCCCGCCTGCGGGGCCGCTGAGACATGCGCATCCTCTACAGCCACCGCATCCAGTCGCGGGACGGGCAGAGCGTGCATCTCGAAGCGCTCGTCGCCGCCTTTCGTGCCGCCGGGCACGAGGTGCGGGTGGTCGGCCCCGGCCAGTATGCGCGCGCCGAATTCGGCGCGGAGAGCCGCTCGGTCGCGCTGGCGCGCCGCCTGCTTCCCCGCTGGGCGGCCGAACTCGCCGAACTCGCCTACAATGTTCCCGCCTATCGCCGGCTCGCCCGCGCCGCGCGGGAGTTTTCGCCGGACATCCTCTACGAGCGCTACAATCTCTTCCATCTCGCCGGCGTCCTGCTCGCCCGCCGCCGCCGGCTGCCCTTGCTGCTCGAGGTCAATTCCCCGCTCGCCGAAGAGCGCGCCCGTTTCGGCGGCCTCGCGCTCCGCCCGCTCGGGCGCTGGGCCGAACGGCGCGCCTGGCGCGGGGCCGATCTCGTGCTCGCGGTCTCCGCCGTGCTCGCCGGGACGATCGCCGCCGAAGGGGTCGCGCGCGCGCGCATCCGCGTCACCCCCAACGGGGTCTCCGCCGCCCAGCGCTGCGCGATCCCCGCCCCGCGCCCGCCGTCGGCGCGCGTCACCCTCGGCTTCGTCGGCTTCGTGCGCGCCTGGCACGGGCTCGACGCGGTGCTGCGCGCGATGGCGGCGAGCCCGGCGTTGCCGCTCGATCTCGTCGTCGTCGGCGAAGGCCCGGCGCTGCCGGAACTGCAAGCGCTCGCCGCGCACCTCGGCATCGCCGCTCGGGTCCGCTTCACCGGCCTCGCCGCGCACGAGGAGGTGCCGCGGCTGGTCGCCGGCTTCGACATCGCGCTCCAGCCCAAGGTCGTCGCCTATGCCTCGCCCCTGAAGATCTTCGACTACATGGCGGCGGGAGTGGCGATCGTCGCCCCCGACCAGCCCAACATCGGCGAGATCCTGGCCCACGAACGCACCGCGCTGCTGTTCGCCGCGGCGGACCGCGCGGCGATGTGGGCGGCGATCGCGCGGCTGGCCGCCGATCCCTCCCTGCGTGCGCGCCTGGGCGAGGCGGCACGGCGGGAGCTGCTCGAGCGCGACTATAGCTGGGACGGCAATGCGCGCCGGGTCGCGGCCTGGGCGCGCGAACTCCTCGCCGCGCGCCGCGCGCGATGACCGCTCCGCTGCTGTTGCACGTCTTCCCGAGCTTTGCCGCCGGCGGCGCGCAGATCCGCTTCGCCGCCGTCGCCAACCGCTTCGGCCCGGCCTGGCGCCACGCCATCGTCGCCCTGGACGGCGATCTCTCCTGCCGCGCCCGCCTCGCCCCCGGCCTCGACGTCGCCTTCCCGGAAATCGCCATCCGCAAGGGCGCGACGCTCCCCAACGTGCTCCGCTACGCCCGCTTCCTGGGCGCGCTCCGCCCCGACCGGCTCGTCACCAGCAACTGGGGCAGCATCGAGTGGGCGATGGCCAACCATCTCGCCGGCATCCCCCACCTGCACATGGAGGACGGCTTCGGCCCGGAGGAGCGCGCGCGCCAGCTTCCCCGCCGCGTGCGCGCGCGCCGCCTGTTCCTGCGCCGCAGCGAGATTCTGCTGCCCTCGCAAACGCTGTTCGCCATCGCCCGGGACCTCTGGCGGCTGCCGCCGGCGCGGCTGCACTATGTGCCCAACGGCGTCGATCTCGCCGCGAGTGCCGCCCCCGCTCCCGCCGTCGCGCTTCCCGCCGCCGCCGACGGTCCGCTCATCGGCACCATCGCCGCACTGCGTCCGGAGAAGGCGCTCGACCGGCTCCTGCGCGCCTTCCGCATCGTCACCGAGCGGATGCCGGCCCGGCTGCTGCTCGTCGGCGATGGTCCCGAGCGGGCGAAACTCCAGGCCCTGGCAGCGGAACTCGGGATCACGGCGCGCGTCGCCTTCGCCGGCCACCTGCCCGATCCCCGGCCGCTCTATGCAAGCTTCGATCTCTTCGCGCTCTCCTCCGATACCGAGCAGATGCCGCTCTCGGTGCTCGAGGCGATGGCGGCGGCGCGCGCCGTCGCCGCCACCGCGGTCGGTGACATCGCGAGCATGCTCGCGCCCGGCAATCGTCCCTTCCTCTGCCCGCCGGACCCCGCCCGCCTCGCCGCCGCCATCCAGGCACTCCTCGAAGCGCCCGATCTGCGCGCGGCCATCGGCGCCGCCAACCGCGCCCGCGCCGAACAAGAATTCGACCAGGAGCGCATGTTCGAGCGTTTCGCCGCACTCTATCGCACCGACCGACAGGGAGACGCCGCATGACCGGCCAGACCTTTCTCGTCACCGGCGGCTGCGGCTTCATCGGTTCCCACCTCGCCGACGCGCTCGCCGCCGCCGGCCATCGGGTGCGCGTGCTCGACGATCTCTCCACCGGCACCCGCGCCCATCTTCCCGCGGCCGCCCGCCTGCTCGAAGCCGACGTCGCCGATCCCGCCGCCGCCGCCGCCGCGCTCGAAGGGGTGGACGGGTGCTTCCATCTCGCCGCCGTCGCCTCGGTCGAACGCGGCCGGCGCGAATGGCGCGCCACCCACCGCACCAACCAGAGCGGCACCGTCACCCTGCTCGAGGCGATCGCGCGCGGGCCGCGCCCGATCCCCTTCGTCTATGCCTCCTCGGCGGCGGTGTACGGCGACGCCGCGGCCCTGCCGGTCGTCGAGACGGCGGCGAAATCCCCGCTCTCCGCCTACGGAGTGGACAAGCTCGGCAGCGAGATGCACGCCGCCGTCGCCGCCCGTCTGCACGCGATCCCCACCGTCGGCCTGCGCTTCTTCAACGTCTACGGGCCGCGCCAGGACCCGCGCTCGCCCTATTCCGGCGTGGTCTCCATCTTTCTCGACCGGCTGCCACGCGGCGAGCCCGTCACCCTGTTCGGGGACGGCGGGCAGACGCGGGATTTCATCCATGTCGCGGACGTCGTCGCCGTGCTCGCCGCGGCGATGTCCGCGACCCTCGCCGCGGCGCGCGCGCGGGCGACCGCCGGGGCGGAGGTGTTCAACGTCTGCACCGGAACCGCGGTCAGCGTGCGCGCGCTCGCCCAGACCATCGCCGATCTCGCCGGCCGCGTGCCCGAGCTTCGCTCCGCTCCCGCCCGCGACGGGGACATCCGCCACTCCCTCGGCTCCCCCGCCGCCCTGCGCGCGGCGTTCGCGCTGCCCCCGCCGCGCAGCCTGCGCGAGGGGCTCGCCGCCACGCTCGCCGCCTCGGGGCGGGGGTAGCCTTCTGCTCAGGGCGCCGGCGTCGTGGTGGCGCGGATGTCGAGCGCGCGCTGGCGCGAGGGTCCCGGCCGCAGCCGGGTCAGCGCGCGCCCGGCGAGCGCCCGCGCCCGGCCGGTCCGGCCCGCGATCAGCGCCTCCTCGGCGAGCGCGAGGTCGGCGTGGCCGAGTTCGCCCAGCCGGCCTTGCGCGATCGCGAGTTCGTGCCAGGGGAAGGCGTCGGTGGCGTCCTGCCCGATGCTGGTCTCGAGCGCGCCCGCCGCCGCTCGCAGCATCGGCCTCGTGCCGAGCGCGATCATCACCTGCGCGAGGCTGGTGCGGATCAGCGGCTCGGTCGGCGCGAGCCGCACCGCCTCCCGATAGGGGCCGAGCGCTGCTGCCGGGCGCGAGCCCTCGAACAGGATCTGGCCCTTCAGTTCGTAGAGATAGGGGTCGGCGGGCAGCCGCGCGATCAGCCGGTCGAGTCCGGCCACCGCGGCGTCGATATGGCCCTCGCGGAAGCGGGCGATGGCGCGGGCGTAGCGCGCCGGGTTCGAGTGGTCGGTGGCGGGGTAGCGGCGGAACACCTCCGCGGCGGGATCGAGAAAGCCCGCGAGCTTGGCCCGCACCATGGCGAAGCGGCGCTCCCACCCGTGGGGCAGCGGCGCGTTGGACCACCGGCTCAGCGCGACCTGGTGGCGGACGAAGGCGATCCGCGCCGAGGTCAGCGGGTGGTTCTGCAAATAGGGGTCCTGCCGCCCGGAGCTGATCCGCTCTTCGCGCCGCAGGGTCTCGAACAATTGCAGCAGGCCGCGCGCGGACCAGTGGTTGGCGGCGAGGAAGTCGAGCGCTGCCTGGTCCGCCATCTCCTCGCGCCCGCGGCTGGTGGCCAGCCCCATGCGCTCGGCGAGGCTGGTGCCGCCGAGGATGCCTGCCGCCGCCGCCTGCGGGTTGCTGCTCGCCGCCGCCGCCGCCGCGCCGATCAGGAGGCCGGCGAGCGAGGTGAGCAGGGCGGCGCGCCGGTCCTCGGGGGCGAAGTCGAGGTGCCCGTCCGCCACGTGGCCGGTCTCGTGGGCCATCACCCCGATCACTTCGAGCGCATCGCGCGCGCGCAGGATCAGCCCGGTGTTGAGGAACATGCGGTTGCCGGGTGCCACGAAGGCGTTTATGGCGGGGTCCTCGACGAGGAAGATGCGGACCAGCCGGTCCGGCAGCCCGGCCGCACGATAGAGAGGAATCGCATAGGTGCGCAGAAGCGTTTCGGTTTCGGCGTCGCGGATGATGAGCAGTCCGGCCGCTTCCGCCCGCCCGGCCAGGAACAGCAGCGCGAGCAGCAGGGCGATCAGCCGGACGATCCAACCGCGGCGTGGCATCGGCGCCATTCTAGCGCGGATGGGCGGGCTTGTCCTTCTCGCCGGCACCCTCCTCCCGCTCGCCGGCTGCGGCGTCTTCGGTGGCGGCGCTCCGGTCGCCGGGGTGCGCGCGCTCGGCAAGGGGTTCCAGGGCGCGGTCGCGGCGGACGAGCCGCAGGCGGCGCTGATCGCGCGGTCCGTGCTCGCCGCCGGCGGCAACGCGGCCGATGCCGCGACCGCGCTCGGCTTCGCGCTCACCGTCACCCTCCCCTCGCGCGCCGGCCTCGGCGGCGGCGGCGCCTGCCTGGTCTATCAGCCCAAACCCTCCGGCCCCGGCGGGGGCGTGCCGCAGGCGGTGCTGTTCACGCTGGCCGCGCCGCCCGTCCTCGCCTCCGCGGCCGACCGGCCGGCGGCGGCGCCGCTGATGGCGCGCGGGCTCTATCTCCTGCACGCCACCTACGGCAGCGCGCCGATGGCAGAACTGATCGCCCCGGCCGAGCGGCTGGCCCGCTTCGGCGTGCCGGTCTCGACCGCGCTGGCGGCGGATCTCGCGGTGGTGGCGACCCCGCTGTTCACCGATCCGCCGGCGCGGGCGATCTTCGCCGCACCCTCCGGCGCCCCGCTTCCCGCCGGCGCGACGCTCACCCAGCCCGACCTCGCCGCGACGCTCGCCGATCTCCGGGTGAACGGGGTGGGCGATCTCTATCAGGGCACGCTCGCCTCCCGCTTCGCCGCCGCCGCGCGGGCGGCCGGCGGCGGGCTCGCCACGGCGGATCTGCGCGCCGCCCTTCCCCGCCTCGCCGCGCCGATCGTGCTCGCCGCCGGCTACGACCGCGTCGCCTTCCTGCCGCCGCCGGCCGATGGCGGGCTCGCCGCCGCCGGCGCCTTCGCCGCCCTCGAGCGCGATCCCCGGGCGCTGGCCGCCGCCGCCGCGCGCGGCCTCGCGCTGGCCGCCGCCTGGCGCGCCCACGGCGGCAGCCCGCAGGCCCTGCTCGGGCAATCGCTGCCGCCCGCGGCCCTGCCCGCGCTGCCCGCCTCGACCTCCTTCGCGGTGATCGACCGGACCGGCATGGCGGTGGGCTGCGCCACCACCATGGACAATCTCTTCGGCACCGGCCGCGTCGCCGCCGGCACCGGCATCCTGCTCGCCGCCTCGCCGGCGTCCGCCCCGCCGCCGCTGTTGTCGGCCGCCATCGCCTGGAACCCCAACGTGCACGGCTTCCGCGCGGTGGTGGCGGGCTCCGGCCAGGCCGGCGCGCCGCTGGCGGTGGCGGCAGGCATGGCCGGCGCGCTCGGGAGCCACCTGCCCATGCCCACCCCGGTGCCCGGCCCCGGGCGCGCCAACGCCATCACCTGCTGGGCCTTCCTGCCGCGCAACCCGGGCAGCTGCGGCTGGGCCACCGATCCGCGCGGCGCCGGCCTCGCCCTCGGCGCGGACTGATGGCGCTCAAGCGCGGCCGGGGGGCCGGCGCGCCGCCGTTCCGGGTGATGGACGTGATCGCCGCTGCCAACGCCCGTGCCCGCGCCCTGCCGCCGGGCGCGCCCGGGGTGATCCGCATGGAGGTGGGCCAGCCCGGCACCGGCGCCCCGCGCGGCGCCGCCGAGGCCGCCCGCGCCGCCCTCGCCGGTCCCGATCCGCTCGGCTACACCGAGGCCTTCGGCCGGCGCGATCTGCGCGAACGCATCGCCGCCCACATCGCGGACTGGTACGGGCTGGTGGTGTCCCCCGCGCGCATCGCGGTGACCATGGGCGCCTCGGCGGCCTTCCCGCTCGCCTTTCTCGCCGCCTTCGACCCCGGCGACCGGGTGGCGCTCGCCGCTCCCTTCTACCCGCCCTACGTCAACATCCTCACCGCGCTCGGGATGGTGCCGCAGATCCTCGAGGCCGGCCCGCAAACCCGCTTCCAGCCCAGCCTCGCGGCGCTGGACCGGCTCGATCCCCGCCCCGCCGGGCTGATCGTGGCCAGCCCCTGCAACCCCGCCGGCACCATGCTGCACGCCGGCGAGCTCGCCGCCATCGCGCGCTGGTGCGAAGCCGAAGGCGTGCGGCTGATCAGCGACGAGATCTACCACGGGCTGCACTACGACGCCGCCCCCGCCACCGCCGCCGGCTGCTCGGCCTCCGCGGTGGTGATCAACAGCTTCTCGAAATACTTCAGCATGACCGGCTGGCGGGTGGGCTGGATGGTGCTGCCCGAGGATCTCCTCCGCCCGGTGGAATGCCTGGCGCAGAATTTCTTCATCTCCGCCCCGCACATCGGCCAGGTCGCGGCGGCGGCGGCGTTCGATTGCCATGCCGAGCTACAGGAGAACATCGCCCGCTACCGCCGCTCCCGCGCCCATCTGCTGGGCCAGCTCCCGGCCGCCGGCTTCCCGGCGCTCTCGCCGGCGGAAGGCGCCTTCTACCTCTACGCCGACATTTCCGATCGCGGCATCGACAGCGAGGCGTTCTGTGCGGCGATGCTCGCCGAGTGCGCCATCGCGGCGACGCCGGGGGTGGATTTCGACCGCGCGCGGGGGCGCAACTTCGTCCGCTTCAGCTACTGCGGCCCGGAAGCCGATATGCGGGAAGCGCCATCGCGTCTCGCCGGCTGGCATCCCGCTCCGCGCTGAGCGGGCGGCTCCGGCGCGCCAGCAGCACGAGCACGCCGAGCAGCAGCGGCGGGGTCAGGAGCCCGATCGGCAGCGCCGCCGGCGGGTTGGCGAGCGGGCAGGCCCACAGCAGCAGGGTGAGCGCGAGCGGGCCGGCCCGCATCCCGTCCTCCGCCCTCCCGCTCTCCAGCGCGGCGCAGAAGAGCAGGCCGGCGCCGACCGCCAGCACCATCATGTCGTAGTTGCTGACATGGGGCGCGGCCAGCATCGTCGCCGCCAGCAGGCCGGCGAATTTCTGGGCGCGCGGCCTCCCGCCGCGCCAGATCACCCAGGTCAGCGCCGCCGCCCCGGCGGTGCCCGCGAGCTGCACCAGATTGGCCGCACCGAAGCCGGCGCCGAGCGCGTGGGCGTTGGCGAACAGGCTGGTGCCATACTCCCGCCCCGAACGGTCCCATTCCGCGAGCAGCGGGCCGCCGCCCAGCATCATCCGCAGCCAGCCGGCCCAGAAGCGCGCGCCGAACACGGCGAGGCTCGCCAGCGCGAGCCCGAGCCCGCCGAGCGCCGCCCCGGCGATGGCGCGGGGGTTGCGGTCGGCGAGCAGGGCGAGCGGGATCAGCACGCCGAGCTGGGGCTTCAGCGTCAACAGGCCGAGCGCCACCCCGCCCAGCAGCGGCCGCGCGGGCAGCAGGCCGAAGCCGGCCACGAACAGGGCGGCGGTGAGGAACCCGTTCTGCCCCACGATCAGGTTGAACGCCGCCGCCGGAGAGGCGAGCACGACCAGCACCAGCAGCGGCCGCCACCGCCCCGCCCCGCTCCAGCGCCACAGCGCCGCGACCAGCAGCCCGCCGGTCACGCACTGGAACGCGGCCCAGGCCGGGAAGAACGGCAGCGCGCCGAAGGGGAGCAGCAGCAGCAGGAACGAGGGCGGATAGAGCCAGGGGTGGAGATCGAGCGACACCGCCAGCCAGTGGCGGAACTTCCAGTTGATCAGCGCGGTCAGCCGGTTGGGCTCATCGGCGAGGGCGGCATTGCCGTGCAGCCAGGCGCGCGCCACGGTGTGGAAGACCATCCAGTCCTGCCCGGCGGCGACGCCGAGGGCGGGCAGATAGAGCATCCACGCCGCGGCTCCCACCCCGGCGCACAGCCCGCAGGCGAGGGCGACCACCAGCCGACGATCGTACGCCATCCGCGCTCCCGGCCGCGACCTCCCCGCCGATCCGGGGAGGGCCGCAGTCTCGCCGCCGGGGGCGAAGATCCGGTTAATCCCGCCGGCGCAGGAACAGCACGAGCGAGCTCCACTGCACCGCCCCGTCGTTGAGCACCACGTGCCGCCGGCGCCGGTCCACCCCGGCGGGAACCACGATCTGGTCGACCAGGTAGGCGACCGGCAGGCAGTCGTAGTCGATCGGCGAGACCAGCGCGAGCGCGGGGCAGGCGGCGAGGAGGGCGGCGATCTCGGCGCGGGTGAAATACTCGGGGTGGCGGTATTCCTCGAGCAGCAGCACCTCGGTCGCGACCGCGACCACCCCGCCCGGGCGCACCACCCGGGCCATTTCCGAGAGCGCCTTCGCCGCCGCGCCGTGGCCGCCGAAATGCTCGATCGAGGACAGGCTCCAGGCGAAATCGAAGCTCGCGTCCGGGTAGGGCAGGGCGGTGCCGTCGGCGTCCTCGAAGCGGATGCGCGCCTGGTCGAGCCCGGGCGGGCAGGCGCGCCGGGCCGCGGCGAGCGCCGCACGGTCCGCCTCGCGCCCGCCGCCGCTGCTCCAGGCCGCATCACCGTAGCGGTCGGTCGCCACCACCTCCGCGATGTGGGCGGCGAGCCAGAAGATCACCGGCTCGCGCCCGGCGCCGACGCCGAGGGCCCGCGCCGCGGGGCGGAGCATGCCGAGTTCGCGCAGCCCGAACAGGCAGTGGGTCCACTCGTAGCCCTTGCGGTGGATGGCGCCGGAAAGATTGCGGAAACAGTGCCGGTCCAGCGCGTAGCGGGCGAGATCCTCGTGCAGCGCGCGCCAGGGCGGGTCCTCGTAGCGCGCCGGATCGACCAGGCCCGAGAGGCTGCCGCCGGTCCGCCCGGCCGCGGCGGGAACGGGCGCCGGCAGCGTGTCGCGCAGCCGGGCCAGTTCGGCGGCCAGCGCGGCGCGCTCGGCGAGCAGCCGGCGCAGCGGGGGCAGCGAGCCCGCCGCCACCCGCTCGAGGCGGCCGAGCGCGCCCCGGCTCAGCGCCGCCACCAGCCTCGCTTGCGCTCCGCCGGAACGGTGTCGCTGCCGACCAGGAGCGGGCGCAGCGCGGGCCCGGGCGCGGGTTCGGGCGTGGGCGCGGGCTCGGGCGTGGCCGCCGATGCCGGCTCCGGAGCCGGTGCGGCGGCGGGTGCGGCTTCGTGCTCCGCCGGGGCTGCGTCGCGGCGCGGCGGGGGGCGCCGCCGCCG
>DAHWFB010000026.1 GCA_027326105.1 Acetobacteraceae bacterium
GTCAGCGCGGCGAGGGCGGCGAAAAGGGTCTTGTTCATGGTCTCTCTCCTGGTGAGCGGGCCGGTCCCGCCGGTCCTGGGTGGTTCCCGGCGGGGGCTCTCCCCCGCGTCGGTGAACGGAAGATGGCCCATGAGGCGGAAAACCGGAATGTCGCTCAGCCTGATATGACTTATGCGAAGAAGTTTGAAATCGCGCCGCCCCACCCCATCTCCGGCCGATGGACGTCCTCGCCGCTCTCGCCACCTTCGTGCGCGTCGCCGATGCCGGCTCCTTCTCCGCCGTCGCCCGCGAGCGCAACACCACCCAGCCCGGCGTCTCCCGCCAGATCACCGCGCTCGAGGACCATCTCGGCGCCCGGCTCCTCCAGCGCACCACCCGCTCCCTCGCGCTCACCCCGGAGGGTCGCGAACTGCTCGAACACGCCCGCCGCGTGCTCGCCGACGTCGCCGAGGCGGAAGCCTCGGTGGGCAGCCGCCTCACCTCGCCCACCGGCCTCGTGCGCCTCGGCGCCACCGTCGCCATGGGCCGGATGATGATCGCCCCCCGCCTCGGCACCCTGCTGACCCGCCACCCCGGTCTCGAAATCGAACTCTCCCTCAGCGACGGGATCGCCGATCTGGTCCAGGAGGGGCTCGATTTCGCCATCCGCGTCGGCCAGGTGACCGATGCCGGCCTGATCGCGCGCCGGATCGGGGTGGTGGAGACGGTGCTGGTCGCCAGCCGCGACTATCTCGCCCGCCACCCCGCCCCCGCCACCCCGGCCGAGCTCGCCGGGCACGAATGCCTGGTCTATCTCGCCCGCAACGCGGTCGAGTGGCGCTTCGAGCGCGGCGGCGGGAGCGAGACGGTCAAGGTCACCGGCCGCTTCCGCACCGATTCGGTGGACGCGGTCCGCGCCGCCGTGCTCGCCTCCATGGGCGTCGGCCGGCTGCCCTCCTGGTTCTTCACCCGGGAACTGCGCGAGGGCACGGTGCAGCGCGTGCTGCCCGGCTGGCGCACGCCGCGCCTGCCCATCCAGGCGGTCTATCCCTCCCGCCGCTTCCTCGCCCCCCGCACCCGCGCGGTGATCGAATTCCTCGCCGGCGAATTCCGCCTCGATCCGCTGGTCTCCGACTACGGGCTCGGCTGAGCCGGTCCGGGCCGGCTACAAAGCGTCGTATTTCCGGATGATCTCGAAAACCTCCCGCTCGGTCAGGCCGAACGCCTTCTCGTGCTGCGGGTCGGCGACATAGGCCTCCTCCAGCTTGGCCCGCTCCAACCGCATCTTCACCGGGTCCTTGATCGCGGTCTTCATCACATCGACGTAGCTCTTACCCTGCTGCCCCGGCATCGGGTCGTTGGGGTTCGGCGCGGTTCCCTTCCTGGAGCGCTCGCGCAGGATCTCCTGCACGCAGTTCTCGACCTGCCCGGCCTTCATGTCGGTGAAGGCAGAGATGTAGCAGGCGAGCTGGTTGGCGTCGGCGAGGTTGAAGTTGACGTTGCTCTCCACCACGAAGGGCCGCTTGCCGTTCCACACCTGCCTGATGGGCACGAAGTTGTTCAGCGCCGAGATGGTCGCCACCGCGACTGCGATGCCGTCCGGCACCTGCGAGCCCCACGGCAGCGTCTCCATCGGCGCCGGTTCCGGGCGCGTCTTCGCTCCCTGCGTCTGCGGATCGCGGAGCCGCACCCCGGCGAAGGAGGCGGCGCCGATCACCAGCAGTTTTCCCTCCAGCGCCTCCAGCGCCAGAACGTCGTGCCGCCCCCGCAGTTGGCCGGAGAGCACCATGTTGTAGTCCCTGAGCGGCTGGAGCGCCTGGTACAGCGTCGGCTCGAGGATGCTCATGATGCTCCCCTGCGCCGTCGGGTCGGGTCCGATGCTGTAGAGGAAGAAATCGATCATCATGTAGCCCGGCTGCCCGCCCGTCAGCTCGCCCTTCACCTTCAGCCGCAGCCGCGGATAGGGGCGGGGCCGGTTGCGCATCGGTATGGGCGCCCGGGTCTTCTCGTCCTGCTCGTCCATCATCGGCTTGGCGTTGGCGGGGACGATGCTCAGGCTGACGATCTCGAGCTCCTGGCGCACCGCCAGCGTCTTCTCCAGCGTCATCTGGTTGCGGCTGCCGGGCAGCATCGCCTTGCTGTAGCCCGACCCGCCGGGACGCACGATCCAGAGGAAGCGCCGCGGCGTGCTCGAATGCAGCGCCTGGTCGACCAGCCACCCCGAGGTGCCGCCGCCGCCATAGACCGCGATGTTGCGGACATGGTCGCGCTTGCGCTGCGGGCGGTCCCCCTGCGCCATCGCGAGATATTGCAGCCCCTCCATGATCGGCGGGAAGTGGCGGATGTTCTGGTACTCCGCGATCTCGCCGCCCGCCGGCATCACGGCGATCCCCGGCCCCATCTGCGGGCCGATCCCGGTCGCGATCACCACCTGGTTGGCGATGATAGGGTCACTCCTCCTGCCCCCCACCTCGTAGGTCACCTCCAGGCCGGGCCCTTTGGGATTGCGGCGGATGTGGGTGACCTTCGCGCCCGGCACCTCGAGTGCATGGTCCCGCGCCTGGGACGAAAGGCTCAGCGCCTTCACCCCTTTCTGGAACTCCCCGGAATCGAGAAACCCCTGGTAGTCGGTCGGGTTGCTGCCCATCGCCTTCTGGTAGGCGGGCACCTTCTGGCCGGACAGCGCGAGCACATGGGCGGGCTGGCCGATCTTGTGGCCGCCGTCGGTGTGCGGCCCGGCCACGTTCGCCCACAGCCCGCCGTTGCCGAAGATCCAGGTGGCGACCGCCGGGTCAGCGGTCTGGCGGAACACCTCCGCCGCCACCCCGCCGCCGATGATCACCCGTGTCCCCGGCCGGCCGTGCAGCTTCGCGAACAGGCCCGGCGGTTCCTTGCCCTGGCTCATCGCACGTCCCCCCGATCGCACGTGCCCCCAGCGCGTATTGCAGCCGGGGCTCACACCCGACCCGATCCACGCGACCGATGGTAGCAGCTTCAGGCTCTCCATCCAACCAATTCGATCGGCGCCGGCGGGTGGTTTTCGATCGGGCGCGCGGCAATGCCATCGCGGCCGCCTATCGCCGCCGCCCTATCGCGGCGGTGCCGCGCTGGCACTGCCGCGATGTGGTCGGCCAGACCGGCCGAGCGGATCCGTGGCGGGGTCAGCCACCGGCGGGCGCCTGCGCGAGCAGCGCCAGCACCGCCGCCGC
>DAHWFB010000038.1 GCA_027326105.1 Acetobacteraceae bacterium
CGCCGCCCTCGCCGCCGCCGCGCCGGGCGGCGAACTCGCCGCCCTGCTGGCGGCACCGCCGGGCTGGGTCGATCTCGCCGTCTTCGCCGCTGGCCGGGGGCTCGGCCCGGCGGAGGTCGCGGCCCGGCTCGAGCGGGCGGGCGCGGTTCGCTGCGCTGGGATCGCCTTCGCGCCCGGCGTCGCGGCGGGGCTCGATGGCGCGATCCGCGACGCGCTCGCCCGCGCCCACCAGGCCGACCCCGAAGCCGCCGGACAGGACGCGCGCGGGCTGCTTGCGATGCTCGCCGCGCCTGTGCCGGAGCCGGTGCTGGCGGCATTCGCCGATGCCATGGTCGCGGCCGGGAGCCTGGGCCGGCGCGGCGGGCGGTTCCACCTCCCCGGCCATCGCCCGCGGCTGGCGCCCGACGCGCGGGAGATCGCCGCCGCGCTGGCCCCGCTCCTGGCCGCCCGGCCGGCCGACCCGCCGCGCCTGCGGGCGCTGGCCCGTGCCCTCGGGCGGGAGGAGGCGGCGCTGCGCGGCGTGCTCGCGCGCCTGTGCCGCGCGGGGCTGCTGGTCGAGCTCGGCCCCGATCATTTTCTGCTGCCCGAAGCAGTGTCAGCGCTCGCGGGGCTCATCCGCGCGCTCGCCGCGGAGCAGGCGGAAGGGGTGATCGAGACCGCGCGCTTCCGCGACCGCGCCGGCCTCGGGCGCAAGCGCGCGGTGGAGATTCTGGAAGCCTTCGACCGGATCGGCCTCACCCGCCGCCACGGGCAGGAGCGGCGGCTGCGGGACGCGACCGGCGGGCGGCCAGCAGCACGCTGGGCAGCGCGATCGCCAGTCCGGCCAGAACATCGCTGAGATAGTGCCCCCCGATCGGGGGCGTCGCCGCCAGCACCAGCGCTTCGACCACAACGAAGCCCCGGAACGCCCGGGTTCCGCGATGGCTCGCCGCGATGATGACCGCCAGCGCCGCGTGATAGGAGGGAAAGGTCACGATCCCCTGCATCACCGGCAGGGCGAACACATGCAGCGTCCCGTGGCGCAGCGCGAGCAGCGGAGCGAGATAGGCGAGATCGGCGGTGGGCGGCGCGCCCGGGGCCGCGCCCGGGCCGAGGGCGGGCAGCAGCAGGGAGAGCGCGACCGTCGGGACCAGCGCGAGCATCGCCGCCCCCAGCATCTCGCGGTTGCGCTCCGGGCGGGCCCGCGCATGCAGGGCGATCGACAGGGCGATCTGCGGCAGCAGGCTGAAATAGGCCAGGCGCAGCACCGCGTCGGCGACGCCATGGCGCCCCACCCACCCGGCCGGGCGCGCCCAGTCGAAGCCGAGCGCGGCGTCGGCCGCGCGCAGCCAGCCGTCGCGCAGCGGTAGGTCGGCCGTCGCGGCGAGATAGGTCAGCACCGCCCCGGCGGCGGAAAACCCCACCCACAGCGCCGCGTGCCCAGCCATGCCGGCGATCGCAGGGCGGGGGCGCAAGGTGGCGTACAGCAGGGCGATGGCCAGCAGCAGCAGGGTCGCGGCGAGGATTCCCCAAAACCGGGTGACCGCGAAGCCGCCCGCCGCGCAGCCGAACCCATCGGCGGCCACCAGCAGGCCTAGTCCGGGCAGCGGAAAGGCGGCGAGAGCGCGGATGCCGCCCCGGCGGCGCGCGACCGGTGGCGATGGGGAAGCAGCAAGGATCGCGGAAAGGCTCGCCATCGCCCGAGCCTAGCGGCCGCCGGCTAATCCCGCGCTAACGCGGGCTGGTTCCTACGCCTGGTGGCCGGCGGCGTGGCGGAGGAAGCCGCGCAGCGTGCGTTGGCCGCCGGGCAGGCGCGGAGCGAGGGTGAGCACCCGCCGCCAGGCCGCCGCCGCCGCCGTCCAATCCCCCCTCCCCGCGGCCAGCCGGGCCTCGAGTTCGAGCGCCGGAAGGAAGCGCGCCTCGATCGCCAGGCTCTGGGCGAGATCCCGCTCCGCCCCGGCGCGCTGGCCGAGGTGCAGCCGCGCCACCGCGCGGGCGAAGCGTGCCGCCGGCAGATCGGGCGCCAGCGTCACCGCGGCGTCGGCATCGCGCAGCGCGTCGGCGAAGCGGCCCGCCGCCAGCGCCGCCTGCCCGCTGCGCAGCAGCAGCGTCACCGCCGGGGTGCCGGCATTCTCCCAGGTCCGCTCGAGCCGGGCGGCGATGGCGCCGGCGTCGCGCCCGTTGCTGGCGGCGTGGAGCGCGGAGAGCAGCCGCTCGATCGCCGGATTCGCCCGATTCGCCGGAACCGCGGGCGCGGCGGGCGCGGCGGCGCCGAGCAGGAAGAGCAGCGCCACCGCCGCACCCCGCATCGCACCCGATCGCAGCGCCCCGCACCGCATCGCCCCGCACCGCAGCGCCCCGCACCCCATTTTGCCGGAATCTGGTCGATCCCCCATGCGCACCCTCCCCGCTTCCCGCGCCGAGCATGTGGGCACGGGCGCGGCGGGCACAACCGCAATCGCGAGCGGCGGGGACGGGTTCCAGAGGAAAGCCGGCGGGCGGGCGCCGGCGGCGGGGCCTCGCGGCCGGTCAGCCCTGGCGGGCCTTCATCCGCGGCTTGAGCTTGTTGATGACATAGACCCGCCCATGGCGGCGGACCACCCGGCAGTTCTTGTCACGGGTCTTGGCCGAACGGAGGCTGTTGCGGATCTTCATGGGAATGGGTCCGGGAACGGGCTGGGGTCGGGCGGGCTGATAGAGACCGGGGCAGGCGCTGTCAAGGCGACCGGCAACCGGCGCCCAGCGACGGCGCGCTCCGGAGATTCTCTATTTTGCAACTCTCCCCAGAACTTAGACATTGGTTAAGCGATCCGGTCCGATCCTCACCCGCCGCCATGACCCTCGCCCTGCCCGTTCCCCCGCCCGAGGCGTTCCCCGAGCACAGTTCCGCCGGCCCGATCCTGCGGCTCGGCGAGGTGATCGGCGCGCTGAGCTATGCGCTCGATCTCACCGAGGGGCAGCCGCAGGGCCATTGCCTGCGCTGCTGCGTCATCGGCATGGCGATCGGCACCGACCTCGGCCTCGACGCCGATGCGCTGTCGGACCTCTATTACGGCATCCTGCTCAAGGACGCGGGGTGCAGCAGCAACGCGGCGCGGCTGTGGGAGCTCTACGGCGGCGACGAGCGGCTGACCAAGCAGGACTACAAGACCGTCGATTCGCAGAGCCTGGTCCAGCTCTGCCGCTTCGTGATCGAGCACGCGGGGCCGGGGGAGAGTCTGCGCGAGCGGGCGCGGCGCATCCTGCGGCTGACCACCCAGGGCCACCAGCTCGCCGACCAGCTCATCCGCGCGCGCTGCGACCGCGGCGCCGACATCGTCCGCCGGCTCGGCTTCGGCCCCGCCGTCGCCGCCGGGGTGCGCGCGCTCGACGAGCACTGGAACGGCAAGGGCCGCCCGGAGGGGCTCGCCGGCGCCGCGATCCCGCTCATCGCGCGCATCGGGCTGCTCGCGCAGGTGGCCGACGTGTTCCATACCGTGGGCGGCGCCGAAGCCGCCTGCGCCGAAGTGCGCCGCCGCGCCGGAAGCTGGTTCGACCCCGAGCTCGCCGCCCGCTTCCTCACCCTCGCGCGCGAGACCGCTCTGTGGCCCGACCTCGCCGATGCCGGGCTGGAGGCGCGGGTGGCCGCACTCGAACCGCTGGCGCGGGTGATCCTGATCGACGAGGACCGGCTCGACACCATCACCACAGCCTTCGCCGCCGTGGTGGACGCCAAAAGCAGCTTCACCTTCGGCCACAGCGACCGGGTGGCGGAGTATGCCGACGCGATCGCCGCCGAACTCGGCTTTTCCGCCGAACGCCGGCGCTGGCTGCATCGCGCCTCGCTGCTGCACGACATCGGCAAGCTCGGGGTCAGCAACGCGATCCTGGACAAGCCGGGCAAGCTCGACTCGCAGGAATGGGAGGTGATCCGCCGCCATTCCGCGCTTTCCGAGCAGATCCTCTCGCGGGTCAGCATCTTCGCCGATCTCGCCCCGATCGTCGGCGCCCACCACGAGAAGCTGGACGGCAAGGGCTACCCGCGCGGGCTGACGCGCGAGGAGATCGCGCTCGAGACCCGGATCATCACGGTCGCCGACATTTTCGACGCGCTCACCGCGGCGCGGCCCTACCGCGGCCCGATGCCGCCCGCGGAAGCCTTCGCCATCCTGGAGCGCGACCGCGAGGTGGCGATCGACGGCGCCTGCCTCGACGCGCTGAAGGCCGCGCTCGGGCACTGAAGAAGGCTGGGACCCTGAAGAAGGCTGGCCGGGGCCGCGAATCGGTCCCATGATCGGGGCCTGGGAACCGCGGGGAGCCGGTCATGGAATGGTCCGCGCCGGCGATCGTCCTTTCCGCACGCGACTTCGGCGAGGCCGACCGCATCGCCTGCGTGCTCAGCGCCGAGCATGGCGCCTGGCGCGGTCTGGTGCGCGGCGGGGCGGGGCGGCGCCACGGCGGCACCTGGCAGGCCGGCAACCTGCTCGCCGCCCGCTGGGTGGCGCGGCTCTCCGACCAGTTGGGCGGGCTCTCCGGCGAACTCGTCCACCCCGCCGCCGCGCTGGCCATGGACTCGGCTCTCACGAGCGCGCTGCTCGCCGCCGCCTGCGCGCTCGCCGACGCCGCGCTGCCCGAACGCGAGCCCCACCCGCGGGTCTTCGCCGGCCTCTTCGCGCTGGTCTCCCGCCTCGCCCTCGGCCCGCCGCTGCTCGCCGAGCTGGTGCGCTGGGAACTGGCGCTGCTCGCCGATCTCGGCTACGGGCTCGACCTCTCCGCCTGTGCGCAGACCGGAACGAACCAGGATCTGCGCTGGGTCTCCCCGCGCACGGGAAGGGCGGTGAGCGACGCGGCGGCCGGCGCCTGGCGGGCGCACCTGCTGCCGCTGCCCGCGTTCCTGCGCGAGGAGGCGGCCGCGGACACGGCGGCGGGAGACGCCGCCCAATGGCGCGACGGGCTGCGGCTGACCGGCCATTTCCTCGCCCGCGACGTGTTCGGCGCGCAGCACCGCCCGCTTCCCCCGGCACGCACGCTTCTGTATGAGCGGGTGGACGCCATCGCCCGCGACGAGCAAGCCAGCATCGCCCATGCCTGACACCACCATCGACCGCATCGAGGACACGCCGCTCGCGGATGCGCTCTCCGAGCGCTATCTCGCCTACGCGCTCTCCACCATCATGGCGCGCTCGCTGCCCGATGTGCGCGACGGGCTGAAGCCGGTGCACCGGCGGCTGCTCTACGCCATGCACCAGTTGCGCCTCGACCCGCAATCCGGCTTCAAGAAATGCGCCCGCGTGGTGGGCGACGTCATCGGCAAGTTCCATCCCCACGGCGATGCCGCGGTGTACGAGGCGCTGGTGCGGCTGGCGCAGGAGTTCGCCGCCCGCTACCCGCTGGTCGAAGGCCAGGGAAATTTCGGCAACATCGACGGCGACAATGCCGCGGCCATGCGCTACACCGAGGCGCGGCTGACCGAGGTGGCCCGCGCCATGCTCGACGGAATCGAAGAGGACGCCGTCGACTTCCGCCCGACCTACGACGGCGAGGAGCGCGAGCCGGAGATCCTGCCCGCCGCCTTCCCCAACCTCCTCGCCAATGGCGCGACCGGCATCGCGGTCGGCATGGCGAGCGCCATTCCGCCCCACAACGCCGCCGAGATCTGCGCCGCCGCCGCCCATCTCATCGCCCACCCCGGCTGCACCACGGCCGATCTGCTGCGCCACATGCCCGGCCCGGATTTCCCCACCGGCGGCGTGCTCGTGGAATCTCCCGCCGACATCGAGGCCGCCTACGAAACCGGCCGCGGCGGCTTCCGCCTGCGCGCCAGCTGGGAAGTGGAGAAGGGCAAGCACGGCACCTGGCAGATCGTGGTGACCGAGATTCCCTACCAGCTCGCCAAGGCCCGGCTGATCGAGCAGATCGCCACCCTGCTCGAAGAAAAGAAGCTGCCGCTGCTGGCCGACATCCGCGACGAAAGCACGACCGGCGTGCGCCTGGTGCTGGAGCCGCGCGCGCGGGGAGTGGAGCCCGCCGTGCTGATGGAAACGCTGTTCCGCGCGACCGCGCTGGAAACCCGCATCCCGCTCAACATGAACGTGCTCGACGCGACCCGCACCCCGCGGGTGATGGGCCTGCGCGCGGTGCTGCGCGCCTGGCTCGATCACCGGCATGTGGTCCTGCAACGCCGCCTCGCCCACCGTCTCGCCGCCATCGAGCGGCGGCTCGAGATCCTCGATGGCTATCTCGTGGTCTATCTCGACCTCGACGAGGTGATCCGCATCGTCCGCGAGGAGGACGATCCCCGTGCCGCGCTGATCGCCCGCTTCCATCTTTCCGAGACCCAGGCGG
>DAHWFB010000054.1 GCA_027326105.1 Acetobacteraceae bacterium
GGCATCGGCCCGAGCAGCTCCGGCTCGCCGGCGAGGATCGTCGCCCGCGCCTCCTCCGGTTCGGGAATGCCGCTCGCGATCGCCACCATCAGGATGACGATGCTGAACACCGCGACCACCACCATGTCGATCCCCATCGGAAGCAGCCCGCTGCCGCCGGTGAGATCCTTCGGGCCCATGCGGGTGAGCAGCCACATGCCGACGAAATACGGCGCGAGCCACCAGGCCCCGCGCCATTCGAGATGGGCGAGCGAACCCTTGGTGAACATCTCATAGGCGACGAACAGCACGAAGAAGACCAGGATCATGCCGAAGACGTAATTGTCGGTGTCGGCGCCGCTCCAGTAGATGATGAGGTTGGAGATGATGAACGCCAGCCCCGCCACCGGCCAGGCGGCTTTGAGCAGGAACGGCCGCGGATGGCCCTCGATCGGCAAGGTCTTGCGCAGGGTGAGCAGCACCACCGGCCCGATGCCGTAGGACAGCACGGTGACCGAGGAGATGTAGTTCACGATCGTCTGCCACTGCGGGAAGGGGAACAGGAACACCAGCCCGAACAGGAAGGTGATGGCGAGCGCCACCACCGGCACGCCGCGCTCGGTCAGCGCGGAGAGCCCCTTCGACATCAGCCCCTCGTTGCCGATGGCGAACAGCACCCGCGAGGTGGTGGTGGTGTAGATGATGCCGGTGCCCGCCGGGGAGATGACGGAGTCGATGTAGAGGAAGGCGGCGAGCCAGCCCAGCCCGAGCAGCGAGGCGAGGCCCGCGAACGGCCCGGCGATCCCCTTGAACGTCAGCTTCGCCCAGCCGTGGGCGAGATCCTTGGGGTCGATGGCGGCGATCAGCGCCACCTGCAAGGTGATGTAGAGGATGGCCCCGATCACCACCGAGCCCACCACCGCGATCGGCAGATTGCGGCGCGGGTTGCTCGATTCGCCGGCGAGTTCGATCGCCTGGCGGAAGCCGAGGTAGCTGAACACGATGCCGGAGGTGGAGACCGCCGAGAGGATGCCGTGGGTGCCCATCGGCGAGAAGCCGTGGCTGGTCAGATTCTCGAAATGCCCGCCGACCACGATCAGCATCACCGCGGTCAGCGCCGGCACCAGGAGCTTCCACCACACCAGCGTGGTGTTGAGCTGCAATACCCAGCGGATGCCGAAGAAATTCACCACCACGAACAGCGCGAGCAGGCCCGCCGCCTCAATGAAGCCGAGCGGCGAGGCGGCATCCGGGGTGACAATGCCGGGCAGGTAGTTGTGGGCGTATTTCATCACGCCCAGAACCTCGGCCGGTGCCACCGTCACGTAGCCGAGGAACACCACCCAGCTCATGATCAGCGCGATCAGCGAGCCGTGGCTGAGCTTGGGGAACGCGACCACCGCGCCGCCGCGAGGAAAGGCGGTGGTGAGTTCGGCATAGACGAACGAGAGCAGCAGCACCGCCACCGCGCCGATCATCCAGGCGATGATCGAGGCCGGCCCCGCCGTCTGCGCCGCGGTCAGCGGGCCGAACAGCCAGCCGGAGCCGACGATACCTCCCATGCTGGCGAACAGCAGGCCGATCAGCCCGGCTTCGCGCCTCAGCTTTCTACCTTCTTCCATGCCTTCCCCTCCAGTTGTATTCGGCCCCAGGGCCGTCTCTTCCCGAGTGACGTTTCCCCGGGTCCGTAACGTGACTTGAAATCATCGCGCGCTGCAAGCCATTTTCTCGCCACGCTTCCGCCGCATTGACCCTCCTTGCGCCCCGCCCCATCATCGCGCGGCACTTTCCGGAGGCTTGGCATGAAGGTGAACTGGCAGGGTGTCTTTCCCGCCCTGATGACCGAAATGACCGCGGACGGCGGGCTCGACCTTCCCGCCACCGCCCGCCACATCGAATCCTGCCTCGCGGCGGGCGCCGAGGGGCTCATCATGCTCGGCACGCTGGGCGAGAACGCCTCGCTCTCGCCGGACGAGAAGGAGGCCGTGGTGCGCACCGCGGCCGAGACGGTGGCCGGGCGCGTTCCCGTGCTCGCCGGTGTCGCCGAATACACCACCGAACTCGGCATCGGCTTCGCCCGCCGCGCCGAGCGCGCCGGCGCCGCCGGGCTGATGGCGCTGCCCTGCATGGTCTACCAGCAGGACGGGCGCGAGGCGGTGGCGCATTTCACCGCGCTCGCCGCCGCAACCGGCCTGCCGATCATGATCTACAACAACCCGGTGTCCTACCGCGTCGATCTCGGGCCGGAGGATTTCGCCCGCCTCGCCGAGGTCGAGAACATCGTCGCGGTGAAGGAATCCAGCCACGATTCGCGCCGCATCACCGACATGATCAACCGCCTCGGCGACCGCTACCGCCTGTTCTGCGGGGTCGATGATCTGGTCCTCGAAAATCTGACGATGGGGGCGGTGGGCTGGGTCGCCGGCCTGGTCAACGCCTTCCCGCGCGAGGCGGTCGCCCTCTGTCGCCTCGCCCGCGCCGGGCGGATGGCCGAGGCGGTGGCGCTCTACCGCTGGTTCATGCCGCTCCTGCACCTCGATGTCGCGGTCAAGCTCGTGCAATACATCAAGCTCGCCAACCAGATCACGGGCGAAGGCGCGGAATGGGTGCGCCCGCCGCGCCTGCCGCTGATCGGGGAGGAACGGGAGCGTGTGGTCCGCATCGTCGAGGAGGCGCTTGCCACCCGTCCGGTGGGCCTCAAGTCCGCCGCCTGAATCGCGCCGGTGGCGCGCATCGCCGTCATCGGCGCCGGCGTCGTCGGGCTCGCCGCCGCGCTTGCCTTGCGCGCCGACGGGCACGAGGTGATCGTCTTCGACCGCGACCCAGAGGGCGACAAATGCTCCTGGGGCAATGCCGGCGCGCTCGCCGTGACCGAGATCGTGCCCCGCTCTGGCCCCGGGCTGCTGTGGAAAATTCCCGGCTGGCTGCTCGACCCGCTCGGCCCGCTGGCGCTGCGCCCCGGCCATCTGCCGCGCCTGCTGCCCTGGCTCGCCCGCTTCCTCGCCTCCGGGCGGGCGGCGGAGGTGGCCAAGGCCGCCGCGGCGCTGGCGGCACTCCATGCACTGACCGCGGGCGAATGGCGGCGCCTGCTGGCCGCGACCGGCATGAGCGGGGAATTGCGCGAGACGGGTGCGCTCACCCTCTACCGCACCGAGCGGGGCTTCGCCGAAGACCAGCGCTTCTGGGCGATCTCGCGCGCCCACGGCATCGCGTTCGAGGAACTCACACCCTCCGCGGCCCGCGCGATGGAGCCGGCGCTCACCCCCGACATCGCCCGCGCCGTGTTCACCCCGGGTTGGATGCATGTCTCCGACCCGAAGGCGATCTGGGCCGGGCTGCTCGCCGCCGCGCGCGGGCGGGGGATCGGCATCCGCCGCGCCGAGATCGCCTCTATCGCCGCGCCCGGCGTGGTTGCGGACGAGCGGTTCGAACGTATTCTCGTCGCCGCCGGCGCCTGGTCCGCACGCCTGGTCCACAGCGCCGGCGAGCGCGCCCTGCTCGAGGCCGAGCGCGGCTACAACACCACCCTGCCGCGCCCGGGCATCGAGGTCGGGCGGGAGTTGATCTTCGCCGAGCACCATTTCGTCGCCACCCCGCTTGCGGTCGGGCTGCGGATTGGCGGCGCCGCCGAGTTCGCCGGGCTCGCGGCCCCGCCCAACTACGCCCGCGCCGCCGCGCTGTTGACGCTGGCCCGGCGCTACCTGCCCGGCCTCGATCCCGCGGGCGGGACGGTATGGATGGGCCAGCGCCCGAGCACGCCCGATTCGCTGCCGGTCATCGGCCTCTCGCCGCGCCGGCCGGATCTCGCCTACGCTTTCGGCCACGGCCATCTCGGCCTCACCCAGGCCGCCGGCACCGCGCGGCTGATCACCGAGCTGATCGCCGGGCGCGCCCCTGCGATCGACCCGGCGCCCTTCGCGATCACGCGCTTCGCTTGAGCATGTGCCTGCTCGCGATCGATTGCGCCGGCGGCCGCCTCGCCGTGCTGCTGTGGCAGGAGGGCGCGGTGCGCGCGGTGGCGGCGGAGCAGGGCGCGCGCGCGCAAGCCGCCCGTCTGCCGCCGCTGGTGGCCGGTCTGCTCGCGGAGGCCGCGGTGGCGCCGGAGGCGCTCTACGCGGTCGCCGTTGCGACCGGGCCGGGCAGCTTCACCGGCATCCGCGCCGGTATTGCCTTCGCCGCCGGCTTCGCCGCCGCCGCCGGCCTGCCGCTCTATGGCGTCGATCGGGCGCAAGCGTACCGCGCCTTCCCGCCGCCGGTGCCCGGCGCTGCCCTGTGGGTCGCGATCGGCTCCGGGCGTGGCAGCATTTTTCTCGATCGCGGCGGTGGCTTCGCCGTGGTCGATCCGGCGGAGCCCGCGCTGGTCGCACCATCGGGGCGGCTGCTGATCGCAGGCGACGCAGCGGCCCTGCTCGCGGCCCACCTGCCCTCGCCGGCGGAGGGTGCGATCACCGTGTGGGACCCGCCCGAGCCCGCCGAGGGGATCGCCCGCGCCGCCGCCCGGCGCCACGCCGCGGGCGAACGCCCGGCCGCGCCGCCGCTGCCGCTCTATATCGATCCTCCCGCCCTCGGGCCGGCGCCGGCGCGGCGATGAGCGGGCCCGCGCGACCACGGCTCGCCGGCCCGGCGGAGGCGGCCGCGCTCGCCGCCCTGCACGCCAGCGCCTTCGCCCCGCCCGCGGCCTGGAGTGCGCCCGCCATCGCCGGCCTGCTCACGACCCCCGGCGTTGCCGCACTGCTCGATGCCGCAGGAGGCTTTCTGATGCTGCGCACGGCGGCGGACGAGGCCGAGATCCTGACCCTCGCGGTGGCCCCCGCCGCACGCCGGCGCGGCGTCGGGGCGGGGCTGCTGGCGGCGGCGCAAGCTCTCGCCGCGGCGCGCGGGGCGCGGCGGATGCTGCTCGAAGTGGCGGAGGCCAACACGGCGGCCCGCGCGCTGTACCGGGCGGCGGGTTTCCACGAGGCCGGCCGCCGCCGCGCCTACTACGAGGACGGGACCGACGCCCTCCTGCTCGCCCGCCGGCTCAGCCCCTGCGGATCAGCAACACCGTGATGCCGGCGGCGTCGGTTTCGGCGCTCAACACCGCGTGCCCCTGGGCCTCGGCGGTGCGCGGGACCGAGGCGCGCGGCTCCTCCCCGCGCAACCGCACCCGCAGGATCTGCCCCGGAGCGAGCCGGTCGAGTGCCAGCCGGGTGCGCACGAAGGTCATCGGGCAGGTTTCGCCGGTGATGTCGATTTCGCGGTCTACCGTCCATGCCATATCAGGACCTTTGTTTCTCGAAACTTCTTGAAATGCGGCAAGCCGATCAAAATATCCGTTGCGAAACGCCGCGAGGCTCTATTATACGAATCGTGTGTCACGCGGCAGAAGGGGAGCATAACCATGGCCGATGAGCCGAACACCGATCTTCTGGGATTGACCGCGCAGATCGTCTCCGCCCATGTCGCGCACAATTCCGTGTCCACCGAAAATCTCGTCTCTCTCATTCAGGATGTCTACAAGACCCTCTCCTCGGTCGGCAAGGAGGAGCCAGCGCAGGAACGGCCGCAACCTGCGGTTCCGGTCAAGAAGTCCGTCTTCCCCGACCATATCGTCTGCCTCGAAGACGGCAAGAAGCTCAAGATGCTGAAGCGTCACCTCAAGACCTCCTACAACATGACGCCCGATGAATATCGCGAGCGCTGGGGCCTCGCGGCGGACTATCCGATGGTCGCCCCCGACTACGCGCGCCATCGTTCCTCTCTCGCAAAGAAAATCGGGCTTGGCACCAAGGCCCGCGCCCGCTGAACGCCCCCGCCGCGCGTCTCCGCGGGGCCGGTTTGCCGCCTGGCCCGGGTTGGTTGTAGTTTGCCGTGGTCGTGCGCTTGGCGGCGGCTCTGCCGTGGTGCGCATGGGGTGAGGCTGGACCGCCACCCGCCTCTTGGTCCAAAAGGCAGGCGATGGAATCGCGCATCGAGCGCCTCTGTGTCGAGAAGGGCCTCAAGATGACCGGCCAGCGCCGGGTCATCGCGCTCGTCCTTTCCGAGGCGGACGATCATCCCGACGTCGAGGAGCTCTACCGCCGCGCCTCGCGCCGCGACGCCCATATCTCCATCGCCACCGTCTATCGCACGGTGCGGCTGCTGGAGGAGAAGGGCATCCTGGAGAAGCGGGACTTCGGCGGCGGGCGCGCCCGCTACGAGCCCACCGGGGAGGATCACGCCAGCCACCACCATCTGATCGACGTCGATAGCGGCAAGGTGGTGGAATTCGCCAATTCCGACCATGAGCGGCTGGTCCGCGCCATCGCCGAGCGGCTGGGCTTCGACCTGGTCTCCCACCGTCTCGAGCTGTTCGGCCGCCGCCGCGAGCAACCAAGGCGCGACCGCGGGGCGCTCCCGGACTCCGAACCCGCCCCGCTCGGGGCCAACCCATGACCGCCGAAACCCCTGCCGTCCCCCGCCCCGAACCCGCCGCCGGCTTCGGCGAACTGCGCGCCGGCAACCTCGGCGTGCGGATCGCCGCCGGATCCGCCGAGATCGACGCGGTGCAGGCGCTGCGCTACCGCATCTTCTACGGCGAGATGGGCGCCGCCGCGGACGCCGCGACCGCCGCGACCGCCCGCGACCGCGACCGGTTCGACGCCATCGCCGATCACCTTCTCGTCATCGACCATGATCTCGGCGCCGGGGCGGAAGGTGTGGTCGGCACCTACCGGCTCATCCGCCGCGAGGCCGCCGCGCGGCTCGGGCGCTTCTACTCGGCGGACGAGTACGACATCGCCCCGGTGCTGCACTTCCCCGGCCGCATCCTCGAACTCGGCCGCTCCTGCGTCGATGCCTCCTACCGCAACCGCGCGGTGATGCAATTGCTCTGGCGCGGCATCGCGGCCTACGTCTTCCACCACCGCATCGATCTGATGTTCGGCTGCGCCAGCCTGCCGGGAACCGACCCGGACGCGCTCGCCCCCGAGCTCACCTACCTCTATGAGAACCATCTGGCCCCGCCGGCGCTGCGCCCGCGCGCGCTACCCGAGCGGCGGGTGGAGATGCTGCGCCTCGACCCCACGACGATCGACCCCCGCCGCACGCTGTCGCAGCTTCCGCCGCTGATCAAGGGGTATCTGCGCCTCGGCGGGTTCGTCGGCGACGGCGCGGTGATCGACCGCCAGTTCAACACCACCGATGTCGCGATCGTGGTCAAGACCGATCTCGTCACCGACAAATACTATCGCCACTACGAACGCCAGCTGCGTGAGGCGCTCGACGAGCGGGGGTAGCGGCCGCCGTCACCGCCGCTGCTTGCGCCCGCGCCGGCGGGCGGGGTCGTAGCCGCCGCCACCCGGCCCGCCGGGTTCGGGCAGCCGTTCCCGCCGCGAGGGCACCGGGGGCGCGGGCAGGCCGAGTTCGTGGGCTTCCAGCCGCTTGATCTCGTCGCGCAGCCGCGCCGCCTCCTCGAATTCCAGATCGGCCGCGGCCGCGCGCATGCGCTTTTCCAGTTCGGCGAGCGTGGCGTCGAGATCCTTGCCCACCAGCTCCGCCACCGCAGCGTCCTTCACCGGCGCCACCGTGACATAGTCCTGCTCGAACACGGACTCCATCACCGCGCCGATCTCGCGGCGGACCGATTGCGGGGTGATGGCGTGCTCCTCGTTGTAGGCGCGCTGGCGGGCGCGGCGGCGGTCGGTCTCGGCGAGCGCGGCGCGCATCGAGCCGGTGATGGTGTCGGCATAGAGGATGACCCGGCCATCGACATTGCGCGCCGCCCGCCCGATGGTCTGGATCAGGCTGGTGGTCGAGCGCAGGAACCCCTCCTTGTCGGCGTCCAGGATCGCGACCAGCGCGCATTCGGGAATATCCAGCCCCTCGCGCAGGAGATTGATCCCCACCAGCACGTCGAACACGCCGAGCCGGAGATCGCGGATGATCTCGATGCGCTCGAGCGTATCGACGTCGGAGTGGAGATAGCGCACCTTCACCCCCTGCTCGGTGAGATAGTCGGTGAGATCCTCGGCCATCCGCTTGGTCAGGGTGGTGACCAGCACCCGCATGCCGGCGCCAGCGACGCGGCGGCATTCGCCGAGCAGATCATCGACCTGCCGTTCGACCGGGCGGATCTCCACCTCGGGGTCGATCAGGCCGGTGGGGCGGATCACCTGCTCGACGAACACGCCCCCCGTCCGCTCCATCTCCCACGGCCCGGGCGTCGCCGAGACGAAGACCGTCTGCGGCCGATAGCTCTCCCACTCCTCGAACTTGAGCGGGCGGTTGTCGATGCAGGAGGGCAGGCGGAAGCCGAACTCGGAAAGCACGGATTTGCGGTTGAAGTCGCCCCGATACATCCCCCCGATCTGGGGCACGGTGACGTGGCTCTCATCGACGATGAGCAGCGCGTTGGAGGGCAGATATTCGAACAGGGTGGGCGGCGGGTCGCCCGGCCGGCGGCCGGTCAGATAGCGCGAATAGTTCTCGATTCCCTTGCAGGAGCCGGTGGTTTCCATCATCTCGATGTCGAAGGTGGTGCGCTGCTCCAGCCGCTGCGCTTCGAGCAGACGCCCTTGGGCGACCAGTTCGTCGAGCCGCTCGCGCAGTTCGAGCTTGATCCGCGCGATCGCCTCGGTGAGCGTCGGGCGCGGGGTGACGTAGTGGCTGTTGGCGTAGATCGTCACCGCTTCGAGGCTCGCCGTGCGCTCGCCGGTCAGGGGATCGAACTCGGAGATCGCCTCGATCTCGTCACCGAACAGCGAAACCCGCCAGGCCCGGTCCTCGTAGTGGCTGGGGAAGATATCGACGGTTTCGCCGCGCAGGCGGAAGGTGCCGCGGGTGAAGGCGGCGTCGTTGCGCCGGTATTGCAGCTCGACCAGCGCCTTGGCCAGCCGGTCGCGCGCGATGCTGCCGCCCACCTCCAGCTTCACCACCATCTTGGCATAGGTCTCGACCGAGCCGATGCCGTAGATGCAGGAAACCGAAGCGACGATGACGACGTCGCCGCGCTCGAGCAGCGACTGGGTCGCGGCGTGGCGCATGCGGTCGATCGCCTCGTTGATCTGCGCGTCCTTCTCGATATAGGTGTCGGTGCGCGGGACGTAGGCTTCGGGCTGGTAGTAGTCGTAGTAGCTGACGAAATATTCGACCGCATTGTCGGGCAGGAAGGATTTCATCTCGGCGTAGAGCTGGGCCGCCAGCGTCTTGTTGGGCGCGAGGATGAGCGCGGGCCGCCCCGTCGCCTCGATCAGCTTGGCCATGGTGAAGGTCTTGCCCGAGCCGGTGACACCGAGCAGCACCTGGTCGCGCTCGCCCGCCTGCGTGCCCTCGATCAGCGCCGCGATGGCACCGGGCTGGTCGCCGCTCGGCGCGAACGGCGAGACCACGCGCATCGGCTTGAGCGGCGCCTTGGGCGGCTGCTTCTCGGGGATGAAAGTGACCGGGCCGGGGCGCAGCAGGGCGGTAGACATGGGCGTGATCTTGGCACGATCCGCGCCCCTGCCAAGAGCGGGGCCTCAGCCGGCCGCGGCGCCGCGCGGGGCGGGCAGCACGCCGCGCGCCGCCGCCAGGCCGCGTTCGAGGCTCTGGGCGATGCGCCGGGCGCGGTCGATGAAGCGGGCGGCGAAGATCGGGCCGAGCCGGGCGTCCTCGCGCGCCGCACCATAGAAGGCGCGCACCATGCGCTCGATCAGCGCCTCGTCGATGCCGGTCTCGGCGCGCAGGCCGCCCACTAGCGCCGCGCGCCGTTCGGGGCCTTCGAGGTCGAGCAGTGCGAGCGGCATGGCCCGCGCCTCAGGCCGCGGCGCTACGGCGCGGCAGGCGGGCGAGCGCCTGCGTCAGATCCGCCTCGAGATCGGCCGGATCCTCGAGCCCGACCGAAAGCCGGATCACGCCATCGCTGATGCCGAGCCGCGCACGCTCCTCGGGGCCGATCTTCATGTGGGTGGTGGTCGCCGGGTGGGTGGCGAGCGACTTGGAATCGCCGAGATTGTTGGAGATGACGACGAGCCGGAGCGCATTGAGGAACGCGAACGCGCCCGCCTTGCCGCCGGCCACCTCGAAGCTGACCATGCTGCCGCCGCCCGACATCTGCGCGCGCGCCAGATCGCGCTGGGGATGGTCCGCCCGGGTCGGATACCAGACCCGGGTGATGCCCGCCTGCGCGGCGAGGAAATCGGCGAGGCGGGCGGCGCTGGCGCTCGCCGCCTCGACCCGCAGCGCCAGCGTCTCCATCCCCTTGAGCAGCACCCAGGCGTTGAAGGGCGAGATCGAGGGGCCGGTGTTGCGGATGAAGGGAAACACCACGTCGTCGATCCAGGCGCGCCGGCCGAGCACCGCGCCGCCGAGCACGCGCCCCTGCCCGTCGATGTGCTTGGTGCAGGAATAGACCACGATATCGGCGCCGAACTCGAGCGGCCGCTGCAGCAAGGGGGTGGCGAAGACATTGTCCACCACCACCTGCGCCCCGGCCTCGTGCGCGAGTGCGGCGACCGCCGGGAGATCGATGATCTCGAGCATCGGGTTGGAGGGGCTTTCGAGCAGCACCACCTGGGCGGGGCGTGAAAGTGCGGCCCGCCAGGCGCCGAGGTCGCGCCCGTCCACGAACTCGGTCTCGATCCCGTAGCGCGGCAGCAGGGTCGAGACGATCCAGTGGCAGGAGCCGAACAGCGCCCGCGCCGCCACCACCCGGTCGCCGGTCTTGAGCCCGGCGAGCAGGCCGGCATGGACGGCGGCCATGCCGGTCGCGGTCATCTGGCAGGATTCCGCCCCCTCGATCGCCGCCAGCCGCTGTTCGAGCATGGCGACGGTGGGGTTGGAGAAGCGCGAATACTGGTAGTGCGCGATCTCGTTCTTGAACGTCGCCTCGGCCTGTTCGGCGCTGTCATAGACGAAGCCCGAGGTGAGGAAGAGCGCCTCGCAGGTTTCCTGCCACTGGCTGCGCATGGTGCCGCCGTGAACCAGAAGCGTGGCCGGGCGGTAGGCGGGATCGGGGGTGCTCATGGCGATGGTGGCCTCGGGCGCAGGAGGAACCGGCCGTGGACGCCCGCAGCCTGCGCTGCTGGCCTCTTTAGCGCGCTTCTTTCACCTCGCCGCAATCCGGCCGGACAAATCACGAGGGGCGGGGCTGCCGCCACGCCCTTCCTAGATCCGGGCCGGTTGCAGCGTCAAGGCGCCGTGCCTATAACCGCCGCAACGCGGGTATGATGTAATGGTAGCCTGTCAGCTTCCCAAGCTGAATGCGCGGGTTCGATTCCCGCTACCCGCTCCAGCGCTCAGCCCGCGATCGCTGCCAGCACGATCCCCGGGGTCAGGATCTGCGGCAGTTCCCGCCCCCGCCGGTGGGGCGGATAATAGACATAGAGCGGCACCCCCTCCCGGCCATGGGCGGTGAGATAGGCGGTGATGCGCGGTCCCTGGCGGGTCCAGTCCCCGACCATGAAGACGATATGGCGCCGGGCGAAGGCCTGCCGCACCAGCGCCCGTTCGAGCGCGATACGGTCGTTGACCTGGCAGGTCAGGCACCAGGCAGCGGTGATATCGACGAACACGCCCTGCCCCGCAGCGCGCAGCGCGGCCAGGCGCGCCGGTGCGTAGGGAATTCCGCGCGCGACCTCGCCCGCCGCGGCGCGCCGCGCCAGGTGCAGCGAGGGCAGGAGCGCCACCGCCCCGGCGAGCGCTGCCAGCGCCAGCCCGCGCGCGAACCACCGTCCCCGCACCCCGCCCGCCCGCGCCGCCGCCAGCACCCAGGCGGCGAAGCCGATCAGCACCATCCCCGCCGCCCCCGCCGCCACGCCGGTCGGCCCCGCCTCCGCGCTCGCCACCCACAACAGCCAGGCCGCGGCGCCATACATCGGAAAGGCGAGCGCCTGGCGCAGCACCTCCATCCACCGCCCCGGCCGCGGCAGCAGCCGCGCGAAGCCGGGGGTCATCGCCAGCGCGGCATAGGGCAGCGCGAAGCCGGCACCGAGGGCCGCGAACACCGCCACGGTGCTGGCGGCGGAAGCGGCCAGCGCCGCGCCGATCGCGGCGGCCATGAAGGGCGCGGTGCACGGTGTCGCGACCAGCACGGCGAGCAGGCCGGTGAAGAAACTCCCCGCCCAACCCCCGCGCGCGGCGAGCCCTTGCCCCGCGCCGGCGAGCCGGTCGCCGAGCACGATCAGTCCGGAAAACCCCAGTCCCACCGCGAACAGCAGCCAGGCCATCCCGACCACGAAGGCCGGTGCGGTGAACTGGAACCCCCACCCCGCCGCCATCCCACCGGCGCGCAGCACGAGCAGCCCGCCCGCGAGTCCGAGGAACATCACCAGCACCCCGGCGGTGTAGGCCGCGGCCGAAATCCGTGCCTCCCGCAGCGCCGCCCCCGACATCCGGGCGAGTGCGAGCGCCTTCATCGCCAGCACCGGAAAGACGCAGGGCATCAGGTTGAGGATCAGCCCGCCGAGGAAGGCAAACACCAGCGCCCGCCCGAACGGCAGGCCACCCGCCGGGGCCGGCGCCCGGGCGGGAAGCGCCGCGGGGCTCGCCATGACCGCATAGGCCGCCTCCCGCCCGTCCGCGAAGCGCAGACCCAGGACGCCGGAAATCGCCGTTCCCGGCCGGAACCCCTTGGCCAGCGGCAGGGTCAGCACCGCGAGGCCGGAACCGGTGGCGAGCGGCTGCGGCCCCGCCGCGCGCACCGCGCCGGGCTGGTCGGCGAAGAAATATGCCCCCGCCAGCGCCCGCCCGGGACGCAGCCAGAGCCGCCCGCCGGGGGCGAGATGCACCGCCCAGGGAGCCGGCCGCGGCAGCGCCCGTGCGGCCGCGATGAAGAGAGCGGCCTCACGGGAGGGTGCGGCAGAGCCGGGCGGCAGGGTGAGCGCGAAGCTGGCCTGCTCGGGGATGCAGATGTCCTTGCAGATCAGCCACTGCGCCTTCGCCCGCACCGCGAGCCCTCCGGCCGCCGGCACCCGCACCGTGAAGGGCAGCAGCACCCGCCCGGTATAGCCATAGGTCATCAGCCCGGCCTGGGGCATCCGGTGCGGCGCCGGCCACTCGATCGGCCCCGCGCTCGCCCCCGCGGGCAGGTGGAGCGCGAACTGCGGCGCGAGGCCGGCGTCGCCCGCGTTGCGCCAGTAGATATGCCAGCCGGCGGCGATGCGGAAAAAGAGCCCGAGATCGACGACCCCTCCCGCCGGCGCCGCCCGCACCGCGGAGACCAGCGCGACCCGCGCCTCCTTGCTCGCATAGACCGTGCTGGAGGCCGCCCGCGCGGGCGCGGCGGCGAACAACAGGGCGAAGGCGAGCAGCAGCCGGCGCATGGCGCGCAGAGGTAGGCCGCCGCGTGCCGTGGCGCAATCGTCTTTCGCCCGCTATACACCCGCCGCCGTGGACGATGCCCCCGCCCTGCCCGTCGCCGGCTGCCTGCCCGAGCTGCTCGCTGCGCTGGAGGCCGGCGCCAACGCCGTACTCGTCGCTCCGCCCGGCGCCGGCAAGACCACGCTGGTCCCGCCCGCCCTGCTCGCGGCCCCCTGGCGTGGCGACGGCCGCATCGTGATGCTGGAGCCGCGACGCCTCGCCGCCCGCGCGGCCGCCACCCGCATGGCGGCCCTGCGTGGCGAGGCGGCGGGCGGGCTGATCGGCTTTCGTACCCGCCTCGAATCGCAGGTCTCGCCCGCCACCCGCATCGAGGTGCTGACCGAGGGGCTGCTGCTCCGCCGCCTGCTTGCCGATGCCACCCTCGAGGGCGTCGCGGCGGTGGTCTTCGACGAGATCCACGAACGCTCGCTCGAAGCCGACCTCGCGCTCGCCCTCTGTCTCGATCTGCAGCGGCTCCTGCGCCCCGATCTGCGGCTGATCGCGATGTCCGCGACCCCCGATGCCGCCCGCCTCGCCGCCCTGCTCGAAGCCCCGGTGGTGGCGAGCGCGGGTCGCGCCCACCCGGTCACCGTTCATCACGCCGCGCGCGATCTCCCCGCTCTGCGCGATCTCCCCGAGGCGATGGCGCGGGCGGTGCGCGCGGCGCTCGCCGCCCATCCGGGCGACCTCCTCGCCTTCCTTCCCGGCATGGGCGAGATCCGCCGCACCGAGGCGGCGCTCGCCGGCTGCGCGGCGGAGGTGATGGCGCTGCACGGCGATCTTCCCCCCGCCGAGCAGGACCGTGCGCTGTGCCGTGCCGCCGGGCGGCGGGTGGTGCTCGCGAGTGCGATCGCCGAAACCTCGCTCACCGTGCCCGGCGTGGGCATCGTCGTCGACGGCGGCTTCCGCCGCGCGCCCCGCTTCGATGCCGCGATCGGCCTGCCGCGTCTCGAGACCATGCGCATCAGCCGCGCCGCCGCCGAGCAGCGCGCGGGCCGGGCCGGGCGCGAGGGGCCGGGGGTCGCGATCCGGCTCTGGACCACGGCGCTGCACCGCGGCCTGCCCGCCTTCGAGCGCCCCGAAATCCTCGAGGCGGAGCTTTCGCCCCTCCTGCTCGCCTGCGCCGCCTGGGGCAGCCCGCCGGCCGCGCTGCCCTTCGCCGATCCTCCGCCCCCGGGCGCGCTTGCCGCCGCCGCCACCCTGCTCGCCGCCCTCGGCGCGCTCGACGAGGGCGGGCGCGTCACGGCAGCCGGCCGGCGGATGGCCGGACTGGGCGCCCACCCCCGGCTCGCCGCCCTGATGCTCGCCGCTGCCACCCCCGGCGAGGCGGCGCTCGCCGCCGATCTCGCCGCCCTCCTCGAAGAGCGCGATCCCTTGCGCGCGCCCGCCGCCGCGGTGGACATCGCCCTCCGCCTCGAAGCGCTGGCCGCCCCGCCGCCGGAGGCCGATCGCGGCGCCATCGGCCGCATCCGCCGTGCCGGCGCGCAGTATCGCCGTCGCCTCGGCCTGTCGCCGGACGCGCCGGCCGCGGGCGATCCCGCGCCGCTGCTCGCCCGTGCCTTCCCCGACCGGCTGGCCGAGCGGCGCGGCGAGGCGGGCAGCTTTCGTCTCGCGGGCGGCGGCGGGGCACGGCTGGCGGCGGACGATCCGCTCGCCCGCGCGCCCTTCCTCGCGGTCGCGGCGATCGAGGCCAAGGGCGCTGCGCGCATCCGCCTCGCCGCCCCGATCCGCGCGGACGCGCTGGCGCCGCTCGCCCGCGAAAGCGTGGAATCGGGGCTCGATCCCATCTCGGGCGCGGTGTTCTCGCGCCGGCGCCTGCGCATCGGCGCCCTGGTCATCGCCGACCGCACGCTGCCCGCCGACCCGGCGGAGACCGCCCGCATCCTCGCCGCGGCAGCGCTGGCGCGCAGCGCCCTGCCGTGGACCGATGCGGCCCGGCAATTCCAGGCGCGCGTCGCCTGGATGGCCGGGCTCGAACCCGGGCTTTGGCCCGATCTCTCCGACCCCTGGCTCGCCGCCCACGCCGCCGACTGGCTCGCCCCCGCGCTCGCCGGTGCGACCCGGCTCGCCGATCTGGCCAGGCTCGATCTCGCGGTGCTCCTGCGCGCTCTGCTGCCACCCGGCGCGGCGCGGCGGCTCGACGCCGAGCTTCCCCCCGCGCTCGCGTTGCCGAACGGCCGGGCGGTGGTGGACTACAGCGAACCGGTGCCGCTGGCTCAAGCGCGGGCCCAGGCGTTCTACGGCCTCGCCGCCACCCCCTCGCTCGCGGGCGGGCGGGTCGGCCTGCGGCTGGCGCTGCTGTCCCCCGCCGGCCGGCCGGTCGCGGTCACCGGCGACCTCGCGGCCTTCTGGCGCGGCGCCTGGGCCGAGGTGCGGCGGGAGATGCGCGGCCGCTACCCGAAGCACGATTGGCCGGAGAACCCGGGCGGTTGAGCGTGCCTTACCAAAGTTTCAGACGAGGATAAGGCCGGGGCTCCGCCCCGGACCCGCCAGGGCCTTGGGCCTCAGGCCCCCAATCGTCTGGAATGCTTGCGGATCTTCCCCGGCAGACGGCTCGGATCGCGATCCGCCCTCCTCGCTTGTCGGCCCCGCCCGCGCGTGCCATCTCCACCACCGAGCCAACCGACGGGGTTGCCATGACCGAAGCCGTGTTCCTGCCGCGCCGCGCCGCCCTAGCACTCCTGCTCGCGAGCCCGTTGGCCGCCCGCGCCGCGCTCGCCTTCCCGGCGCCACCGAGCTTCCGTGAACTGGTCAAGAAGGTGCTGCCCGCGGTGGTGGCGATCGCGGTGACCGAGACGGTCGCCGCCGCCCCCGGCGGCGGAGCCGTCCCCGGCCTGCCCATGCCCTTCCCCGGTCTGCCGGAGCGGGTGCACGCCGCCGGCTCGGGCTTCCTGATCGCGCCCACCGGCATCATCGTCACCAACAACCACGTCATCCGCCACGCCGCCTCCATCCGCGTGCTGTTCGGCGACGGCACCCGCCTGCCCGCGCACGTCCTCGGCGCCGATCCGCTGACCGATCTCGCGGTGATCAAGGTCACCCCGCGCGCGCCCCTGCCCTTCGTGCACTGGGGCGATTCGGCCAAGATGCAGGTGGGGGACTGGATCCTCGCCGCCGGCAACCCCTTCGGGCTGGGCGGATCGGTGACCGTGGGCATCGTCTCGGCCCGCGGGCGCAACCTCGGCGAAGGCCCCTTCGACAATTTCCTCCAGCTCGACGCGCCCATCAACCCCGGCAACTCGGGCGGACCCTCCTTCGACATGAACGGGCACGTGGTGGGCGTGAACACCGCCATCGTCTCGCCCTCCGGCGGCTCGGTCGGCATCGGCTTCGCCATCCCGAGCGATCTCGCCCGCCGTGTGGTCGCCCAACTCATCGCCCACGGGCGCATCGCCCGCGGCTGGCTCGGCGTCTCGATCGAGGATATGCCGGCGCGCGACGGCACGCCCGCCGGGGTCGCCGTCGCCCGGGTGGTGCCCGGCGGGCCGGGGGCGGCGGCCGGGCTCGAGCCGGGCGACGTGCTGACCGCGATCGACGGGCGGCGGGTGGCGAGCGTGCTCGGCCTGATCCGCGTCGTCGCCGGCCTCGCCCCCGGCAGCCACGCGAGCCTCACGCTGTGGCGCTCCGGGCGGCGGCTGATCGTTCCGGTGCTGATCGGCGAGCGCCCCACCGGCAGCGGCAATTGACCCCAGGCGGGAGAAAAAGCGATGCGGCTGTTGCTGGTGGAGGACGACAAGGACGTGGCCGGCTTCGTGCTCAAGGGCCTGCGTGAGGCCGGGCACGTGGCGGAGCACGCCGATAACGGTCGCGACGGGCTCTTCCTCGCCGCCAGCGAGCCGTTCGACGCCATCATCCTCGACCGCATGCTCCCCGGCGGGATCGACGGGCTGCGCCTGCTGGAAACCCTGCGCGCCCAGGACAATCATACTCCGGTATTGTTCCTCTCCGCCCTCGGCCAGGTCGACGACAGGGTCAAGGGACTGAAGGCGGGCGGGGACGATTATCTCACCAAGCCCTTCGCCTTCTCCGAACTGCTCGCCCGCGTCGAGGCGCTCGGCCGGCGCGGCAAGGGCGAGGGACCGTTGACGCGGCTCGTGGTCGGCGATCTCGAACTCGATCTCCTCTCGCGCGCGGTCAAGCGCGCCGGCCAGAAGATCGACCTCCAGCCGCGGGAATTCCGCCTGCTCGAATATCTCATGCGCCACGCCGGCCAGGTGGTCACCCGCACCATGCTGCTCGAAGGCGTGTGGGACTATCACTTCGACCCCCAGACCAACGTCATCGACGTCCATGTCTCCCGCCTGCGCCAGAAGATCGACAAACCCTACCCGACCGGCTTGATCCACACCGTGCGCAACGCCGGCTACATGCTGCGCGCGGAAGGGAGCTGACGGCGGACGATGGCGCGGGCGGGCAGGCGGCGGTTCGGGTTCGGCCGCTCGGTCGGCGTCCGCTTCGCCGCCGTCTATGCCCTGGTCTTCGGACTTTCGTCCGCCGGGCTCGCGACCTTCCTGTGGTGGGACACGGTGGGGCTGCTCCAGCGGCAGGTGGAGAGTGCGATCAACGTCGACGCCCGCAGCCTCGCCGCGCGCTTCCAGGCTGGCGGCCTGCCGCTGCTGATCGCCACCATCAACCGCCGCATCGCGCTCAACGTGGACGATAGCGCGATCTACCTCGTCGTCGATCCCTCCTACCAGCCGGTGGCCGGCAATCTGCGCGGCTGGCCCAAGGTGGTGGCCCGGCTCGGCGTCTGGTACCAGGTGCCGGTCAAGCGCGCCCAGATCGTCTCGCTCGCCGAAATGCGCGGCTACCAGCTTCCCTTGGGCTTCCGCCTCTTGATCGGGCGCGACGTGGAGGCGCGGGCGCGGCTGCGCGCGCTGGTCGCCGGCGGGCTCCTGTGGGCGGTGCTGGTGATGGTGGTGCTCGGCATCGCCGGCGCGCTCGCCATCCGCGGCCTGCTCCAGCGTGCGCTCGCCAACGTCTCCCGCACCGCCAACGCGATCGCCGGCGGCGATCTCTCCCATCGGGTCGCGCTGTCCGGGCGCGGCGACGAGTTCGACCTCCTCGCCGAGACCATCAACGACATGCTCGACCGCATGAGCCGGCTGATGGATGGCGTGCGCCAGGTTTCCAACGCCATCGCGCACGATCTGCGCACGCCCATCACCCGCGCCCGCGCCCGGCTCGAGGATGCGCTCTCCCACGCCGAGGGCGACGCCGCGCTGCGTGCCGCGATCGAACGCGCGACCGAGGATCTCGACGCCATCAACGCCATCTTCCAGGCGCTCCTGCGGATTTCCGAGATCGAGGCGGGCGCCCGCCGGGCCGCCTTCGCCGCGGTCGAATTGCGCCCCCTGCTCGCCGATCTGCACGAACTGTTCACCGCCGCGGCCGAGGAGCGCGGGCTGGCGCTCGATCTGCTCCAGGAGGACCCCGCCGAGGCGCCGACCCTGCTCGGCGATCGCGAGCTGCTCCAGCAGGCGCTTGCCAATCTGCTCGACAATGCGCTGAAATTCTCCCCGCCGGGAGGGCGGATCACGCTTTCGGTGCGCCGGCAGGGGACGATGGTGGAAATCACGGTGGCCGACCAGGGGCCGGGCATTCCGCCGGCAGAGCGCTTCCGCGCGACCGAACGCTTCTACCGCGCCGAAAGCGCCCGCCATACGCCGGGCTCGGGGCTCGGCCTCTCGCTGGTCCAGGCGGTGGCGCAGCTGCACGGCGGCAGCCTGCGGCTCGAGGACAATGAACCCGGCCTCGCCGCGACCCTCGCCCTGCCGGCGCGCGAACCCCGCCCGGCACCGCCCGCGCCGCTGCCCGCAGCGCTGCCGGCGAGCGCCGCATGACGGGCTCTTCATCCTTGCCCCACCGCGGCGAAAGGGCACGGGGGCCAGCATCGCCACCATGACGCGCGTCCCGCTCGCCCTGGCGATGCTCGCCGCCACCCTGGCCTTCGCCGCGGCGGCCGGCAGCGTCGGCCGCGCCGCCGGCGGTGGCGGAGCAGACCCGCTCGCCGTCACCTCCGACACCACGCACTATTGCCATAGCCTCGCGGCGAAGGTCGTCGCCGCCCGTCCGCCCGGCGGGGCCACCACCGCGGCCGACGCGCTCGCCGCCGCCGGCCGGCGGCTGTGCCGGCAGGGGGATGTGCTCGGCGGCATCCTGCGCCTGCGCCACGCCTTGCTGCTCGAACTCCACCCCGCCGATCCCTGATCGCGCGGTCTGTCGCGCGCTCTTGCCAAATCCCGCGCGGCGGGCTCGACTGCGCCGCCCCCTTCGGAGAGAGCCGCCATGGCCCGGATGAGACTTCCCGAACGCGCCATCGTCATCGCGATGGACCACGCCCGCACGCTCGGCGTCGTGCCCGGGCTCGAGGACCCCGGCGCCGTGCTCGACCGGGTGATCGCCGCCGGGGCGGACGCGATCATGACCTCCTACGGCGTCATCAAGCACTATCACTCCCGCCTGATCGGCCGTCTGCCCACCTACCTCCGCCTCGACGGCGGCCCCACGCCCCAGCGCGAGGAGTGGCTGCGCTATACCGAATGGAGCCTCCTGCACACGGTCGAGGACGCCCGCCGCCTCGGCGTCGATGGCGTCTGCCTGATGGGCTTCCTGGGCGGGGCGGTGGAAATGCGCACCTACGAGATCGTCGCCCGTGTGGTCGGCGATTGCGCATCCGACGGGCTGCCGGTGATGGTCGAGGCGCTGCCGGTGCGCGACAACCCCCGCATCCCCGACCCGATGGACGCCGCCATGATGGCCTCCGCCGCCCGCATCGCCTTCGAACTCGGCGCCGACATCGTCAAGACCTACTATCCCGGCTCGGTCGAAGGCTTCCGCCGTGTCGTCGCCTCCTGCCCCGCCCCCTGCCTGATCGCCGGCGGCGAGCGCATGGACACGGTGGAGGCGGCGCTCCGGGTGGTGCATGGTTCGGTCGCGGCCGGCGGCAAGGGCGTGGTGTTCGGTCGCAACATCTGGCAAAGCCCGGACCCCGCCCGCATGGTGCGCGCACTGTCCGCCATCATCCATGACGGAGCGGCGGTGGATGCCGCACTGGAGCGGCTCGCCGCCTGAAATAGCAGGTCGCGCGATGAAAGTTTTTTGCTTCTTTTTTTCAAAAAAGAAGTGCTGTTCTTTCTTGAAAGAAAGAACCAACGAACGTTTGCTGTTGCCGGCCTGACCCGATGACGCTTCTCGTCGGGGTCGATCTCGGCACCTCGCGCATCCGCGCCCTGCTCGTCGATCCCGAAGGAAGGGTGCTGGCCGAGGCGGCGCGGCCGACCCCCTGGTTCGCCCCCCTCCCGGGTCGGTTCTCCTACGATCCCGAAACGCTGTGGTCCACCGCCGCCGCGGTGCTGGCCGAGATCACCGCCGCCGCCCCGGCAGGGGCGGTCGCGGGCGTCGCGGTCGCGAGCGTCGGCGAGAGCGCGGTGCTGATCGACGCCGCCGGCCGGCCGCTGGCACCGGCCATCGCCTGGTTCGACCGGCGCAGCGCAAGCGAGGCGGCGGCGCTCGCGGAGGTCGCCGCCGCCGCGCTGTTGCCGCCCGATCCCACCTACACGCTCGCCAAGCTCGGGTGGATGCGCGCCCACGAGCCCGGCTTTCGCGCCGCCCGCCGCTGGCTCCACCTCGCCGACTGGATCGGCTTTCGCCTCACCGGCGAGGCCGCGACCGACTTCACCCTCGCCTCCCGCACCCAGGCACTCGATCTCGCCGCCGGCACCTGGAACCAGCCGCTGCTCGACCGCCTCGGGCTCGCCGCCCTGGCCCCGCCGCTGCGCCCCGCCGGCAGCCCGCTCGGGCGGGTGGGCGCGGCGGCAGCGGCGGCGACCGGCCTTCCGTCCGGCACGGCGGTGGCGGTCGGTGGGCATGATCATCTGTGCGGCGCGCTCGTCGCCGGCGCCACCAGGGCGGGAGTGCTGCTCGACAGTCTCGGCACCGCCGAGGCGCTGCTGCGCACCCTGCCCGCCCCGCTCGCCGACCCGGCGGTTCCGGCGCGCGGCTTCGCCCAGGGACGCATCCGGGTGGCGCCCGATCTCGACCTCGCCTATCTGCTCGCCTCCATTCCGGCGAGCGGGGGAAGCGTCGCCTGGTTCCGCGAGAGCCTCGCCGGCGGCGCCGACCACGCGGCGCTGACCGCCGAGGCCGCCGCGGTGGCGCCGGGAGCCGAAGGGGTGGTCTTCCTGCCGCCGCGCGCGCTCGCCGGCACCGAGGAGGCGGGCGGCGCCTTTCTCGGCCTCAATCCGGCGCGCGGACGCGGCGCGCTCTACCGCGCGGTGCTCGAAGGCCTCGCCTGCGAATCGCGGCTGCTGCTGGAGGCGATGGAAGCGCTGCCCGGGCTCGGCCCGGCGACCGAGATCCGCGTGACCGGCGGGCTTTCCCGCAACCCGCTGTTCCTCGCCATCAAGGCCGCCGTGCTCGGCCGGCCGCTGCTGCGCCTCGCGGAGGCCGAAGGAACCGCGCTCGGGGCGGCGCTGCTCGCCGGGATCGCGGCCGGGGTGTGGCCCGATCTCGCCACCGCGCGGGCCCGCTTCGCACCCTCCGCCGAGGCGATTCCCCCCGACCCCGCCTGGGTTCACTCCTACGATAAATTCTTCACCGGCCGCTTCCGCCATCTTCACAGCCGGCTTGCGCCGTAGCACCATGGCAGCGTGGTCGCCGCCACGGACCCGCTGCGCTCCCCGCGGACGGCGCCCTTCAGATCTGAACGCGCCGACCCAGAACGCGGAGGAAACCCCATGCATCGGATCCCGATGAAACACCGTCTCGCGCGCCTCGCCGCCGGCTTCGCCCTGGTGGCCCTGTTCAGCGTTGCCTCGGCACTGCCGGCGCTGGCCAGGACCTTCACCATCGCGCTGATCCCCGGCCTCACCACGGACGCCTTCTACATCACCATGCACCGCGGCGCGGAAGCGGCGGCCAAGGCGCTGGGGGTGCATCTGATGTTCCAGGGGGCGCCGGAGTTCAACCCGACCCTGCAGGTCCCGGTGCTTGACGCCGTCATCGCCCGCCATCCGGACGCCATCCTGATCGCGCCGACCGATACCACCCAGCTCATCGAGCCGCTCAAGAAGGCGGTGGCGGCGGGGATCCCGGTGATCACCGTCGATACCTACATTGGCAACGGCCACTACCAGACCGGCTTCGGCAACGCCGACTTTCCGCTCTCCTACATCGCCTCCGACAATGTCCTCGGCGGCGAGATCGCCGCCCGCGCGCTGGCCCAGGCGATGGGCGGCAAGGGCAAGGTCTATGTCAGCAACGTCAAGCCCGGCATCTCCACCACCGACCAGCGCGAGCAGGGCTTCAAGCTCGAGATGAAGCTCCACTACCCGCACATCACGGTGCTCTCCACCCAGTTCAACAACGACGACGCCAACACCGCCGCCTCCCAGTTGCAGGCGGTGCTCGCCCGCAACCCCGACCTCGGCGGCGTGTTCGGCGCCAACCTCTTCTCGGCGCTGGGCGCGGCCAACGGCGTGAAGGCGGCGGGCAAGCTCGGCAAGATCAAGGTGGTCGCCTTCGACGCGCCGACCGCGATCGTGGGTGATCTGAAGTCCGGCCTGGTCACCATCGCCATCGCCCAGCACCCGGCCGAGATCGGCTGGTTCGGGGTCGCCGCCGCCTATGCGCACCTCACCGGCCAGAGCATCCCGGTGCGCATCGGCACCGGCTTCACCGTCATCACCGCGAAGAACGTGGACGATCCGGCGGTGAAGAAGTTCATCTACCACAATTGATCGGATCGGGCGGGCGGAGCCCAGCGCTTCCGCCCGCCGCTCGCGCCGGGAGCCGACCTTGAGCGTCACCACCGAGATCGGCGAGCCTGTCTCGCGCCCGCTGCTCGCCGCCCTGGCCGGTGCCTGGGCCTGGATCTTTCTGGTCTTCCTGCTCGGCTTCTTCGAGATCTGGGCGCGCCTCGCCTATCATGCCTCCTTCGTGCTCAACGGCTTCAATCTCCAGAGCATCGCGGTCTTCACCGCGCAGCCCTTCCTGCTCGCGGTCGGCCAGACCTTCGTCATCATCGCCGGCGGGATCGACCTTTCGGTGGGCTTCACCATGGGGCTCGCCGCCGTCATCCTCGCCCAGGCGGTGCGCCTCGCCGACCCTCTGCTCGGCCCCTGGCTCGGCGTGCTCGCCGGCTTCCTCGCCGCCCTGGTCGCGGTCGCGATCCCCGGGTTGATCAACGGGCTCCTGGTCTCACGGCTCAAGGTGCCGCCCTTCATCGGCACGCTCGGCATGTACGGCGTGGCCGAGGGCGCCGGCTATCTCGCGGCGGGCGGCACCACCGTGCCGGTTTCCAACCCGGTGCTGTTCTGGCTCGGCAACGGCACGCTCTTCGGGGTCCCCGCGCCGGTAGTGGTGACGCTCGTCGTGCTCGCCGTGCTGCACTACGTGCTCAGCCAGACCCGCTACGGGCAATACACCTACGCCATCGGCGGCAACCGCCAGGCCGCGGTGCGCGCCGGGATCGACGTGCGCCGCCATACCGAACTGCTCTACCTTCTCTCCGCCTTCTGCGCCGGCATCGGCGGCTGCATCTACACCGCCCGCTTTTCTGCCGGCGCTGCCCAGGCCGGCGAGCCGCTGTTGCTCGATTCCATCGCCGCGGTGGTGATCGGCGGCGCGAGCCTGTTCGGCGGCTCCGGCACCATCATCGGCACGCTGATCGGCGCGCTGATCATCGCGGTGATCCAGTACGGGCTGGTCTTCATCGACGTCGCCCCCTTCTGGCAGTTCATCGCGGTCGGCATCGTCATCGTGGTCTCGGTGCTGGTCGATCAGTCCCGCCTCGCGCTCACCAGCGGGGTGCGCACCGATGAGTGAGCCGGTGCTCTCGGTGCGCAACCTCACCAAGCGCTTCGGCGGCGTCCACGCGCTCGAGGGCGTCGATTTCGACCTTCACGCCGGCGAGGTGCTGGCCCTCGCGGGGGACAACGGGGCCGGCAAATCGACCCTGATCAAGACCATCTGCGGCGTCCACCAGGCCAACGAAGGCGAAATCCGCTTCCGCGGCCAGGCCGTCTCCTTCGCCAATCCCCGCGCCGCGCGCGAGGCGGGGATCGAGACCATCTACCAGGACCTCGCGCTCGCCGACAATCTCGACGTCGGCGCCAACGTCTTCCTCGGCCGCGAGCCGATGACCCGGCGCTGGGGCCTCTTTCCCGCGCTCGATCGCGCCCGCATGGCGCGGGAGGCCAAGCGGGTGATCGAAACCCTCGACATCGCGCTCCCCCGGCTCGACCGTCCGGTGCGCGCGCTGTCGGGCGGCCAGCGCCAGGCGGTCGCGATCGGGCGGGCGATCTTCTGGAACGCCGAGGTGCTGATCATGGACGAGCCCACCGCAGCGCTCGGCGTGCCCGAGCAACGCAAGGTGGTCGCGCTGATCCGCGGCCTGAAGGCGGCCAACAAGGCGGTGATCTTCATCTCACACAATCTTGCGGATATCTTCGCGGTGGCCGATCGTATCCTGGTGCTGCGCCGCGGCCGCAAGGCGGGCGAACGTCTGACCGCCGAGACCAACGGCGACGAGGTGGTGAAGCTCATGGTGGGCTCGGCCTGACCCGGCCGCCCACCGCCCCGTCGCGGAAAGGAGCCGAACAATGGACATCGCCGCGGTGAAGGCCCGCGCCTTCGCCATGCCGCTCACCAGCCCGGGCTTCCCGCCCGGCCCCTACCGTTTCGTCAACCGCGAATTCCTCATCATCAAATACCGCACCGATCCGGCGGCTTTGGCCCGCGTCGTCCCCGCGCCGCTGGTGCCGGCAGGGGACGTGGTGAACTACGAGTTCATCCGCATGCCCGACAGCACCGGCTTCGGCGACTATACCGAATCCGGCCAGGTCATTCCGGTGACGTTCGAGGGCACCTCGGGCGGCTACGTCCACGCCATGTTCCTCAACGACCATCCGCCGATCGCCGGCGGGCGCGAACTGTGGGGCTTCCCCAAGAAGCTCGCCAACCCGGTGCTGGCGGTGGACGTCGATACGCTGGTCGGCACGCTCGACTATGGCCGCGTGCGCATCGCCACCGCCACCATGGGCTACAAGCACCGCGCGCTCGACGCCGCCCCGGTGCTCGCCTCCCTGCAGGCGCCGAGCTTCCTGCTCAAGCTCATCCCCCACGTGGACGGCACCGCCCGGGTGGCCGAACTGGTGCGCTATTTCCTCGAGGATATCACGCTCAAGGGCGCCTGGACCGGCCCTGCCGCGCTCGAATTCCACCCTCACGCGCTGGCCCCTATCGCCGAGCTGCCGGTGCGCGAGATCGTGGGCGCGACCCACCTGGTCGCGGACCTCACCCTCGGCCTCGGCAGCGTCGTCTTCGACTATCTCGCCTGAGTTGCCTACGCCGCCGGCGCGCGGAAGCCGGCAGCCTGGTGGGAGCCGTCGCAATAGGGCTTGTTCGCCGAATGCCCGCAGCGGCAGAGCCAGGCCTCGGTCGTGCGGGTGATCGTCCGCCCGGTGCCGGAGACGATCTCCAGCGCGCCCGCGATCTGCAGCGGCCCGTCGGCGTGCGCGGTGATCGCGAGCGTGCCGTCGCGCGCGGCCAGCGGCTTGCTCTCCTTGCTCGCCGGCTCGCCGGTCGCGGCGAAGCCGGCGGCCACGTGGGAACCGTCGCAGAAGGGCTTGTTGGCGGAGGCGCCACAACGGCAGAGGGTGGTGCGGGTGCCGATCGCCTCGCCACCGAGGGAGAGCGCCCCGTGCAGGGCGAGCGGCCCGTTCTCGCGCACCCGGGCGAGATTGACCGCCGGCGGGGCTTCGGCCGCACCGCCGTCGCGCCGTGCATAGGTGATGGCGCCGGAGGGGCAGTTCAGCGCCGCCGCAACGATCGCTTCCGGGCTCGCCGCGTCGGGGTCGATCCACGCACCTTCGACATTGGCCTTGAACACCCCGGGCAGACCGAGCACGCAATTGCGCGCATGGATGCAGCGCGCCGTTGCGAAGCGGATCACCATCCGCTCGCCCACCGCCTCCTCGATTCCCGCTTCCGCTCGCGTCTGCGTCATCGGACCCTCCGGTTTGCCGGGCCTGACGGCCACTGTCATTTTTTAATACCCTCCCCGCCATCATAGCATCGTCCGACGGGTTCGCCACCATGGCGGCCACCGTCGGGGAACCGGGGTGGATCTGATCGCATGCCACCCCGTGGAAGCCGGGGCGCGTCCCGGCGCTTGGTCGCGTCCCGCGCGCGCCTATAGTGCGCCGATGGCACCCGATTCCCGTCTTGCCGTTCCCGTGGCGGCCGCTCTGGTGGCGGTGCCGGGCCGGGCCGCCATCGTCGGCGCGGACGGGGAGTGTTTGCTGCTCGCGCCGGCCGAGGCAGCCGCCTGGCTCGCCGAGGCTCCGCCGCCACTGCTCGTGCATGCGCCGGCGACCTTCCGCCGGCTCGGCATGCGGCCGCTGCCTGCGCTCGACCTGCTGGAACTGTTCGCCTTCGTCCATCCCGCGCGGCCGGCACCGCCTTCGCCGCGCGGGCTGGCGCGGGTGCTGGCGATCGCCGGGCCCGCCGATCTCCTGGCCCAGGCGGCGGGGCTGGGCGTGATCGCCGCGCACTTGCTGGACGATCTGATGGCGCTGCCGGGGCGCGGGCGGGCGGTGCCGGCCGCGCTCGCCCGGCGCATGGGCGAGGCAGGCTGGCTGTGGGCACCGTTCGTGCGGGCGGCGCTCGGCCCGGCGGAGACCGGCCGGACGATGGCGGAGGCGTTCGCGATCTGGCGGCGGATGCCGGCCTGGGAGGAGAGCGCGCCGCCGCCGCCGCCGCGCCAGCACCCGGTGCTCCCCGCCGAAGCCCGCCGTCGCCTCGCCGCCCTGCTCGGGCCGGAGGCGGAGGAACGGCCGGGCCAGGCCGATTTCGCTTCCGCCGCGGCGGCGGCGTTCGTTGCCCCGGAGGCGGCGGGCGAACCGGCCTTCGTGCTCGCCGAGGCCGGCACCGGCACCGGCAAGACGCTGGGCTACATCGCGCCGGCCAGCCTCTGGGCGGAGCGCAACCGCGCGCCGGTGACGATCGCGACCTTCACCCGCCATCTCCAGCGCCAGATCGAGGGAGAGCTCGCCCGGCTGTTTCCCGACCCGGCGGAGCGGCGGCGGCGGGTGGTGCTGCGCAAGGGGCGGGAGAACTACCTCTGTCTGCTCAACTACGAGGACAGTGTGGGCCACGCCAGCCGCGGCGCGGGCGCGATCCCGCTCGGCCTCCTCGCGCGTTGGGCCGAGGCTTCGGCGGATGGCGACATCCTGGGTGGCGACCTGCCGGGCTGGTTCGCCGACCTGTTCGGAGCCCGCTATACCGCCGGGCTGGCGGACCGGCGCGGGGAGTGCATCCACGCCGCCTGCCCGCACTGGCGGCGCTGCGTGATCGAGCATGGCATCCGCCGCGCGCGGGATGCGGATCTCGTCATCGCCAACCACGCGCTGGTCATGGCGCAAGCGGCCTGGGGCGGGCTCGACGACAATTTCGTTCCGACCCGCTACGTCTTCGACGAGGGTCATCATCTGTTCGAGGCGGCCGACGGTGCCTTCGCGGTCGAGCTGTCGGGCCGCGCGATGGCGGAGATGCGGCGCTGGCTGCTCGGCGCGGAGGGCGGGCGCGGCCGGGCGCGAGGGCTGCGGCTGCGGCTCAACGACATGATCACCGAGGCCGAAGAGGGAGTGCTGGCGGCCCTGCTCTCCGCCGCCCGCGCCCTGCCCGATGCGGGGTGGGCCGAGCGGCTGGCGGGGGGCACCGCCGAACTCGCGCTCGCTGGCCCCGAGCGGGCAGCGGAGCGCCTGCTCGCGAGCCTGCGCGCCCAGGTTCTTGCCCGCGCGGAGGGCGAGGAGCGGATGGCGCTGGAGATCGATCTCTTTCCCCTCGGCCCGGAGGTGGCGGAGCGGGGCGCGGCACTCGCCCGCGCGCTTGAGCGCATCGCCGAACCCGCCGCCCAGCTCGCCCGCAAGCTCGCTGCGCGCATCACCGAGGAGAGCGAGGAGATGGAAAGCGCGCTGCGGCTGCGCATCGAGGCGGGCTGCCGCACCCTGCGCCGGCGGGTGATCGAGCCGCTCGGCGCCTGGCGGGAAATGCTCGCGGCGCTCGCGGCCCCTCCGCCGGCACCGGGTGAGGTGTCCCCGCACGTGCTGTTCCTGCGGCTCGAACGCGGCGAAGAGGGGGAGCGTGACCTCGCCTTCCTGCGTCATTGGCTCGACCCGACGCTGCCGTTCGCGACCGCCGTCGTCGCCCCGGCCCACGGGGTGCTGGTGACCTCGGCCACGTTGCGCGACGGGGGTGCCGCGGATGACGCGCAGGCATGGGAGATGGCGGAAGCGCGGGTCGGGGCACCCCATCTCGCCCGGCCGGCCATCCGCGCCGCACTGCCGAGCCCGTTCGACTATGCCCGCCAGACCCGGGCGTTCGTCGTGACCGACGTCGCAGCGCGCGAAATCGCCCCGCTTGCCGCCGCCTATCGCGCTCTGTTCCTCGCCGCGGGCGGCGGCGGCCTAGGGCTCTTCACCGCCATCGCGCGCCTGCGCGCGGTTCATCGCCTGATCGCGCCCGCGCTCGCCGAGGCCGGGCTCGCGCTCTACGCGCAGCATGTCGATGGGATGGACAATGCGAGCCTGGTCGATCTTTTCCGCGCCGAACCGGAGAGCTGCCTGCTGGGAACGGACGCGATGCGCGACGGGGTGGATGTGCCGGGCATGGCGCTGCGGCTCGTGGTGTTCGAGCGGGTGCCCTGGCCGCGGCCGGACATTCTGCACCGCGAGCGGCGCCTCCATCTCTCCGGCGGGGACACCAAGGGCTATGACGAGGCGATCGCCCGGCTGCGGCTGCGCCAGGCGTTCGGCCGGCTGATCCGCCGGCGCGATGACCGCGGGGTGTTCGTGCTGCTCGACCGGGCGACGCCGAGCCGCCTGCTCGGCGCCTTTCCCAAGGGAGTCGTGGTGCAGCGGCTCGGCCTCGCCGAGGCGGTGGCCGAGACGCGGGCCTTCCTCGGCGCGTGAGCCCTATTCGGCGGCGATGTCCTCGCGGGCGATGTCCTCGGGGGCAGCGAAGACGGGCGGCGCCGAGACGTCCCCGCCGCGGAGCCGTTCGAGCCAGGCGCGGGCGCGGGCGTCGTCGGGGGCGCGGCGGGTAGCCTCCTCGGCCCAGTGCCGCGCCTCCTCGGGCGCACCATGGGCGGCGAGCATCACGCTGAAGCGTGCCGCCAGGTCGGCGCGCTCGGCAGCGCGGCCGGCGGCGGTGGCGAAGATGGCGCGCGCCTCCGCCAGGCGCCCAGCGTGCGCGAGGGTTTCCGCATAGTGGGCGAGAATTTCCGCGTTGCCCGGGTTGCGCTGCGCAACCTCGGCGGCGGTGGTGAGCGCCTCCTCGACGCGTCCGAGGCGCAGCTCGAGGCGGCTGACCCGCAACAGCAGGCGCGGGCGATGGGGCGAAAGCTGGACGGCGCGGCGGTAGGCGTAGAGGGCGCGCTGGAACCGGCCGGCGGCGAACAGCAACTCGCCCTGGCGGATGAAATGGCGCGCCTCGCGCGGGGCGAGACGGCCCGCCGCCTGCACCGCCTCGATCGCCGCATCGGTCTTCGTCTGGGCTTCGAGCACGAGGCTGCGCTCGTAGTGCAGCGCCGCATTGGCGGGATCGGCCGCGATCAGCGCGTCCACGATCGCCTCCGCGGCCGCGGGGTTGCCGAGGGCGGTGAGGCATTGCGCCTGGAGCAGCCGCAGCGCGGCATCCTCCGGGGTCAGCGCCAGCGCCTCCTCGACCAGGGTGAGGGCGGCGGCGGCATCGTTGTCCTTGAGTGCGGTGAAGGCGCGCTGCTGGAGCATCCGCGCCGGGCTGCCGGCGGGGAAGTAGTGGGAAACGAGATGGGCCACGATCTTGCCGACGAAGGCCTCGGAGACATGGATGCGATCGCTCTCCCAGATGTCCCAACTCTTGGTCAGCATGACACTTTCGTAGGAGGGGAAATAATCCATTCCCTCGTGGGCGCGGACCAGGGCGGCGGCGGCGGCCCGCAGCACCGACTTCGAGGTCATGTTGTTGACCAGTACGTCGCCCTCGTTGAAGCTTCGCCCCATCGGAACCGGGGAGGTGGTGACCAGGAAGCGCGCCTGCGGGTTGCGGGCGCGGATGGCCGCCACCGCGCGGGTCAGGCTGTCGAGGCACTGTTCGTAGGAGAGCGTCTCGAACACGAAGCGTTCGGGCACCCGGGCGAAGGCACGCTGGACCGGCGCCTCCTGGATATACTGGCTGGTTTCGCGGTCGAACCAGGCCTCGATCAGTCCCAGCGTGAGAACCACCAGTTCGGCGCGGAACATCTCGCGGAAGATGTCGAAGATCTGCTGGCGGCGTTCGAGGAAGCGGGCGGGCGAGACCGGGCGGAACTGGGCCAGGCCCAGGTCGATCCACTGGGTTTCGCCGGCGCGGAAGAGGAAAGGCTCGCAGTCGGCGAGCCGGACCTTGCCGCCGCGGCGGGCGACGGCGTCCGTCCACAGCACGTCCTGGAGGATGGCCGGCGGGGTATAGCGGTTGAGGATAGCATTGGGGCGGAGCGCGTTGCACTCGGTCTCGGGCACCGCGAAGCGCAGCACGGGCAGGTCGTAGCCGAGACGGTCGATGTGGCGTTCGATGTTGCGGGCGAAGCAGCTCCCGATGGTGAAGATGCGCGCGCCGGCGGGCACGGTGAAGGAAGGCGTGAGCGCGGGGAACACGTCCCCCTCCAGCCGGTCGAGCGCCTGGGACCACTGGCCGAGGCGCCGGCGCGACGGGTCGAGGGCGACTTTCAGAGGAATATGGTCGGGCTGGATACGATTTGGCGGGAGATGGTCAGGAATCGGCTTTCTCCGGCGGCCTCTTGTCAGGAATTGATACAGCTTCGCCCAAATGATACGCAGATTGGTTGGGTCTTGGCAAGGATTTCCGCTCCTCGATCTGAAAATCGGGACCGAGCTCGCCGAGCAGGCAGGGGGGAGAGGCACATTCAATGATTTCCTCGGGCTCGGCCGGCACCGGCTCGGGTGGGGTGGCGGGATCGGGGATGGCAGGGTTCATGGCGGGCTTCTCCGGGTGGTCGGGGATGGCATCGATGCCGGAAAGAATATGGCGGGCGCACCGGCGATTGACAGGGCGGCGGTTTCGGCCCGATACCGCCCGCTTCCGAGGGGAGCCCCGGTTGGGGGCTGAGATACCGCCGGACCGTCGCCCACAGGCGCCACGGGGAGCGCGGAAACCCTGATGAACCTGTCCGGGTCATGCCGGCGTAGGGACGGGTCCGTGGCGTGTTCAAGGCATCCCGTCTCCCGACCGGTGAACCCCACCGGAGGAGGCGGCCTTCGGCGGCTTGCGCGCCGGGCAGGTGGTGCTGCTGGGCAGCGTCCTCGCCCCCTTCATGCCGGAAACAGCCGGCCGCATCGTGGTGAGTTCCCCTCCCCGCTCGCCGAGGTGGCGCTCGATCTCGCCTGAGGGCGAAGCGGCGCGCGGCGATCGGCCGCGGGAAACCCGTTGCTTTCGCGATAATATTGCCACAGGGTGGTGATTGCCCCGCGCGTTGCATCGGGGCTCGATGGATGCCCGGGTATTAGCCGGGGTTGGGCTTCGCAAAGGGAAATCTGCCTCGCAAAATAGACGTTCGGGAAGGGAAAGCGCCATGCCGGTTCGCCGCTTTCAAAGTCTCGGCTTTCTCGCAATCTTCGCTCTCGCCGGCTGCGCCACCGGCGCCGGTTCCAAGGAAATGGCGCTGGGGGCGGTGCCGTCCGCCCATTTTCCCGAGCCCCTGCACGGCGCCATGTGCGTCGCCAAAGTCACCGGCGGGCAGGCGACCTATCTCTTGGGCATGTCGGAAATCGGCAATGGCAACCTGCGCAAGGCCTTGGCGGAAAGCCTCACGGCCAACGGGCTGCTCGCCGCGGGCGACGGTTTCGGCATGGGTTCGGCCTGCCGCTTCGTGGTTAGCGCCGATATCCTGGAGGTCAATCAGCCGTTCTTCGGGTTTGATTTGAAGGTCACCACGCACGTCCATTACATCGTCGGCGATCCGCCACTGGCCGCCATATTGCTCGACCGGACCGTGACGGCCTACGGAATCGCCCGTTTCCGCGATTCTCCGATCGGGGTGATCCGGCTGCGTCTCGCCAACGAGGCCGCGATGCGCGCCAGCATCGCCAAGTTCCTCAAGCTCCTCGCAGAGCTGACGGTGCCCCCGGCGGCGATGCCCAATAGTTGAACCAGGCGCGGGTGGCGGGCCGGCCGCCCGGCGCCCCGGCATTGACAGCGCCGCGTCGCGGCCCAAAACTGTCCGCTTCCGAGGGGAGCCCCGGCAGGGGGCTGAGACACCGACGGGGGCCTTCGGGCCGGCGCGCGGGAACCCTGAACAACCTGATCCGGGTCATGCCGGCGTAGGGACGGGTCGATCGCCAGGACAGCAACGCCCCTCCCCGCCCGCCCGACCCGCCCGAGGAGGCGCCCGATGACCATCGAACAGAAGCCCGAAGCCCGCCAGCCCGACCATGTCACCACCGGGCCGGTCAGCGGCAGCCGCAAGCTCCACACCAGCCCGCCGGGCCGGCCGGACATCGCCGTGCCCTTCCGCGAGGTGGCGCTCGACCCTTCGGCGAACGAGCCGCCCTTCCGCCTGTATGACACCTCGGGCCCCTTCACCGACCCCTCCCAGACAATCGATCTCGCCGCCGGCGTCACGCCCGTCCGCTCGGGCTGGATCGGCGGTCGCGGTTTCGCCACGGTGGCGCCGCGCCCGGTGGCCCCGGCCGACAATGGCTTCGCCGCCGGCGAGCGCCTGCTGCCCGCCTGCCCCGCCGCCCACCCGGTGCGCCGCGGCCGACCCGGGCAACCGGTGACCCAGATGGAATTCGCCCGCGCCGGGATCATCACCGAGGAGATGGTCTATGTCGCGCACCGCGAGAACCTCGGCCGCGCCGAGGCCGCCCCGGGAGCGGCGGAGCGGCGGGCGGATGGCGAGGATTTCGGCGCCGCCATTCCCGAATTCGTCACCCCCGAGTTCGTGCGCGCGGAAATCGCCGCCGGGCGCGCCATCATTCCCGCCAACATCAACCACCCGGAGCTGGAACCGACCGTCATCGGCCGCAACTTCCTGGTCAAGATCAACGCCAACATCGGCAATTCCGCGGTCAGCTCGGGGGCGGCCGAGGAGGTCGAGAAGATGGTCTGGGCGATCCGCTGGGGCGCCGACACCGTCATGGATCTCTCCACCGGGCGCAACATCCACAACATCCGGGGCTGGATCCTGCGCAATTCCCCGGTGCCGATCGGCACCGTGCCGATCTACCAGGCGCTGGAGAAGGTCGGCGGCGAGCCCGAGAAGCTGACCTGGGAGATCTTCCGCGACACCCTGATCGAGCAGGCCGAGCAGGGGGTGGACTATTTCACCATCCACGCCGGCGTGCGGCTCGCTCACGTGCCGCTGACCGCCAAGCGGGTGACCGGGATCGTCTCGCGTGGGGGGTCGATCATGGCGCGCTGGTGCCTCTCGCACCATCGCGAGAGCTTCCTCTACGAGCATTTCGCCGACATCTGCGACATCATGCGCGCCTACGACGTTTCCTTCTCGCTCGGCGACGGGCTGCGGCCGGGCTCGAACGCGGATGCCAATGACGCCGCCCAGTTCGCAGAACTGGACACGCTCGGGGAGCTGACGAAGATCGCCTGGGCGAAGGGCTGCCAGGTGATGATCGAGGGGCCGGGCCATGTGCCGATGCACAAGATCAAGGTCAACATGGAGAAGCAGTTGGCGGTGTGCGGCGAGGCGCCTTTCTATACGCTGGGCCCGCTGACCACCGACATCGCGCCCGGCTACGACCACATCACCTCGGCGATCGGGGCGGCGATGATCGGCTGGTTCGGCACCGCCATGCTCTGCTACGTGACGCCCAAGGAGCATCTCGGCCTGCCCAACCGGGAGGATGTGCGGGTCGGGGTGATCACCTACCGGATCGCGGCGCACGCCGCCGATCTCGCCAAGGGCCACCCGGCGGCCCGGCTGCGCGATGACGCGATCAGCCGGGCGCGGTTCGAGTTCCGCTGGCAGGACCAGTTCCATCTCGGCCTCGACCCGGAGACCGCGCGCTCCTTCCACGACGAGACGCTGCCCAAGGAGGCGCACAAGGTGGCGCATTTCTGCTCGATGTGCGGGCCGAAGTTCTGCTCGATGAAGATCACCCAGGATCTGCGCGCCGAGGCCGAGCGGCTTGCCGGAATGGAGAAGATGAGCGAGGAATTCCGCACCCACGGCGGCGAGATCTATATCGAAGCGGCGGAATAGCGTAGGGGGTCCGGGGCATCAGGCCCCGGCGGAAGGGCGAGGGCGGGGCCCTCGCTCTCGCCTTCTCTGCCCAGGGAGACGCGGATGAAGCGCAGCCTGAAGGTTGCGGTGCAGATGGATGCGATCGCGGCCCTCAACATCGACGCGGATTCGACCTTCGCGCTGATGCTGGAAGCGCAGGAGCGTGGCCATCTTCTGTGGTACTACGAGGTGGCGCACCTCGGCTTCGAGGACGGCAGGGTTTCGGCGCTGGTCCGCCCGGTCACGGTGCAGCGGGTGAACGGCGAGCACCATCGTCTGGGGGCGGCCGCGCGGGTGGATCTCGCGACCATGGACGTGGTGCTGATGCGCCAGGACCCGCCGTTCGACCTCGCCTACATCACCGCGACCCACCTGCTCGAGCGCATCCACCCGGCGACGCTGGTGGTGAACGATCCCGCCTCGGTGCGCAACGCGCCCGAGAAGATCCTGGTCACCAGATTTCCCGATCTGATGCCGCCCACCCTGATCACCTGGGACGGCGCGCTGATCCGCGACTTCCGCGACCGGCACGGTGATATCGTGGTCAAGCCGCTCTACGGCAACGGCGGCGCGGGGGTGTTCCGCATCCGGCCCGACGACGAAAATCTCGGCGCGCTGCTGGAGATGCATTTCGCCCGTTCGCGCGAGCCGCTGATGATCCAGCGCTACGAACCGGCGGTGCGGCGGGGCGACAAGCGCATCATCCTGGTCGACGGCGAGGCGATGGGGGCGATCAACCGCGTGCCCGCGGCGGGCGAGGCGCGGGCCAACATGCATGTCGGTGGGCGGCCGGAAAAGGCAGAATTGACGGCACGCGACCGCGAGATCTGCGCCCGCATCGGGCCGAGCCTGCGGGAGATGGGCCTGCTCTTCGTCGGCATCGACGTGATCGGGGACTATCTCACCGAAATCAACGTCACCTCGCCGACCGGCCTGCAGGAAATCCGCCGTTTCGACGGGTCCTGTCTCGAATGCGCGATCTGGGAGCGGATCGAGGCGCTGCGGGGATGATGCCGGTGCGCGTCGTCGCCCGCCGGCATTGGGTGGCGGATCGGCCGGGGCCGGAACCGTGAGCGGGCCGCGGCGGCTGCGGCGTGGGCGGGGTTTGGCGCCAGGTCCGCTGGACGCGCCGCGGCTGCGCCGCTGGCCGAAGCGAGGGCACGCGCGGGCGGCGGGGAGGCTGGTTCTATTCGTCCTGGTCACCCTGGCGGCGGTGCCGATCCAGGCGGTCGCGATCTCGCTGCCCGGCAACGGCTGGATGCGGGTCGCCCGCACCTACTGGGCGGCGGTGCGGCGGGTGCTGGGAATTTCGCTGCGGGTGATCGGGGCGCCGGCGGAGGCCCGGGGGCGGCCGGTGGTGTTCGTTTCCAACCATTCCTCCTGGATCGACATTCCCGTGCTGGGCAGCAGGCTGACCGCATGCTTCGTCGCCAAGAGCGAGGTGGGAAGCTGGCCGGGGATCCGCACCATCGCGCGGTTGGGGCGGACGGTGTTCGTCAGCCGGCGGGGAACGGATACGATACGCGAACTCGAACTGCTGCGCGAGCGGCTGGCGCGCGGGCAGAACCTGATCCTGTTCCCCGAGGGCACGACCTCGGACGGGGCCCGGGTGCTCGCGTTCCGTTCCTCGTTCCTGGCGGTGGCGGAAGGCGAAAATCCGCCGCTGCTGCAGCCGGTGTCCATCGTCTACGACCGGGTGGACTATCTGCCGGCGGGGCGGGCACAGCGGGCGCTGTTCGCCTGGTATGGCGACATGGACCTGCTGCCCCATTTCTGGCGGCTGGGCCGGCATGCCGGGATGCGGGTGACCGTGGTGCTGCATCCGGCGGTGGAACCCGCGAGCTACCCGAATCGCAAGGTGCTGAGCCAGGCGCTGTGGCAGCAGATCGCCGCGAGCGCGGCGCGGCTGCGGCAGAATCGGGCGGTAGGATGAGGTCTCTCCAGGGAAGGACGCGCATCGCCGCGGACCGTCGCCGGGAACCGCACGTGCGCCACTGGGCTGCCCCTCGTTTTGCCGAAGTAGTGCCGGATCACGAGCGTGAGCATCCCTGGAGGTGGGTGGCGATCGTCTCGATTGCGGGCGAGATCGGCTGCACCGGGCGGACCCTCGGTGAATGGCTCAGGAAGGCGGAGCACGACAGCGGCCGTGCGCCCGGGTTCACGACCGAGATGGTCGCTAGTATCCTGATCGTGAAGTTTCTACGATCATGTTAGGGATTGGGGGAAGCGCGCGATGGGCAGGCCTGCGGTGGCGATCGCGTTGAGCGCGGCGGAGCGGGGGGAACTCGAATCGCTGGCGCGGGCGCGGAAGACCGGGCAGGCGATGGCGCGGCGGGCGCGCATCGTGCTGGCCGCGGCGACGGGGATGGAGAACAAGACGATTTGCGCGGAAGTCGGCGCGGATGCCAACACCGTGTCCAAGTGGCGCCGGCGCTTTGCCTCCGACCGGTTGGCTGGGCTGCTCGACGAACCGCGCGCCGGCACGCCACGCAAGATCGGCGACGAGGCGATCGCGGAGACCATCCGCCGGACGCTGGAAACGACACCGCCCGGCGCCACTCACTGGTCGCTGCGGTCGATGGCCAAGGCGGTCGGCTATGCGCCGTCCACCATCCACCGCATCTGGCGCGCCTTCGGGCTGCAACCGCACCGCAGCGAGACCTTCAAGCTCTCGACCGACCCGCTGTTCGTCGGAAAGTGCGCGACATCGTCGGCCTCTACCTGAGCCCGCCCGACCGCGCGCTGGTGCTGTGCGTTGATGAGAAGTCGCAGATCCAGGCGCTGGACCGCACGCAGCCCGTGCTGCCGATGCGGCCCGGGCAGGGGGAGCGGCGAACCCACGACTATACGCGCCACGGCACCACGTCGTTGTTCGCTGCGCTTGACATCGCCACCGGCGCGGTGATCGGCCGCTGCTACCCGAAGCACCGCTCTGGCGAGTTCCGCAAGTTCCTCGATCAGATCGAGGCCAACGTGCCCGCCGACCTCGAGGTGCATCTGGTCATGGACAACTATGCCACCCACAAGACCAGGCCGATCCGCGACTGGCTGGCCAAGCGCCCACGCTGGCATGTCCACTTCACGCCAACCGGCGCCTCCTGGATCAACCAGGTCGAACGCTTCTTCGCCCTGCTGACCGAAAAGCAGATCAGGCGGGGCGTACACAACTCTACCCGGCAATTGGAAACCGATATCCACGCCTTCATCGACGCCCACAACGCCAATCCCAGGCCCTTCCGCTGGACCAAGTCTGCCGACGATATCCTCGCCGCCATACAATCCTCGCCGCCATACAGCGGTTCTGCCTTCGAACCCAGCAGATCGGAGGAACTACGGAATCAGGACACTAGGCGGCGGTGTTCATCGCCATCGACCACTTCACCGCCGAGTGCGTCGGCATCCAGGCCGCCCGCCACGCGACCCGCTTTGAGGCGCTGGAGCCGATCCGCCAGGGCGCGCGCGAACATTTCGGCGGCTTCGCCAAGGGCGTTGCCGGCGGCCTCGGCGTGCGCCACGACCACGGCTCGCAATCCATGTCCGACACCTTCCAGGGCGAGCTGCGCTTCCTCGGCATTGAGAGTTCGCCTGCCTTCGTCCGCACCCCCGAAGGCAACGGCTGCGCCGAGCACTTCATCCGCACGCTGAAGGAAAATCTCCTGTGGGTCAGGACCTTCCAGACGATCGAGGAACTGCGTCTCGCGCTCCTCAAATTCCGTGAGACCTACAACACCACCTGGCGGATCGAGCGGCACGGCTTCATCACGCCGCAAGCCGTTCGGCAAAATCAGCTTCCACCAGCCGCGCTCGCAGCGCAGGCTTCAATCCAGTGCCTCATAAACCGCGCGCGGTACATTCCCCTGTCGGCATCCGTCAGGTCGCTTCCATAGCCCAGCCCGGTGCGGCTATGCTGCCGGCGGGTGGTCGGGGTCCACATCGCAGTCTCGTCGAGAGTGTTGCAACCCCGATGAATCACGATCAACCTCGGCTGCTCAGCCCCCGATCATACCGAAACCGTTTCGAGACAGATGGGGTGATTGGGGTCTCGCCCGGGTGACCGAGGTGGCTGCTCCTCTCGGGATGAGAGAGCGTGGTCCGGTGTGCATCGGCCACAAGCATCGAGGAGGAGCAGCGGTGGAGTATTTTGCCGGGTTGGACGTGTCGTTGGAAGAGACCGCCATCTGTATCGTCGATGACGCGGGGCGGATCGTTCGCGAGGCGCGCGCTGCCAGCGAGCCGGAGGCGCTGGTGGCGTTCTTCAGGGCGAGCGGACTGGTGATGCGGCGCGTTGGTCTGGAGGCATGCTCGCTGACCGCGTGGCTGCATCAGGGGCTGACGGCGGCCGGGATCGCAGCGATCTGCATCGCGGCTCGCCAGGCCAAGGCGGCGATGGGCGCGATGCCCGATAAGACCGACCGCAACGACGCCCGCGGGATCGCGCAGATCATGCGCACCGGGTGGTATCGCGCGGTGCATGTGAAGAGCCCGTCCTGCCACTCCTGGCGGCCGCTGCTCACGGCGCGGCGGATGGTGCTGAACAAGCGGCGCGACATCGAGAACGGTGTGCGTGCGCTGCTGCGCGAGGCCGGGCTGAAGGTCGGCACACCAAGCCGCAAGGATTTCCCGGCCCGGGTGCGCGAGCTGGCCGCCGGTGATGCCGTGCTGACCGGCCTGGTCGAGTCGCTGCTGTCGGTCATCGACGTGATGACCCGCGAGGTCGAGAAGCTCACCAGGCGGGTGATCGATGAGGTCCGCCTCGAGCCCACCTGCCGACGCCTGATGACGGTGCCCGGCGTGGGGCCGCTCACCGCGCTGGCGTTCCGCGCCACAGTGGACCGGCCAGACCGCTTCCGCCGGTCGCGCGACGTGGGCGCGCATCTCGGCTTGACGCCGTGACGATATCAGTCCGGTGAGACGGCCGTGCAGGGACGCATCAGCCGATGCGGCGATGAACTGGCCCGCACCGCGCTCTACGAGGCGGCGTATTCGCTGCTGACCCGTGGCACCAAATGGTCGGCGCTGCGAGCCTGGGGCATGCAGGTCGCCAAACGGCGCGGCATGGCAGGGCGCGGGTCGCCGTCGCGCGCAAGCTGGCGGTTATCCTGCACCGGATGTGGGGCGACGGCTCCGAATTTCGCTGGGGCAAGCAGCCAGCAACGAATGCCGCCGC
>DAHWFB010000067.1 GCA_027326105.1 Acetobacteraceae bacterium
CGCCAGAAGGCCCGCGCCCAGGCCTCCACCCTCTCCGGCGGGCAGCAGAAGCTGCTCGAGATCGCGCGCGGGCTGATCGCCGAGCCCAAACTCATTCTCATCGACGAGCCCTCGATCGGCCTTTCGCCGCTGATGGTCAAGGAGGTCTTCGCCACGCTGCAAGCCCTTCGCGACCACGGGGTGTCAATCCTGATGGTCGAGCAGAATGCCCGGAGCGCGCTCGAAATTTCCGACCACGGCATCGTGCTCGAGAGCGGCCGCACCCGGCTCGTCGGCACTGCGCGGGCGATCCTCGAGGACCCGCGCGTCGCCAAGCTCTTTCTCGGCGCCGAGGTGGAGATCGACGAGCCTGCCTCATGAGCGCGGCCGCTCGGCCAGCGCGAAGACCCTGAGGGCGGAGGCGAGCGGGCGCGTGGGCGCGCGTGTCGCATCGATCCGGCCCACCAGCGCGGCGAGCGTCTCCCCGCGCGCAGCGGCGATGGCGACGAGCGCGGCCCAGAATTCCGCTTCCAGCGCGACCGAGGTGCGATGTTTGGAGAGCGCGAGGCTGCGCTTGACGAGACCGGTCATCGGCTGCGCGGCCCCAGCATCGCCGCCGGCACCACCAGCCGGTCGAAGGTCTCCGCCGTCACGTAGCCGGTCCGCAGCGCCGCTTCGCGCAGGGGAATATCCCCGGCGCTGGCGAGCTTCGCGATGGCGACCGCGCGGTCGTAGCCGATCGCGGGGCTGAGTGCGGTCACCAGCATCAGCGACCGGCCGAGGTTGGCGGCGATGCGCGTGCGAGACGGCTCGAGCCGGGTCACCATGTTGACCGCGAAGCTCTCGGCGGCATCGGCGAGAAGCGTGATCGACTGCAGCGCGTTGTAGACGATCACCGGCTTGAACACGTTGAGTTCGAGAAAACTCTGCGCCCCGGCGATGGTGATGGTGGCGTGATTGCCCATCACCTGCGCGGCGACCATGCTGAGCGCCTCGCACTGCGTGGGATTGGTCTTGCCCGGCATGATGGAGGAGGAAAGTCCGTCGGCGGGCACGTTGAATTCCCCGATCCCGGCCTGCGGGCCCGAGCCCAGCAGGCGGATATCGTTGGCGATCTTGGTGAACGAGACGGCAAGCACGTTGAGCGCGCCGGAGAGTTCGACGAAGGCGTCGTGCGCGCCCATGCCTTCGAACTTGTCGGGGTTCGGCGTGAGGGGCAGTCCCGTCAGCGTGGAGATGCGCTCGCAGAAGACGCGGTCGAAGTCAGGGTGGCGGTTGAGCCCGGTGCCGACCGCGGTGCCGCCCTGCACCAGCGCGTGCAGCCGCGGGCGGCAGCCCTCCACCCGCGCGATGCCGAGTTCTACCTGTCGCGCCCACGCGCCCGCGGCCTGCCCGAGCGTCATCGGCACCGCATCCATCATATGGGTGCGCCCGATCTTGACGATATCTGCCCACGCAGCGGCACGGGCGGAAAGGGCCGCGTGCAGCGTGCCGAGCGCGGGCAGCAGCCGCTGGGCCACCAGTTCGGCGGCGGCGACGTGCATCATGGTCGGGAAGCTGTCGTTGGAGGATTGGCCAAGGTTGACGTGATCGTTGGGATGGACCGGCGCGCGCGCACCCAGCGGCTGGCCGAGGCTGGCGTTGGCCAGGTTGGCGATGACCTCGTTGGCGTTCATGTTCATCGCCGTGCCCGAGCCGATCTGCCAGACCGGGAGAGGAAACTCCGCGTCGTGGCGGGAGCCGGCGATCGCGGCCGCGGCGGCGATGATGGGTGCGGCAAGGGTGGGCGCGAGTTCGCCGAGATCGCGATTGGCTTCGGCGGCGGCCTGCTTCTGCAGCCCGGCGGCGCGGATGAGCACCGGCGGAAACCGTTCGCTGCCGATGCGAAAGAGCCGCCGCGCCCGCTCCGTGTGTGGCCCCCAGAGACGATCGGCCGGAATCTCGATCGCGCCGAGCGAATCGCGCTCGATGCGGCTGGTGCTCATACGGCCTCGCCCCCGGCCAACCGCGCCACCGCCCAGGCGGCGGCCTCGGCGACGACGGCGTCGCCATCCCCGCAATGTGCCCGCGCGGCGCCGACGAGGCTCGGGTCCGCGGAGTTGCCGATGGCGACGAGAACGTTGCGCAGGAACCTTCGCCAGCCGATGCGCTTGATCGGTGATCCCGCGAAGCGGCGGCGAAATCCCGCCTCGCCCAGCCCTGCGAGTTCGCCGAGCAGGGGTTCCGTGAGATCCGCGCGCGCGTGCAACCCCCCAGCGGCCGCGACCTGCGCGAAGCGGTTCCACGGGCATACCGCGAGGCAATCGTCGCAGCCATAGATGCGGTTGCCCAGGAGCGGGCGCAACTCGTGGGGGATCGGGCCGCGATGCTCGATGGTGAGGTAGGAGATGCAGCGTCGCGCGTCGAGCCGGTACGGGGCGGGGAACGCCTGTGTCGGGCAGATCTCGAGGCACCGGCGGCAACTTCCGCAATGGTCGCTGGTCGGCGCGGCGGTTGGCAGGGCGAGCGTGGTGTAGATCTCGCCAAGGAACAGCCACGAGCCGTGCTGGCGGGAGACCAGGTTCGTGTGCTTGCCGATCCAGCCCAGACCGGCGCGCCCGGCGAGCGGCTTCTCCATCACCGGCGCGGTGTCGACGAACACCTTCACCTCCCCGCCTGCACGCGAAATCACGAATTGTGCGAGATGTTTAAGCTTGCCTTTGAGGATGTCGTGATAGTCGCGCCCGCGCGCATAGACCGAGAGGTTGCCGGCATCCCGGCGGGCGAGGCCGGCCAGCGGGTCTCCCTCCGGCAGGTAGGAGAGGCCGACCACGATGATGCTTTTCGCGGCCGCCCACAGCGCGCGCGGCACCGCCCGCTGCTCGGCGCGGCTCTCCATCCAGCCCATCTCGCCGTGCCAGCCGGCCGCGAGAAACTCCTGCAGCCGTTCCCTGCTTTCTGCGCCCAGTTCGGCGGGCGCGAAGCCCACCGCGGCGAAGCCCAGCGCCAGCGCCTTGTTGCGGATTTCCGGCGCGAGGGTTTCAGCCGCGTCCACGGTAGGGTGCGACCTCCTGGGGTGGGATCCAAACCGCCTCGGGCGGGCGGCCGGAGTGCCAGAAGACATCGATCGGCATGCCCCCGCGCGGGTACCAATAGCCGCCGATACGCAACCAGTGCGGTGCCAGGCGCGCCATGAGCGTGGCCGCGATCTCCAGCGTGCAGGCCTCGTGGAAGGCTCCGTGGTTGCGGAAACTCTGCAGATAGAGCTTGAGGGATTTGCTCTCCACGAGCCACCCGTCGGGAACATAGTCGAGCACGAGATGGGCGAAGTCGGGCTGGCCGGTGACCGGGCAGAGCGAGGTGAACTCGGGCGCGGTGAAGCGCACCAGATAACGCAAGGAGGGGTGCGGATTGGGCACCCGTTCGAGCACCGCGTCTGCGGGCCGTGCCGGAATGGCGGCCGGGTGGCCAAGCTGCGTCAACTCTTCGCTCATTGCCCCTCCTTGGCCGCCAGCCACCCTGCGCGGACCGAGCCCGCGTCTTCGGCGAAGCGGCCGGCGAGGATCGCCTCCCGCATCCGCGCCATCAGCTGCCGATAATAGCGCAGATTGTGCCAGGTGAGCAGCATCGGCCCCAGCATCTCTCCGGCGCGGAAGAGGTGGTGCAGATAGGCCCGCGCATGGCGGGTGCAGGCCGGGCAGTCGCAGGTCGGGTCGAGCGGGCGTGCATCCTCGGCATAGCGCGCGTTGCGCAGGTTGCGCACGCCTTCGGAGGTGAATGCCCGCGCGGTGCGCCCTGCCCGCGTCGGCATCACGCAATCGAACATGTCGATCCCGCGCGCGATGCCGCCGAGCAGATCCCCAGGCGTTCCCACGCCCATCAGATAACGCGGCCGGTCCTCCGGCAGGAACCGCACCGAGTGATCGAGCACCGAAAACATCGTTTCCTGGCCTTCACCGACCGCGAGGCCACCGATCGCGTAGCCGTCGAACCCGAGATCGACGAGCGTGCGCGAGGAGCGTTCGCGCAACGCCGGAAACACGCTACCCTGGACGATCCCGAACAGCCCGTATCCCGGGCGCGGATGGAACGCCCCCCGCGAGCGCGCGGCCCAGGCGGCGGAAAGCGCCATCGACGCTTCCGCGTCCGTTTCGCTCACGCCGAAGCGCGGGCACTCGTCGAGTTGCATGGTGATGGTGGCATCCAGAAGACGCTGGATATCCATCGCCCGCTCGGGGGTCAGCCGATGGCGCGCGCCGTCGAGGTGGGAGCGGAAAGTGACGCCCTCGGCATCGAGCGTGCGCAGCCCGGAGAGCGACATCACCTGGAAGCCGCCCGAATCGGTGAGGATCGGCCCCGGCCAGTCCATGAAGCGATGCAGCCCGCCCAACGCCGCGACGCGCTCCGCGCCGGGGCGGAGCATGAGATGGTAGGTGTTGGCGAGCACGATGGTGGCGCCCGTCGCGCGCACTGAATCCGCGGTCATCGCCTTCACGCTCGCCTGGGTGCCGACCGGCATGAAGACCGGCGTTTCCACTACGCCGTGCGCGCTGGCCAATCGTCCCGCCCGTGCCCCGCCATCGGTGCCCCCGATCGTGAACTCGAAGTTCACGACGCGCGCTCGAGCAGCGTCGCATCTCCGTAGGAATAGAAGCGATATCCGGCGGCGATGGCGTGCGCATAGGCCGCGCGGATCCGCTCGAGCCCGGCGAAGGCCGCGGCGAGAATGAAAAGACTCGAGCGTGGCAGGTGGAAATTGGTCAGCAGGACATCGGCGGCACGGAATCGGTAGCCGGGGTGGATGTAGAGACCGGTCTCTCCCGCGAAGGGCGCGATCGAGCCTGTCGCGTCCGCCGCGCTCTCGATCAGCCGCAGGGCCGTGGTGCCCACGGCGACGATCCGCCCTCCGGCGGCGCGCGCCCGGTTCATCGCCGCCGCCGCCTCCGCGGTGATGGCGCCGCGCTCGGGATGGACGTGATGGCGTTCGATCTCGGCGGTGCGCACCGGCAGAAACGTGCCTGCGCCGACGTGCAGGGTGACGCTGGCACGCCCGATCCCGCGGGCGGCGAGGGCGTCGAGCAGCGCGGGCGTGAAATGCAGCCCCGCCGTCGGCGCCGCGACCGCGCCCGGGTGGTGCGCGAAGATGGTCTGATAGTCGTGTGCGTCCGCCGCCGTGGGGCCGGTGGGGCGGGGGATGTAGGGGGGCAGCGCGAGAGCGCCGGCGGCTTCGAGTGCTTGCGCGAAGGCTGCACCCTCGCGGTCGAAGCGCAGTGTCAGCATCCCGTCGGCATCCTTCTCCTCGATGCGTGCGGCGAATCCCGCCGCCCCCGAGATCTCCAGCATCTCACCGACCCGCAGCCGCCGTGCGTTACGCGCGAGGGCTCGCCAGGTGCCGTCGGCGAGCGGGCGGTCGAGGGTGAGCCCGATCCGCGCCGAACCCCGCCGGGCCGCGAGCCGGGCGGGGATCACCCGTGTATCGTTGGCGACGAGCAGGTCTCCTGGGCGCAGCAGGACGGGCAGATCGCGCACGATGCGATCCTCCATGCTCGCGCGGCGCACGTACAGAAGCCGCGCCGCGTCGCGCGGGCGGGCTGGTTCCGCCGCGATACGCTCGGGCGGCAGGTCGAAGTCGAACTCCGCAAGCTCCATCAGGCCGGGACGACCCGCCGCATCAGCCGGATCAGCGGCAGGCTCACCGCGACCGACCACATCTTGCCGACCACCTGGCCCGGCAAAAAAGCGAGGCTGCCAAAAGCAAGATGCAGGAACACCACGGAATCGACGAGGATGCCGAGCGCGGCGGAGGCGAGGACGGCAGCGGTCAGGTGCCGCCGTTGCAGCGGCGAATAGACGGCGAAATCGGCGCCCTCGCTGAGCAGGAAGGCGCTCGCGGAAGCGAAGGCGAGTGCCGCCGGCGCGACCAGCACCGAAAGCGCCGCGCCGGTCAGGATCGCCACGACACTGTAGCCGGCGCCCAGGCAGCGTTGCACCATGTCGCGCAGGACCAGCGCGATGCCCACCGTCATCACCCCCGAAGGCGCCATCAACCCCGGCGCCACCGGCACCAGGCACGGCCCACGGGGCACGCACACGGTGCCGACGTGGCCGATCATCCAGTTGGCCAGCGGAATGGCAGCAAGAAACAGCACCCACGCAACCAGGCCCATGCGCGCATTGCCCGAATCCCTGCCAGGAAAATCCGATAAAAGTTCTTTGGCTCTTTCTTTCAAGAAAGAACATCCTTCAGAAAGCGCTTCTCTTTTGAAAAAAAGAAGCAAATGGTTTTCGCCCTTTGTTTCATGTCGCGGTTATTCCGCGAGATAAGACGCGATTTCCACCAGGTTTCCGTCCGGGTCGCGGCAATAGACCGAGACCATCGCACCGAGCGCGCCGGTGCGGGCCACGGGGCCGAGTTCCACCGCCACCCCGAGCGTGTGGAGATGGGCGATCACATCTTCGGGGCGAACGGCGGTGACGAAGCAGAGATCGCCGCTGCCCGGCGCGGGGCGGCGAGCGTGGGGTGGAAGCGGCGCCTCGGCAGGGTGGAGATTAAGCTTCTGCCCGCCGAAGCGCAGCGCGGTGCGCCGGTCGACACCGAACTCCTCGCGCTCCATGCCCAGCACGCGCTGGTACCAGGCGGCGGAAAGTTCGAGGTCGGCGCAGGTGAGAACGACATGGTCTAGCCGATCGACGGTGAAGCGCATCAGGTCAGATCCGCAAAGAAGTCATTGCCTTTGTCGTCGATGACGATGAAGGCGGGGAAATTCTCGACCCGGATGCGCCAGACCGCCTCCATCCCGAGTTCGGGATATTCCAGCACTTCGACGGAGCGGATGCAGTCCTGTGCGAGACGTGCCGCGGGCCCGCCGATGGAGCCGAGATAGAACCCGCCGTAGGTCTTGCAGGCCTCGCGCACGGCGCGCGAGCGGTTGCCCTTGGCGAGCATCACCATCGACCCGCCGGCCTTCTGGAACTCGTCCACATAGCTGTCCATGCGCCCCGCGGTGGTGGGGCCGAAGCTGCCCGTGGCGTAGCCGGCCGGGGTCTTGGCGGGTCCGGCGTAATAGACCGGGTGGTCGCGCAGATATTGCGGCATCGGCTCGCCGCGATCGAGCCGTTCCTTGATCTTGGCGTGGGCGATGTCGCGCGCCACCACCAGGGTGCCGGTGAGCGCGAGCCTGGTCCTGATCGGATGGGCGGAAAGCGCGCGCAGGATCTCCGCCATCGGCCGGTCGAGATCGACCGCGACCGCCTCGGCGCCGAGATGCTCGTCCGTCGTCTCGGGCAGAAAGCGGGCGGGGTCATGTTCGAGCTGCTCGAGAAATACCCCTTCGGCCGTGACCTTGCCAAGAATCTGCCGGTCCGCACTGCAGGAAACGCCGATACCGACGGGCAGGCTGGCACCGTGGCGGGGCAGGCGGATGACGCGCACGTCATGGCAGAAATACTTGCCGCCGAACTGCGCACCGATGCCCAGGCGGCGCGTCATCGCCAATACCTCCGCCTCCATCGCCCGGTCACGGAAGGCGTGGCCGGCGCGATCGCCGGCATCGGGCAGAGTGTCGAGATAGTGGCAGGAGGCGAGCTTCACGGTCTTGAGCGTCGCTTCCGCGCTGGTGCCGCCAATGACGATGGCGAGATGGTAGGGCGGGCAGGCGCTGGTGCCGAGCGTCCTTGCCTTGGTCTCGAGGAAGGCGAGCAGCTTTTCCGGAGCGAGCAGCGCGCGGGTCTCCTGGAAAAGAAAACTCTTGTTGGCCGAGCCGCCGCCCTTGGCGATGAAGAGGAAATGGAACTCCTCGGCATGGTGCTCGCCGGGGGCGGCGAGGATGTCGAACTGGACGGGGAGGTTGTTGCCGGTGTTGACCTCCTCGAACATCGAAAGCGGCGCCATCTGCGAATAGCGCAGATTGCATTCGGTGAAGGTACGAAACACGCCGCGCGCGAGCGCCTCTTCCTCGTCCCCCTCCACCCAGACGCGCTGGCCCTTCTTGCCGAAGACGATGGCGGTGCCGGTATCCTGGCACATCGGCAGCACGCCGCCGGCGGCGATGTTGGCGTTGCGCAGGAAATCGAGCGCCACGAAGCGGTCGTTGTCGGACGCCTCGGGATCGTCGAGGATCGCGCGCAACTGGGCGAGGTGGGTCGGGCGCAGCAGGTGGGAGACGTCGCGGAACGCCTCGAAGGCGAGGTTCGTCAGCGCCTCTGCCGGCACCCGCAGCAGGCCGCGCCCGGCGCATTCGATGCGTGCGACGGGGGCGGTCTCCACGCGACGCCACGGGGTCTCGGGGTCGGGGGCGAGCGGGAACATCGGCGAGTAGAGAAACTCATCGCGGCGTGTCATCGGTGCATTCATGGCTGCCTCCTCACGGATACGGCGCGAGCCGCGGCCTATGGCTTGGGCGGGGTGCGGCGGCGGAAGGCTTCGAGGCTGACCACCTGCGGCGCCTCCGGCATCGCATCAGCGGCCGTCGGGCCGGCGGGCTCGGCTGCGGCCGCCGCGGATTTGGGCGCCTCGGAGTCGGGAGCGGTGAAGCGTAGCCCGAAGCGGATGGCGGGATCGGCGAAGGCGGTCACCGCGGCGAAGGGCACCGAAAGGGTCGCCGGCACGCCGCCGAAACTCAGCCCCACCGTGAAGCCGCCCGATCCCTCGTCCACCACCAGGTCGCGGAACTGATGCTGGAGGACGATGGTCATTTCCTGCGGATACTGGATGCGCAGGCGCCCGGGCATGGTAACGCCCGGGTGGTCGGTGCGGAAGGTGATGTAGAAGTGATGATCCCCGGGCAATCCTTCGGCCGCGACATGGGCGAGCGCGCGCACGACGACGAGGCGCAGCGCCTCCTCGGTCCAACTGTCGTAGGGAAGCAGGCTTTCCGCTGGTGGGGTCTCGTCGTCTTCCATGCCATCCTCTCCCGGGCAGCATTAGCGCGGGCGGACGGTTGTGGCAAAGGGCGCGCGGAACGGGTTTGCCGCGCGCGGGGCTGGATCAGGGCGGCGGCGCGCCAAACATAGAGTGGGGGGCTTCTGTTGCCCGGTGCCCCCCGAACCGCGCTTACCGCTTATGCAGCGGCAGCGAGCGCCATGTTGTCGTTGGCACTTGTGATATGGCCCGATGACGGCGGAACCATGCCGGGCGAAAGATGGGTCTTTACCACGCGTGTCGAGCCTGTTTCGCCCCCGTCTGCCGCGCCGCGCCCGGCGAACCGGGAGCGGGGCGGAACCTGGTGGAGGCGCCGGGTACTGCCCCCGGGTCCACAACGCTTATTCCACGCACCGTTTATCGCCATAGCCGGCAAGCCAGCCTGTGGAATATAGGGAGCCGCCAGCGCCGAGGGAAGGGAAAACGCGATGGACCGCAACCAGACCGAAGCCGACGAGATCGCCACCCTGCGCGCCGCGACCCATGCCAGCCTGCGCCCCTCGGTTCCGGCACTCGAAGCATTGCTGTTCACCCCCCAACCGGTGCTCGACCACGGCTTCGTCCGCGTCATCGACTATATGGGCGACGATAACGCCATCGTGCAGGCGGCCCGCGTCTCCTACGGGCGTGGCACGCGGCGGGTATCGGAGGACGAGGGGCTGATCCGCTACCTCATGCGCCATCGCCACTCCACCCCGTTCGAGATGTGCGAGATGAAGTTCCACGTCAAACTGCCGATCTTCGTCGCCCGCCAGTGGATCCGCCACCGCACCGCCAACGTCAATGAATATTCTGCCCGCTACTCGGTGCTCGACCGTGAGTTCTACATCCCCGCCCCCGAACAGCTCGCGGTCCAGTCCGCCGCCAACCGCCAAGGGCGCGGCGAACCGCTCTCGGCGGCCCAGGCCAACCAGGTGATGGCGCTGTTGGCCGAGGACGCCAGCCGCTGCCACGCCCATTATCTCGAACTCTTGAACGAGGACGAGGAAGGGAAGGTACGCGACCCCGCCCGCCCTGCCGTCGCCCGCGAACTCGCGCGCATGAACCTCACGCTGAACACCTATACCCAGTGGTATTGGAAGTGCGACCTGCACAACCTCTTCCATTTCCTCGCCCTGCGCGCCGACCCGCACGCGCAGTACGAAATCCGCGCCTACGCAGAAGTGATGATGCGCATCGTCGAGGCCTGGGTTCCGATGGCCGCCCGCGCCTTCCGCGACTATCGTCTCCACGCCGCCTCCTTCTCCGCGCCGATGCTCGCGGTGCTGCGCCGGCGTCTGGCCGGCGAGGCGGTGAGCCCGGAATCGAGCGGGCTTTCCAAGCGCGAATGGGCGGAGATGGAAGCAGCACTCGCCCCGTCCGCGCAGTGAGCCTCCCGCGGCCCCCTTGCCCGCGCGGGCCGAACGCGTAGATGGATAGGCGGCGGAGGGTTGGGAATGGCGGGAAGTAGGCTCGGCAAATTCGGCACCCTGGCGGCGCTGCTGCTGGTGCTCGCGGGGATGACGACGCTGGTCTCCTACTCCGTCACCCTCTACCGGCTGTTCTGCTCGGTCACTGGCGCGCTCGGCACCACCGGGCGGGTCGCCGCCGATACGGTGAAGCCGCAGGTCGCAGGCCCGCGCATCACCGTCACCTTCGATACCAACGTCGCCCCCGACCTTCCCTGGCGCTTCGCCCCGGTCCAGCACGCCGTCACGCTGCGCCCGGGGCAGGAGCGGCTGGTTTTCTTCCATGCCGAGAACCTGTCGGACAAGACACTGGTCGGGCACGCCACCTTCAATGTCTCTCCCAATCGCGTCGGGCTCTACTTCAAGAAGATCCAGTGCTTCTGCTTCACCGAGGAGAAGCTCGGCCCGCACCAGAGCGCGGAGATGCCGGTCGATTTCTTCGTCGATCCGCGCATGCTGCAGGATCACAACGCCCGCGACGTCCGCCGCATCACGCTTTCCTACACCTTCTTTCTTTCACGCAAGCCGAAGGGAGCGAAACCGCTCACCCGCTTCGAGTCCCGCCCACCGAGCGCCTCTGCCGGGCGCAAGGTCTTCGCCGAGGTGTGCAGCGCCTGCCATGGGCTCGCGCGCGCGAAGATGGGCCCGCCGCTTGCCACCGTCTACGGCCGCCGCGCCGGGTCGGTTCCCGGCTATCCCTACTCCCCCGCGCTGGCGCACGCCGGCTTCACCTGGAACGCGGCCCGGCTCTCCCGCTGGCTCGCCGGGCCGGAGCGCTACCTCAAAGGGGCGGAGATGCCGATGGCGCTGCCCGATCCGCTGCGCCGGGAAGACGTGATCGCCTATCTGAAGAGCCTCTCCGCACCACGGGTGAACTGAATTCAGCCATCGCGTCGGCGGGACGACGGGGGATGAAACTCACCTCCTTATTGCAAGTAACCTCTGGTTAATATACGTTAGGTTGTGTCATCTGGGGCATGACACCACCATGTCGGGCTTTTCTGAAGACCACTCCTCGCTTACGGGCATCGAAAGCCGGGTTCATCCCGCCCAATCCTCCGCCGCGCTTGTGGAGGCGCAGCCTCCTTTCACCAGCACGGGGCCGGAGGGTCATCGCGGCCGGATGCGTGCCCGCCTCCTCGCCCACGGCGCCGATTCGCTCGCCGACTATGAGATCCTCGAAATGCTGCTCTTCCTCGGCATCCCCCGCCGCGACACCAAGCCGCTCGCCAAGGGGCTGATCAACCGGTTCGGCAGCCTCGCCGGCGTGCTGGAGGCAGCGCCCGCCGGTCTCGCCGCCTACCCGGGGCTCGATGCGCGCGCCGCCGCCCCGCTCGGCCTGGTGCGCATCGCTGCCGCCCGCCTCGGCCTGCCGGAGGCGCGGGACCGCCCGGTGCTGAACAGCTGGGCGCGGCTCGGCGCCTATCTCGACAGCGTCCTCGCCCGCCCCGACCGGGCCCGCACCCGGGTGCTCTTTCTCAACAACCGCAACCAGTTGCTTGCCGATGAGGCGCAGGAGGAACAGCCCGACCCGGCGCTCGCCGTCCGCCGGATCCTCAAGCGCGCGCTGGCGCTGCACGCGAGCGCGCTCTTCCTGCTGCGCGCCGCCGAGGCCGAGCAGCCGTCGGCCGCCGCCGCCGATCTCGCGCTGACCGCGCGGCTCGACCGTGCGGCAGAGATGCTCTCCCTCGTGCTCCACGATACCGTGATCCTGGGGCGGGAGCGCTGGGTCAGCCTCAAGGCCCGGCCACGACCCGAGGCGCCAGCCGACGATGCCTGAACGGGTCTGGCGCCGGCTGCTCGCGTCCTGGCTCGGCCCGCCGAACCACGAGGCCGCGCCTGACCCGGACAGCGCGCCCGGCAGCTTCCGCGCCTTCGCCGCGTTGACGCCCGCGATTCTGCCCGAAGGCGTCGTGGCGGAAGCCGCCGCCGCGGCGCTCAAGCGCGAACTTCTGGTCCGTTTCGGCGCGGAGTGGGTGAGCGTGACCCGGGCTCCGGGGCTTCCCGTCGGCGCGCACTGGCTGCGCCTGGTCCCCGTCGGCCAGCGCACCATGCCCGATACCGGCCCCTGGCGCCGCTTCCGCGCCCGGGTGGAGGCAGAGATGGCCGCGGTTCTCGCCCGCCTGCCGTGCCACGACCAGCCTGCCGCCGGCTTCGCCGAACCCGCGCCACGGCGGGAGTTCGACGAGGCGGCGGCGGGGCGCATCTCGCCCGCGGTCGACGCCGCGATCGCGGAGGTGATGTCGCGTCGCGAGCCCGAGACGCTTTCGGACACCGCGCTGATCGAGAGCCTGCTCGACCATGTGAACCCACGCGGCGCGCATGATCTCTCCCGCGCGCTCGCCGCCCGCTTCGGCGGTTTCGCCGCCGCCCTCGCCGCCCCCGAGGTGGAGTTGCGCAGTGTGCCCGGCATGGGCATCCACAGCCTTGCCGCGATCAAGCTCCTGCACGGCGCCGCCCTGCGGCTGGCCCGCGCCCGGGTTGTGCGCACCCCGCTGCTCGACAATGGGGAGCGGCTGATCGACTATCTCAACGCCGCGCTTGCGCGCGAGAAGATCGAACAGTTCCGGGTGTTGTTCCTCGATGCCCAGCATCGCCTGCTCGCCGACGAGGCGCAGGCGCGCGGCACCGTGGATCACACGCCAGTCTATCCCCGCGAGGTCGCCCGCCGCGCGCTCGAATTGGAGGCCTCCGCCGTGATCCTGGTCCACAACCATCCGAGCGGCGATCCCTCGCCCTCGGCGGACGATCTGCGCATGACGAAGCTGGTCGGCGAGGCGCTCGGCGCGGTCGCGGTGCGGCTCGAGGACCACGTCATCATCGGCAACGGCCGCTGGCTCGGCTTCCGGCGTGAAGGATTTCTTGAGCCGCCGTCGTAAGTTCGAGCGGGCTGGCCGAGGCGCTGCCCGGACGCTCAGCGATACGCCGCGATGGTTCGCCCCACCGGCCAGAGTGCGAGCCTGGCGAGCTTGAGGTGGGCCCAGGCGAAGGGGATGCCGATGATGGTCGCCGCGCAGAGCACGGCGGCGACGAGGTGGCCGAACGCCAGCCACCATCCGGCGACCACGAGCCAGATCAGATTGCCGAGGGTGCCGAGAGCACCGGAGCCGAGCCCGCGCCGCCCGGTGATCTCCGCGCGCCGGACCACGCGGTGGCCGAAGGGCAGCAGGGTGAAGCCAGCGATGGTGAAGGCCGAGCGCGCCCAGGGCAGCCCCACGATGGAGAGCGCCATCACCACCCCCGCGATCACCCACCCCGCCGCCATCACCAGGCCGCCGAGCGCGATCCAGAGCAGGTTCAGCGCGAGCGGGACGACCGGCATCGCTCAGCCCCCGAGATCGCGGAAGCCGCGGTGGAGTTCGTAGTCGCGCGAGGCGACGAGCGCCTCCATCCGCGCGATGCGCCGATCGATCGCTGCGAAGCGCCCGCCGAGTTCGGAGAGCGTATCGGCCGGCGCGGTGGCCAGCCCGCGGTGGAAGCGCTCCTCGGCGGGGTCGGCGAAGGGCCGCACCTCCAGCGGCAGCGCCAGCGCGAGCACCACGTAGCCCGCCAGCGTGGGCAGCGGAAACACCAGCCCGCCGAGCACCGCGCCGATCCGCACCAATCCCACCGGCAGGTCGAAATAATCGGCGAGTCCGGCACAGACTCCGGCGATCCAGCGCCGCTCGGCGTCGCGGTGCAGGTGGAACCTCTCCCCGTTCATGATCGTCTCCTCACGCTTCCCGTCGCGCGCGCCAGCCCGGCGCCTCGGCGTCGAGGATGCGTTCGAGCGTCGTGACCCGCTCCTCCATCCGCCGCGCAGCCTCCCACATTTCCGCCATCCGCCGCTCGTCCTCGCGCGAGAGCCCGCGCGCGGCGCGCCAGCGCGAGAGGTAGTGAGCGACGATCCAGATCGGCGCCACCACCAGCAGCAGGATGGCACCGAGCACGAGCAGGCCGATGCCGAACATCATCGGCTCAGCCCTTGGCCGGCGCCGGGCTGGGGGGGAGACGGTTGCCTAGCCGCTCCTTCAGCCGCGCGAGCTCCTCGGCAACCGCACTCTCGGCGTCGAGGTCGGCGAACTCCTCGGCGAGCGACTTGCCCCGACCGAGGTCGAAGGCCTCGAGCTTGCCCTCGGCCTGGTCGAGCGCGCGCTCCACCGCCTCGAAACGGGCGAAAGCGTCGGTGATGCGCTCGTCGTACAGCTTGGCGCGCACCTTGAGCCGGGTCGCGGCGCTCTTGTGGCGGGCGATCAGCCCGCGCTCGCGCGCCTTGGCGTCGGCCAGCTTGGCCTGGAGCTTGGCGATATCCTCGCCCTGCAGCGCCAGCGCCTCGCTGACGTGGGCAAGCTGCGCCTCGGTCGCGGCCAGCGCCTCGCCGATCCGCGCGCGGGCGAGCAGCGCCCCCTTGGCGAGATCCTCCCGCCCACGGGTCAGCGCGAGTTCCGCCTTGCGCTCCCATTCCTCCTGTTCGCGCCGGAGCGAGGCGGCGCGGCGTTCGAGTTCCTTGCGCTCGGCGATGGCGCGCACTGCACCCGAGCGCACCTCGACCAGCGTCTCCTCCATCTCCTGGATGATGAGGCGGATGATCTTCTCCGGGTCCTCGGCGCGGGCGAGCAGCGCGTTGAGGTTGGAGTTCACGATGTCGGTGAGGCGGGAGAAGATGCCCATGGCCGGGTGCTCCGTCGTTGGCGTGTCCGCCCTGGCTCTGCATCCGCCGTGCCAATCTGCGGCGCGCGCCCAGCCGATTGAAATCCCGAGCTTCATCCCTGCCCCGCTCCGCCCTCCGCGAGAATCTTTGGAAAAATGCGCCGATATTCGGTAAAATATGCCGATGCCCGATCCCGCGTCGCCGCTGCTCGGCGAGGCCCCCACCTTTCGCGCCATGCTGGCCGAGGTCTCCCGCCTCGCGCCGCTCGCCCGCCCGGTGCTGATCCTGGGCGAGCGGGGAACCGGCAAGGAACTGGTGGCGAGCCGCCTCGCCCTGCTCTCCCCCCGCTGGGAACGGCCGTTCCTCAAGCTCAACTGCGCCGCGCTCGGCGAATCGCTGCTCGAGGCCGAACTCTTCGGCCACGAGGCGGGCGCCTTCACCGGCGCGCTGCGCCGCCGCGCCGGACGCTTCGAGGCCGCCGACGGGGGCACGCTGTTCCTCGACGAGATCGCCCTCGCCCCCGCCGCGGTGCAGGAGCGGCTTTTGCGGGTGATCGAATACGGCAGCTTCGAGCGGCTCGGCAGCAGCCTCCCGCTCAGCGTCGATGTCCGCGTGCTCGCCGCGACCAACGCGGATCTGCCCGCGCTCGCGGCGGCGGGCCGCTTCCGCGCCGATCTGCTCGACCGCCTCGCCTTCGACGTCATCGCCATCCCCCCCTTGCGCAACCGCGAGGGGGATGTGCGGCTGCTCGCCGAGCATTTCGCCGCCCGCATGGCCGCCGAGCTCGGCCGGCCCTATTTCGCGGGCTTCGCGCCGCAGGCGCTGGCGGTGCTCGAATCCCACCCCTGGCCGGGCAATGTGCGCGAGTTGCGCAATGTGGTGGAACGCAGCCTCGCCCGCGACGAGACACCCGAGCGGCCGCTGCGCGTCATCCGCCTCGACCCGTTCCCCGCCCGCGCCGCACCGGCCGGCACCGCGCCCGCCAGCACCCCACCAGCCAGCACCCCACCAGCCGGCGGCGGGACGTCCGACGGCGGCGATTTCTCCGCCGCGGTGGCTGCCTTCGAGGCCGATCTGCTGCGCCAGGCGCTGGTCGCGGCCCGCTACAACCGCCGTGCCGCCGCCCTGCGCCTCGGCCTCGGCTACGACCAGTTGCGCCATCTGCTCAAGCGCCACCGCCTCGGCGGGCGCCACGCGCGTTAGGTCAGCGTGCCGCCGCCGATGCCTCGCTGCGCACCGCGCCGACGCGCGCGGCGAGCGAGGCGGCAAGGAACGGGTCGAGCCCGCCGTCGAGCACGGCGGCGGGGTTGCCGGTCTCGTAGCCGCTGCGCAGATCCTTCACCAGCTGATAGGGCGCGAGCACGTAGCTGCGGATCTGGTGGCCCCAGCCGATGTCGGTCTTCTGGCTCTCCGTCGCCGCCGCCTGCGCCTCGCGCTTCTGCAATTCCGCCTCGTAGAGCCTGGCCTTCAGCATGGCCATCGCGGTCGCCCGGTTGCGGTGCTGGCTGCGGTCGGTCTGGCAGGCGACGACGATGCCCGAGGGGATGTGGGTGATGCGGATCGCGCTCTCGGTCTTGTTGACGTGCTGCCCGCCGGCGCCGGAAGCGCGATAGGTATCGACCTTGAGGTCGGCGTCGCGGATCTCGATGTCGATCGATTCATCGACCACCGGATAGACCCAGACGCTGGCGAAACTGGTCTGCCGGCGGGCGTTGGCGTCGAACGGGCTGATCCGCACCAGCCGGTGCACGCCCCCCTCGGTCTTGAGCCAGCCATAGGCGTTGGCCCCCGAGACCTGGATGGTCGCGGATTTGATGCCGGCCTGCTCGCCCTCGCTCTGTTCGATCAGGCTCACCTTGTAGCCGTGCGCCTCGGCCCAGCGCATGTACATGCGCAGGAGCATCTCCGCCCAATCCTGCGCCTCGGTCCCGCCGGCCCCGGCATTGACCTCGAGATAGGCGTCGTTGCCGTCGGCCTCGCCGGAGAGCAGGCTCTCGATCTCGCGCCGGTGCGCTTCCTCGGCCAGCCGCTGCAGCGTCGCCATGCCGTCGGCGACCATCGCCGCGTCTCCCTCGGCCTCGGCGAGTTCCACCAGTTCGAGCGTGTCGGAGAGTTCGGCTTCGAGGGTGGTGATGGCCCCGGTCAGGGTCGCGAGCCGGTTGCGCTCCCGCATCACCGCCTGGGCCTCGGCGGCGTTGTTCCACAGGCTCGGGTCCTCGGCGCGGGCGTTCAGCTCGGCGAGGCGGGTGGTGGCGACATCCCAGTCAAAGATGCCTCCTGAGCAGCGCGACCGACTGGCGGATCTGCTGCTCGATGGCTGCGGTTTCGGCGTTCATGGGCCGCTCAATACAGTCCGCCGAGGCCGGAGTCGATCCCGCCCGCGGCGGCCGCGCCGCCGCTCGCCGGGGCTCCCGGGCTGGCGGCGGTACCCGGCGCGGCCGGGGCGGCGGCGTTGGCGACCGGCCCCGCGGCACCGGCACCGGGAACGACCGTCCCCGCGCCCGGCACCTGCCCGGGCTTGAACGCTTCGAGGATCGGCGGTGTGCCGCCGGCGCTGGTTTCGGCGAGCGTGATCCCGGGCGGGGGCACGAAGGGCAGCGCCGGCGTGCCCTTCAGCGCCACCTTCATGAAGCGGTTCCAGATCGGCGCCCCCAGCGCCGCTCCCGCCTGGTTCGGCCCGAGATTGCGCGGCGTATCGAACCCCACCCAGACGATGGTCACGAGATTCGGCGTGAACCCGTTGAACCAGGCGTCGTGGAAATTGGAGGTGGTGCCGGTCTTGCCGGCGATCTCGCGGTGGAAGCCGGCGCCCGCGGGCACGCCGGTGCCGCGCGTCACCACCCCCTGCATCATCTGCACCACCTGGAAGGTGCTTGCCGCGTCGGCGATGCGCGGGCGCGAAACGGTCAGCACTGGCGGCACGGTCTTCGGCCCGGCGCAGGTGGGGCAGGAGAGGTCCGGCGCGCGGTAGAGGATCCGCCCGCGCCGGTCGGCCACCGTGTCGATCAACACCGGCGTCACCTTGCGCCCGCCCTCGTCGAGGCTGGCGTAGGCTGCGGCCATCTTGATCACCGTGGTATCGAGCGCGCCGAGCACCGCCGGATAGAGCAGCGGCATGTGCTTGACGAGCCCGAAGGCGACTGCGTTCTTGGCGATGTTGGCGAGCCCGACCTGGCGGGCCAGATGCAGCGTCGCCAGATTGAGCGAATCCTCGAGCGCCTTGTGGACCGGCACCGGGCCGAGGAAGCCGGTCTCGTAGTCGCCGGGCCGGTATTGGCCGGCGGCGCCCAGGTTCAGCACGAAGGGCGCATCGAGCACCGTCGCGTCGGGCGGAATGCCCTCCTCCATCGCGGTCAGATAGGCGATCGGCTTGAAGCCGGAGCCGGGCTGGCGCTGCGCCTCCATCACCCGGTTGAACTGGCTGCGGCGGTAGCTCCAGCCGCCGACCATGGCGAGCACCCGCCCGGTGCGCGGATCGAGCGAGACCAGCGCCCCCTGCACCAGCGGGATCTGGCGCAGCAGGAGATGGGCCGCGAGCTTGCCGGCGGCGGGGCGGAAGGTGACCATCACCACCTCGCCCGGATGCAGCACCTGGCCCATGGCAGAGGGGAAAGCCCCCAGCCCGCGCCCCTTCAGGGCCGGGCGCGCCCAATGGGTGTCCGCGAAAGGGATGGTCCCGGTCGCCGGCTTCGAGCCGGCGAGATAGCCCATGCGCGCCGCGGCGGGCGTGACCGAGAGCACCACCGCGAGCTTCCAGTGGTGCAGCATTCCCGGGGGCGCCGCCACCTTGGCGAGCAGGCCGGGCCAGGCCGCCGGCGCGGTGCTGGCGAGCCGCGCAACCGGCCCGCGCCAGCCGTCGAAATTGCGGTCGTAGCGCATCAGTTGCCAGCGCACCGCCGCCATCGCCGCGGCCTGTAGGCGGGGGTCGAGCGTGGTGCGCACCACCAGCCCGCCTTCGGTGGTGGTCTTGAGGCCGAAGCGGCGGATCAGCTGGTGGCGTACCGTGTCGGCGAAATAGCCCGCGCCGGGCACCACCTTCAGCCTGCCGGCGGCCTTGGGAATGATCGGCTCCGCGGCGGCGGCGGCGGCCTGGGCATGGCTGATGTAGCCGTCCGCCACCATCCGCCCGAGCACCCAGTCCCGCCGCGCCTTCGCCGCCGCGGGGTGGAGGAACGGGTCGTAGTAGGAAGGCGCCTTGGGCAGGGCGGCGAGCGTCGCCGCCTCGGCGAGGTCGAGTCGGTCGAGCGGTTTGGCGAAATAGGCCTGCGCCGCCGCGCCGATACCGTAGGACTGTTCGCCGAGGTAGATCTGGTTGAGGTAGAGTTCGAGCACCCGCTGGCGGCTCAGCGCGTGGTTGATGCGCACCGCGAGGATCGCCTCGCGGATCTTGCGGGCGAGGGTCAACTGGTCGTTGAGCAGCATGTCGCGGGCGAGCTGCTGGGTGATGGTGGAGGCGCCGATCGGCCGCTTGCCCTCGGCGAGCAGGCGGATGTCGGTGAAGGCGGCGCGGATGATGGCGAGCGGGTTGATCCCCGGCTCGACCCAGAAATACCGGTCCTCGGCGGAAAGGAAGGCGTTGCGCACCACCGCGGGGATCTGCGCATAGGGCACGAACAGCCGCCGCTGGGTCGCCAGTTCCGAGACCAGGGCGAAATTGTCGGCATAGACCTGGCTCAGCGCCGGCGGCTGGTAGTGCTTGAGGCCGCGGATGCTGGGCAGACCGGCGCTGTAGTGCACGAACAGCCCCACCACCACCGCGGTACCGGCGAGGGCGGTGAACAGCACCACGCGGGCGAGCGTGCGCCAGAAGCCGCGCCGGCGGCGCGGTGCCGGCTTGGCACCGCCCCCGTCCTTCGCCCCGCCCCCGTTCTTGGCCCCGCCCCCGTTCTTGGCGTTGCCGTTGGGCGAGCCCGGTTTGGCGCGGGCGGAGGCGGCGGCCTGCGGGCGGGCGGCGTTGCCCAGCCGCTCGCCGGCGGTGAGTGGTTTGCGGCTCATGGGGCGTCTTCTATACCCCGCGCGGGCCGGATTGGCACGCATTCCGCGCAGCCCGACCCGCAGCCCCCGCATGTCCCGGGCATCGGGCCAGGCTACCCCGCGACGCGGGCGAGGCCACCGGTCGCGAACCAGCTGTCGATCGCCCCGGTGAGCGCTCCCGCGACGCTCGCCCGGAACGCGGGCTTCTGGAAATTGGCGGCGTCGATCGGGTTGGAGAGGAACCCCATCTCGACCAGGGTGGAGGGGATGGAAACCGACTGGAGCACCGCGAAATCCGCCTGCCGCCAGGGCCGCACCAGGAGCGGCTCGACCCGCCCGAGGGCCGCCACCACGTGCTCGGCGAGCCGGGCCGAGCCCAGCATGGTCTCGTGCTGCACCAGGCTGACCAGGATTTCGGCGACCTGGGTCGGCACATGCTGGAACTTCGGCCCCGCCACCCGGTCGGCGCCGTTCTCGCTCTTCGCCAGCGCGCCGGCGAGCCGGTCCGAGGCGTGGGCGGAGAGCGTGTAGGCGCTGCCGCCGCGGATCGCCGGCTCGGCGAAGATGTTGGCGTGCAGCGACATGAACAGGCTGGCGCGGTATTTCTGCGCCAGCGCCACCCGCTCCCCGAGGGAGACGAACACGTCCGCGGTCCGCGTCATCGCCACCCGGTAGCGGCGGGTGGCGAGCAGCCGGGCGCGCAGATCGAAGCCGGTCGCGAGGGTGATGATCTTCTCCACGGTGCCGTCCAGCCCGAGCGCTCCGGGGTCGATCCCGCCATGGCCGGGGTCGATCATCACCAGCGGTGCGAGCGCGGCTTCCGCCGCGCGGCGGGGTGACAGCAGCGGCGCGGCAAGGCCGGCGCGCAATCCGTGGCGCAACAGGCGGCGACGAGGGAGCGACATGGCTCCTTCTAACACATTGCTTCCGAAAAATCATCTTGTCGGTTGAAAGAGGCCAAACTGTGGCGCCATTGCCGCACGGCGGCGCAGGTCGCGCAGGAGACCCTCCGGGCCTGCATGGCCGGCCGCTGGCGGTGCCGGGCGGGCACGGCTATCGTGACCCTTTCATGTCGCCGCCCCCCAGCGCCCCGCCGGCAAGCGCCGTCCGCCGCTCCGCTCCGCCGGCGCTGCGCATCCTCGCCGACCGGCCGGCCGAGGTGCGGCGCGGCATCCTCATCATCCTGCTCGGCTTCTTCGTCATCACGCTGGGCGATGTCGCGGCCAAGGCCGCCCTGCCGGCGGGCGGGGTCGCGCTGGTCATGATCGGGCGCGGCGTGTTCGGCGCCGCCGCCATGGCGCTGTTCGCGGTCCTGCGGGCGGGCGACGTCGGGCGCGGGTTCGATCGGCTGCGGCCGCGCCGGCTCGGCCTCGTCGCCTTCCGCAGCCTGCTCCAGGGCCTCACCTCGATGGCCTGGTACGTCTCCTGGCTGAGCATGGATCTCGCTTCCACCTACGCGCTCGGCTTCACCTCGCCGCTGCTCATCACCGTTCTCGCGGTGCCGATGCTGGGCGAGAAGCTGCGCTGGCGGCGGGTGCTTTCGACGCTGGCCGGCTTCCTCGGCGTGCTGGTGATGCTGCGCCCGGGCGGCGGGCTGTGGCATCCGGTGGTGCTGCTGCTGATGGGCGGCATCGTCGGCATGGCCTTCACCCGCATCATGACCCGCATGCTCTCGACCACCGAAACGCCCGAGTGCATCGCCTTCGCCCTGCTGGTGGCGCAGATCGCCACCGGGCTCGCACTGCTGCCGCTGTTTCCCCTCCACGGCGTCCCGGACGCACGGCTCTGGGCGCTGCTGCTGGCGCTCGGCGTGCTCAATGCGCTCGCCAACTGGCTCTTCGCCCATGCCCTTGCCCTCGCCCCGGTGTCCGCGCTCGCGCCCTACGAATACACGCTCCTGGTCTGGGGCGGGCTGTTCGGCTACCTGGTCTTCGGCGACGTGCCCACCGGCTCCACCATCGCCGGCGCCGCGGTGGTGGTGCTCGCCGGCCTCTACAATTTCCACCGCGAGCGGCTGCGCAAGGCCACGGCGGCGTAGTGCCGCCGCTCTACCCCGGCCGCACCGTCCGCCCGCTCGTCGCCGCCTCCTTCATCGCGGCGATCACCCGCAGCGTCGCCAGCCCCTCGCGCCCGGAGACCAGCGGCGCCTCCTCGCCGCGGATCACCGCGACGAACTGGCGGATCTGGCGCGCCAGCGGATCGTGCTCCGGGTGCGCCACCCGCTCGCGCTCGATCCGCTCCCACCAGCCCCGCTGCCCCGGATAGTGCCAGAGCTCGAGCGAGGGAATGCTCAGCGAGCCCTGCGTGCCGCCGATCCGGTAGCAACTCTCCCCGGTGCGCGGATAGGAGGGGTTTTCCCCGGTGGTCAGCTCCCAGCTCCAGGGGGCAACGATGGTGTCCGACACGCCGACGGTACCGAGCGCCCCGGAGGCGAAGCGCAGCAGCATCACCGCCGTATCCTCCACCTCATGCCCCCGTACCGCGTTCGAGTCCGCCGCCTGCACGGCGACGATCTCGCCGCAGAGGTGGCGGAGCGTGTCGATGTCGTGGATGAGGTTGAGCAGCACCGGCCCGGCGCCCTTCTCGCGCCGCCAGCCCACGTCGAAATACGCCTCGGGCTTATAGAACCAGCACTGCGCCTGCACCGCGACGATGCGCCCGAGCCGGCCCGCGGCGATGATCTCCCGGGCCCGGGTGATCATCGGGTTGTGGCGCCGGTGGTGGCCGGTGAGCAGAGCGACGCCCGCCGCCTCCGCCGCCGCGACCAGCCGTTCCGCTCCCGCCACATCCTCGGCGAGCGGCTTCTCGACCAGCACCGGCACGCCGGCCGCGATACAGCCGAGCCCATGTTCCACGTGAAACGGATTGGGGGTGGCGACGATCGCGCCGTCCGGCAGCGCCGCGGGCGGGATCGCCCCCCAGGCGGGAAACCACGCCACCCCCCGCTCGGCGGCGAAGGCTCTTCCCGCCTCGGCGGGATCGACGATCGCGGCGAGTTCGGCCCCCGGCTCGGCGAGCAGGCGGGTGGCGTGCTCCCGCCCGATCAGCCCGGCGCCGAGCACCGCGATCCGCACGCGCGGCCGGTCCGCCATCCTATGCCCCCGCGTCGTCGATCAGCCGCGCCGCCCGGCGCAGCGCGAGCAGATAGCCCTGGGTTCCGAACCCCGCGATGACGCCGGCGGCGACGGAGGAGACATGGGAATGGTGGCGGAACGGCTCGCGCTTGTGGACGTTGGAGATGTGCACCTCGAAGATCGGGAACTCGCAGGTGTGGAGCGCGTCGAGGATGGCGACCGAGGTATGGGTGAAGGCCGCCGGGTTGATGACGATCGCCCCGGCGCTCTCCCGCGCCTCGTGGATCCAGTCGATGATCTCGTATTCGCGGTTGCTCTGGTGGAAGCGGAGCTCGAGCCCGAGCTCGGCCGCCAGCGCCCGGCAGTCGCGCTCCACGTCGGCGAGCGTCTCGTGGCCGTAGATGTGGGGCTGGCGCTTGCCCAGCAGGTTCAGGTTCGGCCCGTTCAGCACGAACACCAGGCGGCTCATCGCGGCTCTCCCTTGCCGGCGCGGGGCGACGGCGGGTTCATGCCGGCGCCAGCTCGATGCGGTGGATGTCACCGAGGATGAAGATGTAGGAGATCGCGCCGAGCAGGGCGACCGCCCCGACGAAGGCCAGCGCGCCGACGAACGACCCGCTCGCCTGCACGATGAAGCCGATGGCGAGCGGGGTGATGATGCCCGAGAGGTTGGTGACGAAGTTGAACAGCCCTCCGGTCAGCCCCATCAGCGGCTTGGGCGCGATGTCGGAAATCACCGTCCAGCCCAGCCCGACCATGCCCTGGCCGAAGAAGGCGAGCGAGAGGATCGCGATCACCGCCGCGTTGGAATTGACCCAGTTGGCGCTGACGATGAGGGATGCGAGCAGCAGCCCGCCGATGATCGGCAGCTTGCGCGCGAGATTGGCCGAGCCGGTGCGCGCGAGCAGCACGTCCGAGAGCCAGCCGCCGGCGAGCACGCCGATGCCGCCGGCGATGAAGGGCAGCACCGCGAAGAACCCGACCTTCACCCAGCCCATATGGCGGGCGGTGGCGAGATAGGTCGGGAACCAGGTGAGGAAGAACACCAGCGTCGCGTTGCCCGCGAACTGCCCGATCGCCGCGCCCCAGACCTGACGGTAGGACAGCAGATGCGCGACATTGGCCCAGGAGAACGGCACCCGCTCGGCATTCGGCGGCACCAGCCCGCCGCCCGCCGCGATGTAGTCGAGCTCGGCCCGGTTTGCCATCCGGCTGTCCTGCGGCTCGCGATAGGCGAACCACCACACCAGCCCGTAGAGCATGCCGACCACGCCGACGACGACGAAGAGCGCGTGCCAGGAATACTGGGCCTCCACCCAGAACAGGAAGGGCGAGAAGAAGGCGAGGCCGAGATATTCGCCGACCGTATAGACGCTGGTCGCCCGCGCCCGTTCCTGCTGGGGAAACCAGGTGCCGACGATGCGCCCGTTGGCGGGAAAGCACGGCGCCTCCGAAACCCCGAGCCCGAAGCGGAAGAACAGCAGCGAATAGAGCCCGCCGGCGAGGGATTGCAGCAGGGTGAAGAACGACCAGAACGCGATCGAGAGGAAATAGGTGAGCCTGACCCCGAAGCGGTCCAGGAACACGCCCCCCGGCACCTGCGCCGCGGCATAGGTCCAGGCGAAGGCCGAGAACACCAGCCCCATCGCCGCCGCGTCGAGCCCGAGGTCCTTGCTCAGATGCGGCGCCGCGATGCCGAGCACGGTGCGGTCGAGGTAGTTGATCATGGTGCCGACCGCGATCAGCCCGAGAATGCCGAATCGCGCCCGGCTCCGCGGTGCGCCCGCGACATCCGCCGGTGTGGTGATGGTGCTCATGGCGTATCCCCCTGGTTTCGGACCCACCTGGTCCGGATCGTCGCCGATCTCAGCCCGCCGTCGTGGCTCCGCCGGCGCCATTCCACCGCCGGATCGGCGGCGGCGTCAATGGGATGCGCGGGGATCGGGGGGGGTGGATCGATGGGGCGGCCACGCGCAACGCCAGGGCCCGCGACCAGGCTACGATCCGAACACCGACGTTGCTGTGCAGAACGGCTTCGCTGGGGGCGGGTCACGAAGCCGGAGGTGAGGATGGCGAGATCACGCCGGCCTCGCGCCCGGCAGGCGCGGGCGAGCGGCGGCGCGCTGCTCTCAGATCTGGACGATGCCGCCGAGGCTGAAGGTGTGCCCGGCCGGATTCTTGCCCACCGTGATGGTATGGTCGTTGATGAAGGTGTAGGGTGGCACCGGCAGGTTGTAGGGGGCCGGAACGCCACTGTAGACGCGCCCGGCGATGTCGTATTTCGAGCCGTGGCAGGGGCAGAGATAGCCGCCGAGCCAGTTTTCCACCGGGACCGACTTGCTCGGATTGGGAAAATACTCGGGCAGGCAGCCGAGATGGGTGCAGATGCCCACCAGCACGCCGAATTCCGGCTTGATCGAGCGGTGCCAGTTGGTGGCGTATTTGGGCTGCTGGTGCACCCTCGAGTTCGGGTCCGAAAGCCGGGACAGCATCTCTTTGCTTTGCAGGACCTTGAGCGCGGCCGGGGTTCGGTTCTGCACCAGGATCGGCTTGCCGCGCCAGAGCAGCACGATCTGCTGGCCGGGCTGGATCGGCGAGAGATCGACATCCACCGGCGCGCCGGCGGCGAGCGTGTCGGCGGCAGGGTTCATCGAATCGACGAACGGCCAGACCACTGCGCCCACCCCGATCGCGGCGGTGGCGGCGGTCACCAGCGAAAGAAAGTCGCGCCGCCCGCCCTCGGCCGGGGCATGCTGGCCGTGGGAGGCGGAGTCGGTGGCGGCGTCGCTCGACATCGGATCGGGTTCCTCGTGGTCGCGGAGCGGAAATGGCCCAGGCAAACTACCCACACGGCGCCTCGTCGGCAACCTCCCGCGGGGGCGAAATGCTCGAAGCGGTGGCACGGGAGGCCCGCGCCTGCACGCTCTGCGCCGTGCATCTGCCCTGCCCGCCGCGTCCGGTCTTTCGAGTCTCGGCCACCGCCCGCCTGCTCGTCATCGGCCAGGCGCCGGGAGCCAGGGTGCAGGCCAGCGGCATTCCCTGGGACGACGCCTCCGGCGCCCGCCTGCGCGGCTGGCTCGGCCTTGACGCGGCGACCTTCTACGACGCGACCCGCATCGCTATCGTGCCGATGGGCTTCTGCTATCCGGGAACGCTTGCGGGCGGCGGCGATGCCCCGCCGCGCCCCGAGTGCGCGCCGCTCTGGCACCCGCGCCTGATCCCGTTGATGCCGGAGATCCGCCTCACGCTGCTGGTCGGCTCGCACGCCGTCGCTGCCCGGCTCGGGCGTGGCCCGATGGCTGCTCGCGTCGCGGCCTGGCGCGACCGGCTGCCCGCGCTGTTCCCGCTGCCGCATCCCTCCTGGCGTACCATCGGCTGGGAACGCCGCAACCCCTGGTTCCCCGGGGAGGCCCTTCCGGCGCTGCGGACGCTGGTGGAGAAGGCCATAAGCACATAAACATATCTTTATGTCGTTATGGAAACGCGGAATCCTCGGTCGGGTTGGTGGCGGGGGCGGCGAGGGGTTTGCCGTCGCGTTCGCGCCAGGCGGCGAGCGCCCAGCGGACGGACGGAAAGGCGATCTCGGCCCAGGGAACCTGGTCCCAGGCGAAGAGACCCGTCTCGCGGGTTTCCGGGCCCGGGGCGAACAGCGGTGGGCCGGCGAAGCGGGCGCGGAAGAGGATCTGGACCTGGCCGATGCGCGGGATGCTGTAGAGCGCGAGCACCCCTTCCACCGCCAGCCGCGCCCGCGCCTCCTCCCAGGCTTCGCGGGCCGCCCCTTCGGCGGCGGTTTCGCCGAGTTCGAGGAAGCCCGCGGGCAGGGTCCAGAAGCAGGCGCGGGGTTCGATGGCGCGGCGGCAGAGCAGCACGTGGCCCTCGTGGCCGACCACGGAGCCGACGATGACGCGGGGATTGCGATAGTCGATGAAGCCGCAGCGGTTGCAGACCAGCCGTTCGCGGTCATCACCTTCGGGGATGCGGGAGACGAAATCGCCCATGCGCCAGCCTGCGCCGCGACGCGGCCGGGAATCAAGCCTCGATCAGGCCGCGCAGGCCACGCAGGCCGCGGTCAAACCGAGAGGTTGAGCAGCGACCCACGGGGCAGGATCTGGCCGGGTGCGACCTTCGGAATGCCGCCCGTGGTGCCGCTGGTGGCGACCGCCGGGCTGGCCTGGGCCTCGTTGCCGACGGAACGCACCGGACGCGGGCGCGGGGTCTGGCTGACCGGGCTGGGATTGATCGCCGCCGAGAAGGCGGAGAGGGAGGAGGAGGAGAGCATGGACAGGATGATGAGGCGCATCGGTGAAGACACCGTTAACGCGCCGCGGGATTGCGGAACCGCGCGAGACGTTTCTACTTTATTAAGAAACGGCCGCGCCAGCACCCTCCGGTTGTATACTTAACGCTTCATTCGCCTCCGCCGCCGCCTCCCTCGGTGCCGCCGCGGCCGTTGTGGCAGGCGTTGCACTTCGCCGCGGTGCGGATACCCGGCCCGCTACCTACTCCGGGGCCGAGCAGCCAGCCATGGATGCGCCGCCAGAAGGGCATGTCGGTGATGCGCACCGGCGTGACCGAGGCGGGCAGGCCGCGCAGGATCTCGGGGTTGCCGGAGGGCGAATCGGCCGCGTTGGCCATCAGGAACTTCTTGATCTTGCTGGTGGTCGCGGGGTCGAGGCTCGCGTCCTCGCCGAAATGGTGGGAGAGATGATCGAGCAGCTTCGACCAGGAGCGGGCGGGCAGGAAGAAGGGCGGATAGGCCATGTGGCAGGCGCCGCATTCGTGCGCCCAGGTCTTGGCGCCGGCGACCATGCCCGGCGCCTGCTGCGCGAAGGCGGGGGCGGCGGCACCGGAGAGGGCGGCCGCCAGGGCGGCGGCGCGGATGGTGGTCTTCATACCCGGTTCTCCCGCCCGCTCACTGGCTGGCCATGAAAGTGATGTAGTTGCCCTTTTCGAGCGGCGTGCAGGCGCGGCCATAGACGGTATGGCAGTTGCGCCAGAACCATTTCTCGACCTTGTGCAGCCTGGTGAAGCGCGACGGCGTGACCGAGACCGCAACCGGCAGGATGGTCTTGCCGGCGCGCGTCCTGCCGGGGTGCTTCGGGTTGGTGGTGTGGCAGGTGGAGCAGGAGGGGGTCGCCGGGCGGCCGGTGCCGGGGTGGGCGAGGAAGAAGGCGCGCCCGGCGGCGGCGGAGAAGCCCTTGAAGCCAGGATCGGTCTTGCGGACTTCCGCGGCGTAGTGGTCGAGGATCGCCTGGCGCATGGCCGCATAATTGGCGGCCAGGGCGACGGCGCTCGATAACGCGAGGAAGGCGAGGGCGGCGAGCAGGCGGGCTTTCATGAGCGTGCTTTCATGGGCAGGCTTTCATCGGTGCGCGGGCTCGGGAATGGCGATCGCCTGCGGCGCGAAGAGGCCGCTGGCGGCGTCGTGGTGGCAGGCGTTGCAGGCGGCGGGGCTGCCTACCGCCTTGGAGTGGAAGACCGCCGCGGGAATGTGGCGATGGATGTGCTGCCAGAAGGCGGTGGCGGTGATGCGCAGCGGATCGGCCGGGTTCTGCCCGGTGCGCAGCCGCACCGCGGGCAGGCTGTCCCAGTGCCCGGCGGAATTGGCGCGCAGATAGGCGCCGAGGTGGCGGACGGTTGCGGGATCGAGGCTCGCATCCTCGCCGAAATGATGGCCGAGATGGGCAAGGATGCCCTTCCAGGTGGCCCAGGGCGCGAGCGAGGGCGGATAGGCGAAATGGCAGGCGCCGCATTCGTGGGCGTAGGTGTGATCGAGCACGACGGGCGGCACGCCGCGGCCGGGAAGGGCGGCGAGGCGCCAGACGCCCGCGCCGATCCCGCCGCCGCCGGCGAGCAGGAGCAGCGCCGCCAGCGCCGGGCGGGCGCGGACGGCGCGGGCGGTGATGGAGGGGCCGGGCGATTTGCGCCCGTCGATCATGGCGCGGGCGAGATTCTCGCGCTCGCGGAGGCTTTCGAAGAGGACGCCGCCGAGATGGGCCGCGATCATCGCGGCGAGGGCGAGCGCGAGGGCGAGGTGGAGATAGCGGACCGTGTTGCCGGTGGCGTAGGTGAGGAAAGGGGCCAGCGGTCCCTGCTTGAGTTCGCCGCCGAGGGTGACGAGGCCGGTCGCGACGAGGGCGGCGAGCACGGCGAAGAAGGCGAAGACCATCATCGCGCCGAGCGGGTTGTGGCCGAGGTGGCGCGCCGCGCGGCCGGCACGCAGCGCGCGCAGATGGGCGAGCGCCGCCCGCGGGGAATGGGCGAAGCTCGCGAAGCGGGCGTAGGTGGGGCCGAGGAAGCCCCAGACCAGGCGAAAGAGCAGCAGCGCCGCGATGGCCGTGCCGGCGGCGAGATGCAGCCCGAGGGCGAGGCGGCGGACGAAGAGGCCGGTGGCGAGTTCGGTCCCGACCAGGACCACGAGCAGCCAGTGGAACAGGCGGATCGCCGGATCCCAGACCGCGCGCCCGGCCGCGCGCCCGGCCGCGCGTGCCGGCGCACCCGCCGCTTCCGCGGCGCCCGCTGCCCCCGCCGCCATCGTCGCTTCGCCCGACTCGTCCATTCCATCCCTCCCGGGCGAGCCTAGCCGGAAAAGCTGACAGCGGGATTACAGCCGGCTTGACGGCGGGAACCGCGGGGATGACAAGCCGGGGAGCGGCCCTTCCGGGGGGAAGCCGCGCCCGACCGCCGTTCGAGAAACGCCAACGAGAAGAGGCCCCGGCCACGCCATGAGGAACCAGGAAACCATCCGTCGCCGCATCGCCCGCGGATTCGCGGTCGCGCTTGTGCTCGGGGCTCCGTTGCCGGCCGCGGCTGCGCGAACGGCGGGAGGACCGCTCGCGGCGCTGCGCCAGCTCGACGACACCCTGCTCGCCCACGGGGTGCATGTGCGGCTGGCGCTGGTGAACAATTTCGCGGCCAACCCGGTGGGCGGCGAGCGCCAGGGCGCGGGGGTGGCCGGCGGGGTGGTGTTCGGGGCGGATTTCCACCTCGGCCGCATCGTCGGCTGGCAGGGCGCCACGGTGCATGTGACCTTCGCGCAATATTGGGGGCGCAACCTGTCGGGCGATTTCATCGGCACCGCCAACAAGGCGCAGGACTACAACTACCCCTTCAAGCAATTCGAGCTGGCCCAATTCTCGCTCGAGCAGAAGCTCGATTCGGGGCGGCTCGATCTCCTGGTCGGGCGGATCAACGCCACAGCCCATTTCGCCCGCACGCCCTATGGCTGCCGGTTCGAGAACGCGCTCGACTGCCCGCTGACGCTGACCGACATCACCGGCGAGTTCACCGGATTTCCCTATGTGAACTGGGGCGGGGTGGTGCGCTACCAGGCGAGCCCCGGGCTGGGGCTGAAGGCCGGTGCCTTCGAGATCAACCATACCCGCGTGCACAACGCCGGCTTCGAGTGGTCCACGAAGGACGCGACGGGGGTGATCGTGCCCGCCGAGCTCGACTTTTCCGCCGGGCGGGGCGGCGGGTATGCGCGCCACGCGGCGGTTGGCGGATGGTACAATTCCGACCCCTACATCGACCCTTTCCTCAACGCCAGGGGCAAGCCGCGCGCCTTCGTGCCCGGCAAGCCGCTGCTGTATGAAGGCGGACGCGGGGGCGCGTTCGCCGAGGCCGACGCGGTGGTGTGGCGGGGAGGGGCGAAAAGCGGGCGCAACCTCGCCCTGTTCGGGGTGGCGGCGGCACCCTTCGACGCGCGCGAGACCTATGTGTTCCAGGGCGTCCTCGGCGCCGCCTGGACCGGGCCGTTCGCCACCCGCCCGCACGACCAGTTCAACCTGATCGGTTCCTACATCAAGTTCTCGGGCGCGGAGATCGGCTATCTCGACGACCTGCTGATCAAGCACGGGACGCGGCGGGGGCTTTCGGCCGACCAGTTCCTGTTCGAGGCGAACTACGCGGTGCGACTCCGTCCGGGCCTCTTCGTGGTTCCCGATGTGCAGTATATCGTCAATCCCGATACCGCCGCCGACCCGGGGGCGCGTTTCGTGCCGAAGAACGTCCTGGTTGTAGGGGCGCGGGTGATGGTTCTGGTGCACTGAGCCCGCGGAGACGGCGAGTCGGGACGGCGGAGCGGGGCCTCTTGCGCCGCCGGACCTTAAGAACATATAAAGAACCGAGAGCGGCGCGTGGCGGCGGAATGCGGCGTTTATTAACTTCATCTAGTATGGATTCTTGGCCGCCCAACCATATCTTGTGATTTGTGATTTGACGGAGAGGGACGGTTGGGGCGAAACTGGGAATCGTCGCCGGTTCCGCCGCCGCCAGCCGATTGCAGGGAGAACAGCCGTGTTCGATGCCGTCCAGATGCCCGACCGTCATCAGGTGCAGGTGGATCGCCGGCGGGATGGGCTGATCACCGACTTCGGACGCGCGACTCTGGACGATAGATACCTACTTCCAGGAGAGTCGTATCAGGATCTGTTCGCGCGAGTGGCGAGTTTCTATGGCGATGACGCGGGCCATGCGCAGCGCCTCTATGAATATATGAGCCGGATGTGGTTCATGCCGGCGACCCCGGTGCTGTCCAACGGCGGGACCAGCCGTGGCCTGCCGATCTCCTGCTTCCTCAACGAGGCTTCCGACAGTCTCGAGGGGATCGTGGGGTTGTGGAACGAGAACGTGTGGCTGGCCTCGCGCGGCGGCGGGATCGGGAGCTACTGGGGCAATCTGCGCTCGATCGGCGAGAAGGTGGGGCAGAACGGGAAGACTTCGGGTGTCATTCCCTTCATCCGGGTGATGGACAGTCTGACGCTCGCGATCTCCCAGGGCAGTCTGCGGCGCGGTTCGGCTGCGGTCTATCTGCCGCTTTCTCATCCCGAGATCGAGGAGTTCATCGAGATGCGCCGCCCCACCGGGGGCGATCCCAACCGCAAGGCGCTCAACCTCCACCATGGCGTGCTGGTGCCGGACGCCTTCATGCGGGCGGTGGAGGCGGACGAGGCCTGGGCGCTGACTTCGCCCAAGGACGGCGCGGTGGTGCGCAGCGTTTCGGCGCGCGCGCTCTGGATCCGCATCCTGACCGCGCGGGTGGAGACCGGCGAGCCGTACCTCGTGTTCAGCGACCAGGTGAACCGGATGCGCCCGGAACACCACAAGCTCGCCGGGCTGGAAGTGAAGACGTCCAACCTCTGTTCGGAGATCACGCTGCCGACGGGGCGGGACCAGCACGGGCAGGAGCGGACGGCGGTCTGCTGCCTCTCCTCGCTCAATCTCGAATACTGGTTCGAATGGCAGGCCGACGCGGCGTTCATTCCCGACGTGATGCGGTTTCTTGACAATGTCTTGCAGGATTTCATCGACCGGGCCCCGGATTCGATGGCCCGCGCGCGCTATTCGGCGGCGCGGGAGCGTTCGGTCGGGCTCGGGGTGATGGGGTTCCATTCCTTCCTGCAAAGCCAGGCGGTGCCGTTCGAGAGCATCAGCGCGAAGGCCTGGAACAAGCGCATGTTCCGCCACATCCGCGGGCAGGCGGATGCCGCCTCGCGGACGCTGGCGAAGGAGCGCGGTGCCTGCCCGGACGCGGCGGAGTGGGGGGTGCTCGAGCGCTTCTCCAACAAGCTCGCGATCGCGCCGACGGCTTCGATCTCGATCATCGCGGGCAACGCCAGCCCCGGCGTCGAGCCGATCGCGGCCAACGTGTTCCTGCAGAAGACGCTTTCGGGCAGTTTCACGGTGCGCAACCGGCATTTGCAGCGCCTGCTCGCCGAGCGCGGACGGGACACGGACGAGGTGTGGAGCGCGATCACGCTCGACAAGGGGAGTGTACAGAAGCTCGATTTTCTCACCCAGCAGGAGAAGGACGTGTTCAAGACCGCGTTCGAGCTCGACCAGCGCTGGGTGATCGAGCATGCCGCCGACCGCACGCCCTATGTGTGCCAGAGCCAGTCGGTCAATGTGTTCCTGCCCGCCAATGTGCACAAGCGCGACCTGCACCAGATCCATTTCCAGGCGTGGAAGAAGGGTCTGAAGTCGCTCTACTATTGCCGGAGCCTGTCGTTGCAGCGGGCGGACAATGTCAGCGAGAAGGCGGTGCGGCCTTCGGAAATCGTCGTCGCGGCGGCGGTGCCGGAGGCGGTGCTCGATCTGGTGACCGCGCGGGCGCCGGCGGTGGCGAACTATGAGGAGTGTCTGGTGTGTCAGTAGGGGCGAACTTCTTTCGCTGTAGGAATTGGCGCAAAAGGCGGTTCGGAATTTCTGGTCGCCGAACCGATCGGGGTCCGGGGCCGGTGGCCCCGGCGGGTCGAGGGCGGAGCCCCCGGCTGGCTGTCGCTTGATTTCCTGAGAGAGGGTGATCCGCCATGAGTGCCTCCGCCCAGAAGTTCGACCTTCTGACTGAGAACCCGGTCTACAAGCCGTTCCGTTATCCGTGGGCCTACGAGGCCTGGCACACGCAGCAGCGGATCCACTGGCTGCCGGAGGAGGTGCCGCTCGCCGATGACGTGAAGGACTGGCACCGCAACCTGACCGAGGGCGAGCGCAACCTGCTCACCCAGATCTTCCGCTTCTTCACCCAGGCGGATGTCGAGGTGAACAACTGCTACATGAAGCATTATTCGCGGGTGTTCAAACCCACGGAAGTGCTGATGATGCTTTCGGCTTTTTCCAATACCGAGACCATCCACATCGCCGCCTATTCGCATCTTCTCGATACGGTTGGGATGCCGGAGCTGGAATATCAGGCATTCCTCAAATACAAGGAGATGAAGGACAAGTACGACTACATGCAGGGCTTCTCGGTCGATTCGAAATACGACATCGCCCGCACCCTGGCTGCCTTCGGCGCCTTCACCGAAGGGCTGCAATTGTTCGCTTCCTTCGCCATCCTGCTCAATTTCCCGCGCTTCGGGAAGATGAAGGGGATGGGGCAGATCATCTCCTGGTCGGTGCGCGACGAGACCCTGCACTGTCTTTCGGTGATCCGCCTGCTGCGGAGCTTCGTCCAGGAGAATCCCGAAATTTGGACAGACGCGCTGAAGGAGGATATCCGGGGGATCTGCACCACCATCGTCGAGCATGAGGATGCCTTCATCGACCTCGCCTTCGAATTCGGGGCGGTGGAGGGTCTGGATGCCGCGGAGGTGAAGCAATATATCCGATATATTGCCGATCGGAGGCTGGTGCAACTGGGGCTTGCACCGCTGTACGATGTCGAAAGGAATCCGCTGCCTTGGCTCGATGACATGCTCAATGCCGTGGAGCATGCGAATTTCTTTGAAAACCGTTCGACCGAATACAGCCGGGCGGCGACGACGGGCACCTGGGAAGAGGCGTTCGCGGGCCAGGTCTTCACCGCGGCGCAGCCTTCGGGTGATCTGCTGCCCGCCGATTGAACAACTCAGGGTAGTAATTCGTGGCCGGCGACGCGGTTTGACTTGCCGAGTCGCCGGCCGCATTGAAATTCTCCATTCTATCTGGCGCTGCCCAGGGCGTTTATGATATATTAACGTTTGCGGTGTCAGGTGCGCAGGTGAAGCTTCGTTAATCTGAGAGCATCGCTGCACCGCCGACCCAACTCGGGCCGCTCCGGCACTTCGTTTTGCAGCGTGCTTCTCTGCGACCGAGGCTTTCCGACCGCCGACCCGACCACAGCCGATCGCCGCGCCCGCAGCCAGCTACGCCCCGACACGCCCAGCCCACGGAACCAGCGACTTGCAAAAATTGAACTTCATCACCGAAGAGAGCCTCGTGGATCAGGCCGAAACCAGCCGTCGCGAGCCGGACAGCCCAGGTTCCCCGCGCTATGGGCGGCGGCTGACCGACAAGATTCTGGTCGCGTTCCACCACGCCTGCGACCAGGGGGACTTCGAGGTGGCGGAGGATCTGTTGCGGGTGCTGGAAAAGATGCTGACACGCCGGCCCATCGTGTCCGACGGCAACCGCCGGCGGAACATGGAGAATCTGGTCGCGGCGCACGAACGGCTCTGGCACCTGCGCCACCCCGAACTTTCCGAGACCTGAGCCGCACGCCTCACCAGAGGATCGGCGCACCCTCCCGCAACACCGCCTCGGCCTCGGCCGTGAAGCCGCGCGCGGGCGCATGCAGCACCAGCCCCGGCAACAGCCGCGCCGGGCCGCGTCCGCCCGCTCTTCCCTGCAACAGCACCAGCCGCGCCGGGGCTCCCGGGCGCGGCCAGAGCGGAAGGAGCGCCACCGAACCCACGCGCGCGGCGGCGAAAGCGCCCAGAGCCTCCGGCACCAGCGCCGTCGCGAGGACCAGGGTCAGGCTACCGCGCGGGCCCAGGAGGGCGGCGAGCGCCGCGACCCAGGCGGACACCAGGCCCGGCCGGGCACGGCGGGCGGCGTCGCGCGCCGCGTCCGGCGACGCGGTGGAGGCTGCCTCGTGCCAGGGCGGGTTCGCGAAGGCGTGATGGAAGCGGGTGGCGGTCGAAAAGCGCAGAAGATCGGCCTCCGCCACCGCGATGCCGGCATGGAGGTTGGCGGCGAGGTTGCGCCGGGCCAGCGCCGCCGCCGGCGGATCACGCTCGATCCCGAGGCCGTCCAGGCCCGGCACCCGGGCGGCCAGGCACAGAAGGCCGGCACCGGCGCCGCAGCCCGCCTCCACCACCCGATCGCCAGGGCGGGCGGGGACGGCGGCGGCGAGCAGCACCGGCTCGAGGCCGCTGCGATGGCCGGCGCGGGGCTGGAGATAGCGCACCCGCCCGCCGAGCAGCGTGCCTTCGGTGGTGGCGCTCACCCGGCTTCGCCCGCCTCGGCAAGAACCCGGCGGGCGCGGGAGGCATCCTCCACCGCCACCGCGACGCGGCGGGGGAAAATGCCGATGCCCCCCTCGGTCGCGCTGATGTGCTGGTCGAGCACCACGGCCGCGATGCCGGCGTCCTTCAACAGCACGACGAGGAAGCTGAGGCGCACCGGGTCGGTGGTGACGGCGACGACTTCCATGGCGGTTGGCCCTCCCGGCGCATAGCTTGACCCTGTTTCCGCCGCCCCGATATGGTGGCCCCGGAATGGGTCGCGGAACATACGGAGAGATTCTTGGGCGCGGTTGCAAGACTGTCCGGTTCGGCGCCGCCGCCCGTGCCTGCTGAGCCCGCGCCCGACGCGCTCGCCGCCCTGGTGGCGGCGCTCGGCCCGGACCTGGCGGAATGCGACCGCAGCATCGTCGCGCGCATGGCGAGCCCGGTCGCGCTCATCCCCCAGGTCGCGGCCCACATCGTCGCCGCCGGGGGAAAGCGGCTCCGCCCGCTGCTCACCCTGGCCGCCGCCCGGCTCTGCGGCTATCCGGCGGCGCCCGCGGGGGTGCGCCACGTCCATCTCGCCGCCTGCGTCGAGTTCATCCATACCGCGACCCTGCTCCACGACGACGTGGTGGACGAGAGCCGGCTGCGGCGCGGGCTCGCCAGCGCCAACGCGGTGTTCGGCAACAAGCCCTCGGTGCTGGTGGGCGACTTCCTGTTCGCCCGCGCCTTCGAACTCATGGTAGCGGACGGCTCGCTCGCCGTGCTCGCGATTCTTTCCCGCGCGTCGGCCACCATCGCCGAGGGCGAGGTGCTGCAACTCGAAACCCAGAACGATCTTTCCACCACCGAGGGGCGCTATCTCGAAGTAGTGCGCGGCAAGACCGCCGCCCTCTTCGCCGCCGCCTGCCAATTGGGCGCGGTGGTGGCGGAACGGCCCGCGGCGGAAGAGCGGGCGCTGTTCGAATACGGGCGCAATCTCGGCGTCGCCTTCCAACTGGTGGATGACGCGCTCGACTACGCGGCCGACCAGGCGGCGCTGGGCAAGACCGTGGGCGACGATTTCCGCGAGGGCAAGGTGACGCTGCCGGTGCTGATCGCAACGGAGGCCGCGGACGCCCAGGAGCGCGCCTTCTGGGTCCGTACCATCGAGGCGGGGGACCAGAACGAGGGCGATCTCGCCACCGCGCTGGCGTTGATGGAACGACACGGCGCGATTGCCGCGACCCTCGCCCGGGCGGGGGAGTTCGCGGAGGCGGCGCAGCAGGCACTGGCCGCTTTTGCACCTTCGCCGTTCCGCGAGCACCTTTCCGCGATCGCCGATTTCACGGTCTCGCGCGGACGATAGGGCAGGACTCGAGGCCGGGGCCGCTCCGCCCCGGGCCCGCGATCGTTCAGGCCGCGCGCTTTTCGCGCTGCAGGTCGGCAAGCAGCGCATCGAGCCCCTGGGCGACGCCGTCGAACATCTCGTCGATCTCGGCGCGGGTGATGATGAGCGGCGGGCTGAAGGCGAGTACGTCGCCGGGCAGGCCGCGGGAGATGACGCCGGCGGCCTCGATCGCGCGCGCGGCGCGGGCGCCGATGCGCAGGGCAGGGTCGAAGTTCTGGCGCTTCTCCTTGTCGGCGACCAGTTCGAGCCCGGCGATCAGCCCCTGCCCGCGCGCTTCGCCGACCAGCGGATGGCCGGAGAAGCGACGGCGAATCTCGGCCTGGAGGTGGGGGCCGACATCGCGGACATGATCGACCAGGCCGATCTCGTCATAGATCTTGAGGGTCTCCACCGCGACGGCGGCGGGCACCGGGTGGCCGGAATAGGTGAAGCCGTGGCCGAAGGTGCCGATCGTGTGGGACTCTTCGGCGAGCGCGTTGAAGACCCGCGCGTTCACCATCACCGCGCTGATCGGCAGGTAGGAGGCCGAAAGCGCCTTGGCGCAGGTAAGGATGTCGGGCTGGAGCCCGTAGGTCTGGCTGCCCCATGCGTTGCCGGTGCGCCCGAAGCCGCAGATCACCTCATCGGCGACCAGCAGGATGTCATGGCGGTGCAGCACGCGCTGGATCTTCTCGAAATAGGTCGCGGGCGGGACGATGACGCCGCCCGCGCCCATGATCGGCTCGGCGAACATGGCGGCGATGGTCTCCGGCCCTTCGGCGAGGATCAGCGCTTCGAGTTCCTCGGCCAGACGGGTGGCGAACGCCTCCTCGCTCTCGCCCGGCCCGGCGCCGTGATAGTGATGGGGCGTGGCGGCGTGGAGGAAGCCGGGCAACGGCAGATCGAAGGAGCGGTGGTTGTTGGCCAGGCCGGTGAGCGAGCCGGAGGCGATGGTGATGCCGTGGTAGGCCTTGATGCGGCTGAGGATCTTCTTCTTGTTCGGCCGGCCGAGGGCGTTATTGAAATACCATGCCATCTTGATCGCGCTATCGTTGGCCTCGGAGCCGGAATTGGCGAAGAAGACCTTGCTCATCGGCACCGGGGCGCGGGCGAGGAGCATCTCCGCGAGCTCGATCATCGGCTCGTGCGATTTGGCGTTGAAGCCGTGATAGAAGGGCAGCTTCAACATCTGCTCGTGCGCGACCCGGGCGAGCCGCTCGTTGTCGAAGCCGAGGGAGGCGCACCAGAGGCCGGCCACGGCCTCGATGTAGCCGCGCCCGGCATCGTCCCATACCCGGACTCCCTTGCCGCGCGCCATCACCACCGGGCCGATCTCGGGATGGAGCCGCAGGTCGGTGTAAGGGTGCAGGACGGAGGCGATATCACGCGCGGCATTGGAGTTGGGGCGGAGGGTGGACATCGGGCGATCTCCGGCGGTTCGGATCAGGGGGCGCGGCCACGGGCCAGCGCGAGCACGGCGATGATGATCAGGCCGGTCACGACATAGCGCAAGCCCGCGCCGACGTGGAGCACGTTGAGCATGGTGACGATGAGATCGAGCAGCGCCGCCGCACCCCAGAGCCCCGCCGGCACCGCCTGCCCGCCGGCGATGGCGGTGCCGCCGAGTACCACCACCGCGATCGAGGAGAGCAGATAGTCGCTGCCCATGTTCAGCGCGGCACCCCCGGAATTGGCGGCGAGCAGGATGCCGGCGAGCGCCGAGCACAGGCCGGCCAGCACATACACGAGGCCCACGGTGGCGCCGACCGCGAGCCCGGCGAGGCGCGCCGCCCGCCGGTTCTGGCCGATGGCGAGCAGCGACCGGCCGAACACCGTCCGCCGCAGCATCTGCGCCACCAGCGCGCTCACCCCGACGAAGACGAGTGTCACCAGCGGCAGGCCGAGCAGATGGGCGTTGACGAAGCCGACCAGCGCCGGGGCAGGCTTGGCGTGGGAGTGGCGGGAATAGGCGATCGCCATCGACTGGAAGATGAAGCCGGCGGCCAGCGTCCCGACCATCGGCGGAATGGCCAGCCCCTGGATGAGCAGCAGGTTGAACAGGCCGGCGGCGAGCCCGACCGCGAGACCGGCGGCGAGGCCTGCTGCCAGCCCGCCGTCGGTGCCCTTGGCCAGCCCGGTCGCAAGATAGGCGGCGAGCGTCATCACCCCGGGGATCGAAAGGTCGATGTTGCCGGGCCCCGCGGTGATGACCAGCATCTGGCCGAGGCCCACGATGACCGCGAAGGTGGCGAACTCGAGTGCGACCGCGAGGCTGGCGAAAGCGCCCTGACCGCCGACGCTCGCCGAGGTCAGCGCCCAGACCAGGCCGGCGGCGAGGAACGACCACACCCACGGCCGCCTTTCGGCCCAGCGCATCATGCCCGCCCCCGCCGGCGCAAGGCGCGGGCCGCCAGCACCAGGATGAGGATGCCGCCCTGGGCGCTCAATTGCCAGTCGGTCGAGACATCGAGGAAGGACAGCAGCGAGCCGGTGAGCAGCATGATGAAGGCGCCGAGCACCGCACCGGCGGGGGAAACGACGCCGCCGGTGAACTCCCCCCCGCCGACGATGACGGCGGCGATGGAGACCAGCGTATATTGCCCGCCGACGGTCGCATCCCCCGAAGTGTCGAGGCCGGTGAGCGCAAGCCCGCCGAGCACGCCCGCGAGGCCGGCCGCGGCGTAGAGGCTCATGCGCGCGCGCAGCAGCGACCAGCCGCCGCGGGCGACTGCGCGCGGGTTGCCGCCGATGCCGCGCAGCACCACTCCGTAGGCGCCGCGCATCAGCAGCCATTCCGCGGCCGCGCCGGCGAGCAGCCCGACCAGGAGCGGCAGCGGCAGCAGCGGCGGACGCCAGGCGGCAACCGCGGCGAGCCAGGCGGGCGCGGCGCCGCCCGGGGTCGGCAGCACCAGGATGGCGAGCCCGAGCCAGACGAAGGAGGCGCCCAGCGTGACCACGATGGCGGGCAGCGCCCGGGCATGGATCAGGGCACCCATGGCGGCGTAGAGCGCAACCAGCCCGGCCAGCGCGGCCAAGCCGGCCGCCGGCCGGTCGGTGAGCCAGGTGGCTGCGATGCAATTGACCAGTGACAGGAACGGCCCGATGCCGAGGTCGATATCGCCCGCGGCGATCACGGCCATCTGGGCGAGTGCCGCGAAGATCGCGGGCATGGCGAAGCCGAGCAGCACGGTGAGGCCGAAATAGCTCGCGACCCTCGGTTCCGCGGCGATGATCGCCCCCAGCATCAGCAGGAATGCGAGCGCGGGCAGGGCGAGCCCGGGGCGCAGTGCCAGGCGGCGGGCGCGCGCTTCAGCCGCCATGGCGGGAGAGGTCAGCCGGGGTGGCGAAGGAGGCGCGGATCACCCGCTCCTCGGTGAGTTCGGCACGGGGGATCTGGTCGGTGACGACACCGCGGGCGAAGACATACACCCGGTCACAATGCACCAGTTCGGCGTTTTCCGTGGTGTACCACAGGAAGGCGCGGCCGGCGGCGGCGGCGGCGCGGACGTGGTGGTAGAGTTCGCGCTTGGTGCCGACATCGACCCCGCGCAGCGGATCGTCGAAGAGGATGAGGTCCGCCTCGGTCGCGAAGGCGCGCGCCACCAGCACCTTCTGCTGGTTGCCACCCGAAAGGCTGAGGATCGGCGTCTCGATATCCGGGGCGCGGATGGAAAGCGCTTCGCGCCAGCGGGCGGCGAGCGCGGCCTCGGCCCGGAGCGGCAGGATGCCGGCGCGGGCGAGGCGACGGATCAGGCCGATGGTGGTGTTCCGCCCGATCGACCAGAGCGGAAAGATGCCGTCGTTCTGGCGGTCACCGCTGACGTGGGCGGCGCTGCCGTGCACCGCGACCGCGCCTTCGCCATGAGCCGCGCGGCCGCCATGGCCGGCGGCGGCGAAGGCGGCGAGCAGGAACTCCCGCTGTCCGTGACCGGCGAGCCCGGAAAGCCCCACCACTTCGCCTGCGCGGACGTCGATCCCGAAGCGTTCGCCGAGGCTGGCGCGGGCCGGGCGGGAGAGGCGCCGCGCGCCGCTGCGGGAGGTGGCGGCGGTGGCGCCCGGTTCCTCTTCCCCCCGCACCTCGCCCATGCGCTCGACCAGGGCGGCCTCCGAGAGGCCGGCGGCCGGGCTGGCCGAGGCCACCTGGCCGTCGCGCAGCACCACCACCTCGTCGGCGTGGCCGAGGATTTCGTGCAGGCGGTGGGAGATGAAGACGCAGGCGATGCCGCGCGCCCGCGCCCGTTCGGTATAGGCGAGCAGGTTCGCCGCCGCGGCAGCATCGAGCGAGGAGGTCGGTTCGTCGAGGATGACGAGGCGCACCGCGGTATCGGTCTCGCTGAAGGCGCGCGCGGTCTCCACCATCTGGCGCTGGCCGACCGGCAAGCTTCCCACCTGCCGGTCGGGGTCGATACCGTGGCCGGGGAAGAGGGCGTCGAGGGCGGCGCGCATCAGCGCGCGGGCGCGGCGGCGCCAGCCCCAGCCGGAGAGCGCGGGATGCATGATGCGCGCGTTTTCGGCGACCGTCAGATTGGGGCAGAGCGAGAGCTCCTGGAAGACGCAGCGCACCCCGAGCCCATGGGCCCGGCGCACGTCCCAGCCGCGGGTTTCGTCCCTGCCCGCGATGCGGATGCTGCCCCGATCGGGGGCAAGGGCACCGGCGAGGATCTGCATCAGGGTCGATTTGCCGGCGCCGTTGTGGCCGACGAGGCCGAGCATGCGCCCCGGCGGGACGGCGAGATCGACGCCGGCGAGGGCGCGCACGGCGCCGAAGCTCTTCGCCACCCCTTCGAGGCGGGCGAAGGCTTCGGCCGGCTGTGGGTTCATGCCGGGCTTACGGCATGCCCGTCGGGATGGGCGAGGCAGGCGGGGCCTTGCCGGAGAGGTTGGCGGCGATCAGTTCTTCGGTCCATTTCTGGCTGTAGAGGGGCGTGGAGACGCCACCCGCCGGCACCGCCTTGAGCCAAGCGGCGAGTTCGTTCTGGCGGATGACCAGGAGCGGCACGTTCACCGTGTGCGGCACCTTGGCGCCGGCGAGGATCTGCTGGGCCACCCAGAAGGCGATGGAGGAGACGCCGGGCGCGGACGAGAGCGAGAAGGTCTGGTAGCCTCCGGGGGCGGACGCGAGTTTCTGCCAGAGCGCCAGCTCGTCCTGGCGGTTGCCCATGATGATCAGCGGCGTCGGCCGTCCTGCCGCCTTGAAGGCGGCATAGGTGCCGTATCCGTCGCCGCCCTGGGTCACCACCGCCTGCACCGGCGGCAGGCTGGGCAGAAGGCCCGCGACCTCCTTCTGGGCGATCGACTGGGTCCAGTTGCCATGCACCGAACCGACCAGCTTGATGGCGGGATATTTGGCGAATCCTTTGACGATCCCCTCGTGGATGTCGTGGTCGACCGAGGTGCCGGCGATGCCGCGCACCTCGAGCACGTTGCCCTTGCCGCCGAGGCGCTTGGCGACGTAGTTCGCCTCCATCTCGCCCATGCTCACGTAGTTGTAGGCGACCTTGTAGGCGCAGGGCGCGGTCGCCAGGCTGTCGAATACGACGACGACGATATGGGCGGCACAGGCCTGGGCGATGACCCCGTTGAGCGCGGTGGGGGAGGCCGCGTCGATGACGATCGCCTTCCAGCCCTGGAGCGTGAGGTCGGCGATCTGGCTCGCCTGCTGGGTGGCGGAATTGTTGGAGTTGACCACCTTGGTGCGGGCAATGATGTGGTGATGGGTGGCGTAGCCGGCGGCGCCGTTCCACATCTTCAGCATCTGCTGGCGCCAGCCGTTGCCGGCGTAGGAATTGCTGAGCGCGATGCCGTCCTGGGCCGTGCTCCTGCCTCCGGCGCGGGCAGGGGTGGCGGCGCCGGACAGGCCGCAAGCCAGGGCAAGGACCGCCACCGTCGCCGCGCGGCCGATGTATGATATTGGTTTCATTGGTTTCCTCCAGTTTTTGGCGGTTCGGATCATCCGATCATAGCCGCTGGGCTGGCGTCGGCAACCGGGGGCTTGAAACCCCGACGGCCGGCCCCAAATGGTGCGGTGCAGCAGATGCTGCGTTGCACAATGGAGGAGTAGATAGCCATGGCAACCATCACCCACTTCGCCCCCGCGCGCCGGCAGGTCTCGGCTCCGGGTTTCGTGGCGAAACTCTCCGCTTCCCTCCGCTCTTGGCGGGAAGAGCGTCAGCGGCGCGCGCGGATGTGGCAGGAACTGAGCCTGCTCACCGACCGCGACCTGTCCGATCTCGGCTTCGCGCGGGCAGACTTCGCCGCCATCGTCGCTGGCACCTATCGCCGCGACTAGGAGCTAGCCGAGGGGCAAAATCCCCCAAGAAGACGCCAAGACTACGCCGACACGGATCGAGCGGCCGGCGGGGAGCGATCTCCGCCGGCTGCTTCGGTGCCGGCCCTGGCGCCACCGTGACCTCGTGCTGGCCCCTTGCCGTCCGCCCCGATCGCAGCGACGCTGGAAGCGAGGGGGACGGCATGAACGATCAAATTCCGAACCGGGCGCGGGCGGTGATCGTCGGCGGCGGGGTGGTGGGCTGTTCGGTCGCCTACCACCTGACGAAGCTGGGCTGGCGCGAAATCGTGCTGATCGAGCGCAAGCGACTGACCAGCGGCACGACCTGGCACGCGGCCGGGCTGGTGGGGCAATTGCGCACCACGCTCAACATGACCCGCCTCGCGCAATATACCGCCACGCTCTATGCCGGGCTGGAAGCCGAGACCGGACAGGCGACGGGCTGGCGGCGCTGTGGCTCGGTCTCGCTCGCCACCACCAAGGAACGGCTGGTCGAGTTGCGGCGAGGCGCGGCGATGGCGCGCGCCTTCGGACTCGATGCCCATGAAGTCGACGCCGCAGAAATCGCGCGCCTGTGGCCGCTGCTCGCCGTCTCCGACGTCGAAGGCGGCATTCATCTGCCCGGCGACGGGCAGACCAACCCGGTGGATACCACCCTCGCACTCGCCGCCGGAGCGCGGGCGGGCGGGGCGCGGATTATCGAGAACGTCGCCGCAGGCGACCTCCTCATCGAACGCGGACGGGCGGTGGGGGTACGGACGGAGGCGGGTGAGATCCGCGCCGAGGTGGTGGTGCTGGCCACCGGGATGTGGTCGCGCGAGTTCGGCGCCCGCCACGGCGTCGCGCTGCCGTTGCAGGCCTGCGAGCATGTCTATGTGGTGACCGAGCCGTTTCCTGGCCTCGCTCCCGGCACGCCGGTGCTGCGCGATCCCGACCATTGCGCCTATTTCAAGGAGGATGCGGGAAAGCTGCTGATCGGCGCCTTCGAGCCGCAAGCGCGGCCCTGGGCGGTGGACGGCATCCCCGAAGGCTTCGAGTTCGGCGAGCTGGCCGGGGATTTCGACCGCTTCCTGCCCATCCTGGAGGCCGCGATGGCGCGGGTGCCGGCGCTGCGCGAGGTTGGGCTGCGCCAGTTCTTCACCGGGCCGGAGAGTTTTACCCCGGACGTGCGCTACATGCTCGGCGAGACCGCGGAGGTCGCCGGGCTCTTCGTGGCCTGCGGGTTCAATTCGACCGGGATCCAGTCCGCCGGCGGCGCCGGCAAAGCGCTCGCGGAGTGGATCGTGGGCGGGGCGGCGCCGATGGATCTCTCCGACGTCGATGTCCGCCGCTTCCAGCCGTTCCAGGCGATCCCCGCCTACGTGGCGGCGCGCGCCGCCGAGTCGCTCGGGCTGCTCTACGCCATGCACTGGCCGGGGCGGCAGGCGGAGACCGCCCGGGGGGTGCGGGTTTCGCCCTTCCACGAGCGGCTGGCGGTGCGCGGAGCCTGTTTCGGCGAGGTGGCGGGATGGGAGCGGGTGGAGTGGTTCGCGCCCGCGGGCACCGACCCCGCCCCTTCCTACAGCTACGGCAGGGCGGCATGGTTTCCCTACGCCGCCGCCGAGCATCGTGCCGCGCACGAAGGCTGCGCGCTGTTCGACCTCACCGCCGGGGGGCGGTTCCTGGTCCAGGGCGAGGGAGCACTGGCTCTGCTCGAAGCCATGTCCACCGCGGCACTGGACGTGCCAGCGGGGACGCTCGTTTCCACCCTCTGGCTCGATGACCGGGGCGGGATCGAAGCCGATGTCGCCGTTCTGCGGCTGGCCGAGCGCTCCTTCCTGGTGCTGAGCGCGGCGGCGACTGCGCGGCGCGATCTTGCCCTGCTGGAAGCCGCGGCACAGGGGGTGGCGCATGCGGTGGTGAGCGAGGTGAGCGGGGGGTACGCGGCCCTGGGGCTCGCTGGACCCCGGACGGGGCCACTGCTCGCGTCACTCGGGGTAGCGGTGGCGGTGGCGGGAACGGCGCGGGATGCGGCGCTCGGCATGGCACGGGTGCGGGTGCTCGGCGGCGGGCCGACGGGAACGGCAGGCTGCACGATCCTGGTTCCGACCGAGTTCGGCGCTGGCGTGCTCGACACGCTGTTCGCCGCGGGGGAGGGGTTCGGGCTGGTGCCGGGCGGAGCGCAGGCACTCGAATCCCTGCGCGTCGAGGCCGGCGGGCGGCGCTGGGGGCGGGAGATGACGATCGAGACACGGCCCGGGGAGGTCGGGCTCGCGGGGCGGGTGGCGATGGCCAAGCCGGGCGGGTTTCGCGGCCGCGCGGCGCTGGAGGCGTCCCCGCGCTGGCCGGCGCGGCGGTTGCTGTGGTTCCGCCTCGAGGATCCGGCGCCGCTGCTGTTCCAGGACGAGCCGGTGTGGCGGGAGGGACGGATCGTGGGTCGGATCACCTCGGGAGCCTATGGGCACATGACGGGGGCGGCGGTCGGGCTGGGGCTGGTGGCCGCGGAGCACGCCGCGGCGCCGGAGGCGGGAAGATTCGAGATCGAGATCGCCGGGCGGCGGCTGGCGGCGCGGGCGCGGGGCTGCTAGAGAGATCACCCAGCCCGGCGTTGGCAGAGTCTGATCAGGCTGTTGAAATTGCTAGCCAAAACATGTAAAGGGCGGCTTCAGCCTGGTGGCAGCCGCTCCAGCATCATCCCCTGCCGATCTGGGAGAAAACTGCGTGAAGATTCGTGCCGCAGTCTGCCGCGCCTTCGGTGCGCCGCTCTCGATCGAGGAGGTGACGCTGGCCGACCCCGGACCGGGCGAGGTGCGGGTGCGGCTCGCCGCCTGCGCGATCTGCCACAGCGACCTTTCCTATATCGATGGCGCCTGGGGCGGCAGCCTGCCCGCGGTGTTCGGCCATGAGGCCGCCGGGGTGGTCGAGGAGATCGGGGCGGGCGTCGTCGGAATCGCGCCGGGCGCACATGCGGTGGTGGCACTGATCCGCAGTTGCGGCGGCTGCTTCTATTGCGCGCGCGGCGACCAGATCCTGTGCGAGACGGTATTCCCGCTCGACCAGCGCAGCCCGATTCGCGGTGGCGCGGGGGAGAGCATCGGCCACGGGCTGCGCACCGGCGGCTTCGCCGAAGCGGTGGTGGTGCATCGCTCGCAGGTGGTGGAGATCCCACCCCAGGTGCCGCTCGATCGCGCCTGCCTGCTCGCCTGCGGCGTCATCACCGGCGTCGGCGCGGTGACCAATACCGCCCGCGTGCCGGCGGGTTCGGCGGTGGTGGTGGTGGGTGCGGGGGGCGTCGGGCTCAACGCGGTGCAGGGCGCCGCACTCGCCGGGGCGCGGCGGATCATCGCGATCGACGTGGCCGAGGCCAAGCTCCAGGCGGCGCGGCGGTTTGGCGCGACCGATCTCCTCGCCGCCGGGGCGGACACCGCGGCACGGGTGCAGGCGCTGACCGAAGGGCGCGGGGCGGACTATGTCTTCGTCGCCGCCGGTGCGAAGGGCGCGATCGAGGGCGCGTTCGGGTTGATCCGCAAGGGCGGCACGGTGGTGATCGTCGGCATGCCGGCGAGCGGGGTGGAGACAGCATTCGATCCCGGCAGCTTCGCGGGCTGGAGCCAGCGCGTGCTGGGCGCGAAGATGGGCTCCGCGCGGCTTGCGATCGACATTCCGGCGCTCGTCGATCTCTATCGCCAGGGCCGGCTCAAGCTCGATGAACTGGTTTCCGGGCGCTATCCGCTCGCGCGCATCAACGAAGCGCTGGACGATGCGCGGGCGGGGGGCGCGCTGCGCAACGTCATCCTGCTGTGACCGCCGCACTCGCCGCACCGAGTTCGGCGAAGTGGCGCAGCATGCGCTCGGCGTCGGGCGCGAGGCCGGTGAAGAGGCGGAACGCCGCCACCGCCTGGAAGACCGCCATCCCGCCGCCGTCCACGGTGCGGCAGCCGAGCGCGCGGGCGGCCTTGAGCAGCGCGGTCTCGATCGGGAAATAGATGATCTCCGCGACCCAGAGCGCAGGGCGGAGCAGGGACGCGTCGAGCGGCAGGCCGGGATATTTGTCCATCCCCACCGGGGTGGTGTTGATGAGACCGTCCGCCGCGGCGAGTGCGGCATCGGGGCTTGCCGCGGTCGCGATGCGGCCGGCGCCGAAGCGGGCGGCGAGCGGGGCGGCGACGGCTTCCGCGCGGGCGGGGTCGATGTCGGTCAGGGTCAGATGGCCGATACCGAGCGTCATCGCGGCATAGGCGACCGCCGAGCCCGCGCCGCCGGCGCCGAGCTGGACCACGCGCCCGAGGGCTGCTCCTGCCATGCCGCGGCGGAAGCCTTCGGCGAAGCCGTACCAGTCGGTGTTGTGGCCGACCCGACGCCCCTCGCGCAGGACCACGGTGTTGACCGCTCCGAGCGCCCGCGCGTCCTCCGACAGCTCGTGCAGCAGGGGGATCACCGCCTGCTTGCAGGGGTGGGTGATGTTGAGGCCGGCGAAGCCCATGCGTTCGGCGGCGAGCAGGAGGTCGGGCAGGGCCTCCACACCGAGGCCGAGGCGGGTGAGGTCGATCTTCTTGTAGACCAGGCGCAGGCCCTGGGCGTCCGCCTCGTGCTCGTGCATCGCGGGCGTTCGCGACGCTCCGATGCCAGAACCGATCAGCCCCACGAGAACCGAGTCTCCCGAATATGCCACCATGCGCGCGCCCCCCGGCGGGCCGGCGGGGCCCGCCCGCGCAGGCTACACCGGGAACGGTGGCGATGACGAGGTGGCACCTTCCTCCGCCCCGTGGGGGAGCGGCGGGTGCATGGCGATGACGGAGACCAGGCTGATCAGCCCGACGACGACCATGTAGACCGAGATCAGCCAGGGGTTTCCGTGGCCCCAGGCGAGCAGATAGGTGCAGACGATGGGAGTGAGGCCGGAGGCGAAGATCCCCGAGAACTGGTAGGCGAAGGAAACGCCGCTGTAGCGCACCGGGGTGCTGAACTGGGTGGCGAACAGCGCCGCCTCGGTGCCGTACACGGCCGGGTAGGCGAGCGAGAAGGGGATGATCATGGCGAGCCAGATCAGCCCGGGATGGGCGGCGCCGGCCGATTGCATGATGATGAAGGCGAGCACCGAGGTGATGGCGACCGCGACCGCGCCGATGCCGAAGACGCGGCGCAGGCCGAACCGGTCCCCGAGCCGCCCGTAGAACAGGATGAAGGGGATCATCACCGCCGAGGCGAGGATGACGCCGTCGAGTGCCAGGCCGCGCGCGAGATGCAGCGTGCCGACGAGATAGGCGATGATGAAGACGCCGAAGACGTTGAAGCAGGCACCTTCGACATAGCGCGCGCCCAGGGTGAGAACAACGGCGCGGGGATGGCGGCGGAGCAGTTCGAGGAAGGGCACCGCGACTTCCGCCCGCGTCGCCTTCACTTCCAGGAAGTCCGGTGTTTCGAGGATACGCATGCGGATGAAGAGGCCGATCGCCACCAGCACGGCGCTGAGCAGGAAGGCGATGCGCCAGCCCCAGGCGAGGAAGTCCGCCTCCGGCAGCAGGCCGAGCAGGGCGACGACGCCGGCCGAGAGCATCAGCCCGATGGGCACGCCGAGCTGCGGGAAGCTCGCGTAGAAGCCGCGCCTGCCGTGGCCGGCATGCTCGAAGGCCATCAGCACCGCGCCGCCCCACTCCCCCCCGATGCCGATGCCCTGGAGGATGCGCAGCACGAGCAGCAGGATGGGGGCGGCGATGCCGATCGAGGCCTGGCCGGGCAGGAGGCCGATGAGGAAGGTCGAGACGCCCATGATGAGCAGCGTCAGGATCAGGATCGTCTTGCGGCCGATGCGGTCCCCGAAGTGGCCGAAGATGACCCCGCCCACCGGTCGCGCCACGAAACCGATGGCGAAGGTGGTATACGACAGAAGCGTGCCGACCAGCGGGCTGACCTCGGGGAAGAAGACCTTGTTGAGCACGATCGCGGCGACGACGCCGTAGAGAAAGAAATCATACCACTCGATCGCGGTGCCGATGGCGCTGGCGATGGCGATGCGGGTGACGGAATGAGCGGCATCCGGACGTTGCGGCGCGGGCATGGTTTCCTCCGGGGCGATCTATTCCCGCGGCAGGGCGCCGGGGTGCGCCGTTGCGGCGCTCGCGGTCTGTTTCCGACAGCATAGGGGGGATGGTGGCGGACAGGCAACGGAAATGCGCAATATTCTCTCGGAAAATCGTCTGGAGCCTCTTGGTAGTTGAGAAGCAACGTCGCCCTACTTGAGGGTGAACTCGACCTTCCAGGGCAGGGTGGAGGCGACGGGCCGGCCGTTTTCCCGGGCCGCGACGAAGCGCCAGCGGAGCAGGGCGCGACGGGCGGCCTCATCGAGCAGCGGGAAGCCGGAGGAGCGGGTGATGTCCACGGCGCTCGCCCGCCCGGCGGCATCCACATGGATGAGCAGGTGGACGGTACCGGCCTCCCCAAGCCGCGTGGCCTCGGCGGGATAGGCGGGCGGGGCGTTGAAGAGCGGCGCGGTCGGGCGGGCAGGAATGACATGGGGGCCACTGACGATGCCGGTGCCCGGGGTGCCGGCCGGACCGAGGCGGACCGCGGCGGCTGCGGCCGGCGCCGGTTTGGGCGGTGAAGGTTTGGGGGGAACGGGGTTGGGTGGTGAAGGTTTGGGGGGCGCGGGTTTGGGTGGCGCCAGGATCGCCGTCGTGGGCCGGGCTTGCGGTGGCGGCAGTGGCGGTGGCGGCGGTGGTGGCGGCGGTGCGGGTGCGGGAGGCGGGGGCGCAGGCGGATGCGGAGGTTGCGGGGGCGGGAGCGGCGGCTGTGGCCGTGCCGGGCGGGCACGGGCGGCACCGACGGTGGGCGTGTTCTGCACCACCAGCACCACGGAGGGGCTCGGCGGCGGCTGGTGCGGGGCGTGGTGGGGTGCCACCAAGAGGAGTGCAACCACGAGGCCGTTGAGCAGGAGCGAAAGCAGGATCGCGCCCGCCCATCCGCGGCCGGACCGAGAAAGCGGTGGCTTGGGCATCCGCGTTTACAGGACCAGCACGCCCTGGTGCTTGGCCTTGCCCTCGGGCTCGACATGGATCTGCACCCGCAGGTTGGCGATCTCGGCCTTGAGCGCGCCCTCCACCCGGTCGCAGATGTCGTGCGCGTCGGCCACCTGCATCGCCCCGGGGACGACGAGGTGGAACTCGAGAAAAAGGGTTCGGCCGGCGCGGCGGGTGCGCAGGTCATGGGCCTCGATCGCGCCCGCGGCGTGGGCGGCGACGAGAGCGCGGATGCGCCGGTCGAGTTCCTCCGGCGCCGCCTCGTCCAGGAGGCCGCTCGCCGATTCGCGCAACAGGTGGGTTCCCGACCACAGCACATAGGCCCCGGTGAGCGCCGCGGCGAGCGGGTCGAACCACAGCCGGCCGGTCAGCGCCGCGAGCCCGACGCCGAGGATGACGCCCGCCGAAGTGACGAGATCGGCGGCCAGGTGGCGCCCGTCGGCGGCGAGCGCGGGCGATTGCAGCCGGCGCGCGGCGCGCAGCAGCACCAGCGCCCAGCCACCGTTGAGCGCGGCGGCGGCGGCGTTCAACGCGATGCCGCGCAGTGGCGACAGGATCGGTTGCTCGAGTCGCCAATGGTGCCAGGCGGCCTCGAAGATCGAGATGGCGGCGACGATGATCAGCGCCGCCTCCAGCGCGGCGGAGAACAGTTCTGCCTTGTCGTGGCCGAAGGGGTGGTTGCTGTCCGCCGGGCGGGCGGCATAGGCGAGGGCGATCAGGGTGGCCAGTGCGGTCGCGACATTGACGAAACTTTCCAGCGCGTCTCCGTAGAGGGCGGCGCTTCCGGTCAGCCGCCAGGCCAGCGCCTTCAGCGCCAGCACCGTGATGCCCACGCCGATCGACCGGATCGCCAGCCGCTCTCGTTCGCCGCGGAAATTCATGGGATGTCCCTGCCGACCCGCTCAGGCGCCCGCCGGGGCGCCGCTGGGGCCTAGCAAAGGCACCGGCCTGGGAGCAACCGAGGCGGCGACGCATTTGCGCATCACCGAAGGCAGCGCCTCGGCGCCGAGGGCGGCGATGGGGCGCAGATAGCAGCCGGCGGGCGGCGCGAAGCGCGCGAGGTGGGCGGCGAACAGGCGGATCTCGAGCCGGAAATGGGTGAAGCCGTGGCGGATCGTCCCGATTTCGCGCCAGGCTGCGGCCAGCGGGGCGTGCGCGAGGGCGTCGTTCGGCGTCCACGGTGCCGCGCGCCAGGGGGTGCCGGGCAGCTCCGCCATGCCGCCGAGCAGGCCCGTCGGCGGCCGGGTGCGCAGCAGTACGTTCCCCGCCGCGTCGGTGAGCCAGAAGTGCACCCCCCGCCGCTCGGGCCGGAGCGGCTTGGCGGCGCGCGCGGGAAGCGCTTCCGCGCGCCCCGCGGCCCGTCCGGCGCAGCCGCCCCGCCAGGGGCAGGTGGGGCAGGCGGGTGCGCGCGGGGTGCAGATGGTGGCGCCGAGATCGAAGAGCGCCTGGACGAAGTCTCCCGCCCGCGCCCGCGCCGCCGGCTGTTCCATCAGTGCCGCCGCGTGCTCCGCAATCTCCGCCCGGGCGGCGGGCAGGGGCGTGGTGATCGCATGGCGGCGGGCGAGGATGCGCTCGACGTTGCCGTCCACCGCCGCCACCGGCTCGCCGAAGGCGATGGCGGCGATCGCCGCCGCGGTGTAGGCGCCGACGCCGGGCAGCTCACGCAGCCCGGCGGCATTGCGCGGGAAGCCGCGCGCCGCCAGGGCCTGCGCGGCGCGGTGGAGGGCGCGCGCGCGGGCGTAGTAGCCCAGCCCCGCCCACGCCGCCATCACCTCGGCGACCGGCGCGGCCGCGAGCGTGGCGAGGTCGGGAAAGCGGGCGAGAAAGAGTTCGAACCGCGGCACGACCGCCTCGACCCGGGTCTGCTGGAGCATGATTTCCGACAGCCAGACATGGTAGGGATCGGGGCGGACGCCGGGCGGCGCGCGCCACGGCAGTGTGCGGCGGTCGCGGTCGTACCAGGCGAGCAGGCGGGAGGATGCGGTGGTGGGCACGAGGCGGACGGTGGCGGCGAACGCCGGCGAGGGCAAGGCCCCGGCTACGGCGGGGCCCGCCTCCCCGCCGCGCCATCCGTTCGGGCCGCGCCCGCTCGGCGCCATCCTGCCCGCCGTCACCCGTCCCGCCTTCCGCCGCCGCGCCCCTGCGGCTGCGCGGCTGATGGCGGAGTGGGAGAGCATCGTCGGGCCCGAACTAGCCGCCGCCTGCTGCCCGCGACGCTTCACTGCCGGAACCCTGACACTGGATTGCGCCGGACCGCTCGCCCTCGAACTCCTCCACCGCGCCCCTCTGCTGCTCGAACGCATCAACGGCGTGCTCGGCGCCCCCCTGGTCGCCCGGCTGCGCTTCCAGCAGGGTGCGCCGGCGGTGCCGCCCGTGCCGCCGCCCCCCGAGCCGCGCCCCCAATCCCCGCCCAGAGGTGACCTTCCCCCCGGTCCGGTGGGGGAGGCGCTGGCGGCGCTGGCGCGCCATATTGTCGCCGAAGGCTGACAGGAGAGTCGGCCGCGAAGAGCTTCGCTCCCGCCCGCGAAGGTTGTGGCGTTTCCCCGAATCGGGCGGGGGTTGGTATGGAACACTGGAAAGATCGAGGTCGTGATGCCCATCTCCCGCCGTTCGCTGCTTGCTTTCACTCCCGCCGCCGCAGTGGCCGCAGCGGCCCGTCCGGGCTTCGCCGCGGCACCCGCCGGCCCTGCGTCCGGGCCGGAGTTCGCCCCCCGCACCCTCGGCAAGCCCGGGGCAAAGGTGAAGGTGATCGAGTATTTCTCTCTCACCTGCCCACATTGCGCAGACTTCTCGATGCACACCTTCCCGGAGGTGAAAAAGAAGCTCATCGATACCGGGATCGTCTTCTACGTGTTCCGGGACTTTCCTCTCGACAAGATCGCACTTGAAGCTGCCGAGGTCGCACGCGCCTTGCCGGCCTCCGAATACGAGCCGTTCGTCTCGGCGCTGTTCGCGAGCCAGGACCGCTGGGCCTTCGCGCCCGGGGTGAACTACACCGAAGAGTTGTGGAAGCTCGCGGCGCTGGCCGGGCTCGGGCGGGCAGCGTTCGACGCCGCTCTCAAGGACAAGGCGCTGGGTCAGTTCATCCTCGCCGAACAGCGCAAGGCGATGACCAAATATAAGGTGGACGCGACGCCGAGTTTCATCCTGGTCGGACCCAAGGGGCCGCACAAGGTGGCAGGGGAGATGAGTTTCACGGCCTTCGACGGGCTCGTGAACCAGGCGATGGCCTGAGCGCGGATCCGGCTCCGTGCCCGCTCGCCTCACCTGCCTGCGCATCGCCGGCTTCAAGAGCTTCGCCGAGCCGGTGACGGTGGAGGTGCGCCCGGGGTTGACCGGCGTGATCGGGCCGAATGGCTGCGGCAAGTCGAACCTGATCGAGGCGCTGCGCTGGGTGATGGGCGAAGGCAACGCGCGCGCCTTGCGTGGGGGGGAGATGGACGATCTCATCTTCGCCGGCACCGCTGCCCGCCCCTCGCGCAACATCGCCGAGGTGACCCTCTCGCTCGAGGAGACCGCAGGCGTGGCGCCGCCACCCTTCCACGAGCAGCCGGAAATCGAGGTGGCGCGGCGGATCGATCGCGGCTCGGGCAGCCATTTCCGTGTCAATGGGCACGAGGTGCGGGGGCGGGACGTGCAGACGCTGTTCGCCGACCTCGCTTCCGGGGCGCGGGGTTCGGCGATGGTGAGCCAGGGTCGTGTCGGCGCGCTGGTCGGCGCCCGGCCGGACGAGCGGCGCGTGCTGCTCGAGGAAGCGGCCGGCATCACCGGGCTCGCCGCCCGCCGGCACGAGGCGGAGCTGAAGCTGCGGGCCGCGGAGGCCAATCTCGAACGGGCGGAGGAGCTGCGCGCCGGGCTGGAGACGCAGTTGCAGGGGCTCAAGCGCCAGGCGCGCCAGGCGAGCCGCTTCCGCAATCTTTCGGGGGCGATCCGTGCCGCGGAGGCGGAAGCGCTGGGGATCGAGCGGGCGCAGGCGGCGGCGGCGGCCACCGCTGCGACCGCCGCGGAAGCGGCGGCTCGGGCCACGGTGACCGAGGCCGCAGCGGGGGCGAATTCGGCCGCAGCGGCGGCGGTGCGCACGGGCGCGGCGGTGCCGGCGGCCCGCACCGCGGAGGCCGCGGCCCGCGAGGTGCGCGAGGCGGCGCGGGCCACGCGCGAGCGGATCGTGGCCGAGGAGACCCGGGCGCGCGAGACGCTCGCCGCCCAAGCCCGGCTGCTCGGCCAGATTCGCGCCGATCTCGCCCACGCCGAGCGGGTGGCGGCCGATGCGGTGGCCGCCGAAGAGCGGCTCGCCGCCGAGCAGGCGGCGCTGGCCGAGGCGGCCGAGGATCCGGCGCTCGCCGCCGCCGCGGCGGCGGCGGTGACGGCGGCGCGCGGAGCGGTGTTGGAAGCCGACCGGGAAGCCGCCGCGGCGACCGAGGCGGCGGCGGAGGCTGCGGCCGCCGCGCGGGCGCTGGCCGAGCGGCGGAGCGCGGTGGCAGCACGGCTCGCGCGGGTCGAGAGCGAGTGGCGGCGAGCGCAGAACGAGCACCAGGCGCTCGTCGCCGGTGTGGTCGATCCGGCCGGTCTGGCCGCGGCGCACGCGGAGGCGGCGGCAGCAGCCGCGGCGCTGGCGGCGGCGCGGTCGCGGGTCGAAGCGGCCGAGCGGGCGCGGCCGGAC
>DAHWFB010000100.1 GCA_027326105.1 Acetobacteraceae bacterium
GAACTCCCCGACTCCGCCACGCGCCGCCCGCCGATCGCACGCACCGGAAACGGCGCGGCCATCGCGGCGAGATGGTGGGAGAGATCGCCCGACGCGGTGAGATAGGGCGCGCGGCGGTATTCATCCCCGCAATCGCCCGCCACCACGCCGACCTGCGCGAAGGCATGGGCGAGCCGCTCGTGATCCTCGGCGTCGAGAGCGAAGTCGAAGACCCGCCGGTTCTCCTCCCGGTGCTCGCGCTCGCCGAGCCGCGCACCGACGATCACCGCCGCCACGCGCGGCTGCTCCAGCACCCAGCGGGTGGCGACGTTGGCGATGGAAACCCCGTGCCGGCGCGCGATCGCCGCCGCCGCGCCGAGGATGGTCTGCAACGCCGCCCACCCGCCGATCGCCTCGATGAAGCGCCGATACTTGCTCCGGCTCCAATCACCGATCGCGCCCGGCTCCGGCGCTTCCCGCCCGAGCCAGCGCTCGGACAGGAACCCTCCGGCGAGCGTGCCGTACGCGAGCAGCGAAACCCCGTGCTCCGCGGCGATCGCGGCCATCCGCCCGCTCGCCCGGCGGTCGAGCAGCGAGAAGGAAACCTGGTTGGTCGCCACCGGGATGCCGTGCCGGCACAGCAGCCGCAGGTGGTCGGCATCGAAATTGGTCAGCCCCAGGGCGCGGAGTTTCCCCTCCCCGCGCAGGTCCGCCAAGCCGCGCAGCGCGTCGAACCAGCCGAGATGGGCATAGTCCCACCAATGGAACTGCAAGAGATCGATGCGCTCCACCCCGAGCCGCGCGCAACGTTCCGCGACCCCCGCGCGCACCACCGCAGCGGTCATTTCTCCCGGCGCGGGGCACCATTTGGTCAGCGCCACCGCCCTCCGTCCCTCGCGCGCGAGCAGAGCGAGGGTGGCGCCGGCGATCTCCTCGGCGCTGCCATAGTGGTCGGCCATGTCGAAGCCGTCGAAGCCGGCGCGGGCATACTCCGCGAGCGCCGCGGCCGCCGTCTCCCGCGGCATCGTCCCCGCCCGCTCGATGTCCGCGACCTGCCACAGCCCGGTCAGGACGCGCGGGATCACCAAGCCGGGCGCGAGTTCGACCCGTTCCATCCCGCCGCTCATGCGCGCGCCAGGGTGCCATCCACCAGCCGCCACAGGCCGAGCGGGTTCTGCTCGCGCACCTCTTCGGGCAACAGTGCCGCGGGCAGATCCTGGTAACAGACCGGGCGCAGGAAGCGGGCGATCGCCAGGCCGCCGACCGAGGTGTAGCGCGCATCGGAGGTCGCCGGAAACGGCCCGCCGTGCACCATCGCATGCGCCACCTCGACCCCGGTGGGGAAGCCGTTGCACAGGATCCGCCCCACCTTCGCCTCCAGCACCGCCAACAGCGCCGCCGCCGCCGCGTGATCGGGCTCCTCCAGGTGCAGCGTCGCGGTCAACTGCCCTTCGAGCCCCGCCGCGACGGCGGCGAACTCCGCGACCGAGGCGCAGCGCACCACGATCCCGGCGGCCCCGAAGATCTCCTCCTGCAAGGCCGGCTCCTCGAGGAAGCGTCCTGAATCAACGAGATAGAGCCGCGCTTCGGCGGCCTGCGCGCCTGCCGCCCCGGTTCACCGCGCGAGCGGCGCCACCCCCGCCGTCGCGTCCAGGCGCGCCAGCCCGCGCCCATAGGCGGCGCGGATGCCGGCCGTGAGCATGGTCTGCGCCGGCGCGGTGGCCAGCGCCGCGTCGGCGGCATCGAGGAACCGATCGAGCGTCCCACCCCCGACCGCGAACACCAGGCCGGGGTTGGTGCAGAACTGCCCCGCGCCGAGGGTGAGGGAGGAGACGAACCCGCGCGCGATTTGCTCCGCCCGCAGCGCGAGCGCGCCGGGAAACAGGAACACCGGGTTGACGCTCGACATCTCCGCATGCACCGGGATCGGCTCGGCCCGCCGCGCCGCGATCGCCACCAGCGCCATCCCGCCCGCGCGCGAGCCGGTGAACCCCACCGATTTGATGCGCGGGTCGGCAACCAGCGCCGCGCCGACCTCGTTCCCGTGCCCGGTCAGGAGCGAGAACACCCCCTGTGGCATCCCGCTCGCCCGCGCCGCCGCCCGCACCGCGCGGCCCACGATCTCCGAGGTGCCGGGATGCGCGGGGTGCGCCTTCACCACCACCGGGCAGCCGGCGGCGAGCGCCGAGGCGGTATCACCGCCGGCGACCGAAAAGGCGAGCGGAAAGTTGCTCGCTCCGAATACCGCGACCGGCCCGACGCCGATGTGGCGCAACCGCAGATCGGGCCGCGGCAGCGGCGCGCGGCCCGGATCGGCATGGTCGATCCGCGCCCCCACCCAGTGCCCCGCCCGCAGCAGGTCGGCAAACAGCCGCAACTGCCCGACGGTCCGCCCGCGCTCGCCTTCGAGCCGCGCCCGTGGCAGCCCGGTTTCCGCCATGGCGCGGGTGATCAATCCATCCCCGCAGGCGAGGAGTTCCGCAGCCATCGCCTCCAGAAAGCGCGCCCGTGCCGGCCCGCCCGCCGCCTGGAAGGGCGCGAACGCGGCCTCCGCGAGCGCGCAGGCGCGGGCGATCTGCGCCGCCGTCGCCTCCCCGAACGCCGGCGCGAGCGCTGCCCCGCTGGCCGCCTCCGTGGCGTGGAACGCCGCCCCGCCCGGCGCCACCTCGGCATCCCCGATCAGCATGTTCCCGGTAATCGTCGCGCCATTGGTCCCGATGGTATCGTTCATGCCGGCACTTTCGGTACCCGCGGCGCATTTGGCAACCCGCCCGGGCCCGCCGTTGGCCCACGCCGGATTGCGGTTCGCGTTTCCTGGCGCGACCGGGCGGGCCGCTTCCCCGACCCGGCGTGAACCCGCCGGCGATGGCGCGCGCGGCGCCAGCCCTGACCGGGCCGGGTCGTTCACGCCCGACGCGATCTTCCCGGGCCGGGTTGACAATCCCCGCCCCGGGGCCTGACGTCGCGGCGGAGGACGCGCCCATGCCCGAACGCAGCAAGAGCCCCGACAGTCTGCGCAGCCGCCGTTGGTTCGGCCCCGACGATCTGCGCAGCTTCGGCCACCGCTCGCGCATGCGTGAACTCGGCTTCGCGCCGGAGGAATATGCCGGGCGGCCGGTGGTCGGCATCCTCAACACCTGGAACGGGCTCGCCCACTGCCACGGCCATTTCCCCGCCCGGGTCGAGGCGGTGCGCCGTGGCGTGCTCGCCGCCGGCGGCTTCCCGGTCGAAATCCCGCTGATGGCGCTGCCCGAGACCCTGGTGAAGCCGACCACGATGCTCTACCGGAATTTTCTGGCGATGGAGACCGAGGAGAATCTTCGTTCGCTCCCCATCGATGGCGCCGTGCTGATGGGCGGCTGCGACAAGACCACGCCGGCGCTGCTGATGGGCGCGATCAGCGCCGGCCTGCCCGCGATCTTCCTCCCCGCCGGCCCGATGCTGCGCGGGGACTGGGCGGGCCGCGCCCTCGGCTCGGGCTCGGACGTCTGGAAATTCTGGGACGAGCGCCGCGCCGGGGCGATCGGCACGCGCGCGTGGGCCGAGATGGAGTCCGGCATCGCCCGCTCCGACGGCGTCTGCATGACCATGGGCACGGCGATGACCATGACCTCGCTCGCCGAGGTTCTCGGCATGACGCTCTCCGGCGCAAGCTCCATCCCCGCCCCGGATTCCCGCCACGCCCAGATGGCGGTGGCCTGCGGGCGGCGGATCGTCGAAATGGTGTGGGAGGATCTCACTCCCGCCGCCATCCTCCGCCCCGCGAGCTTCGCAAACGCCATCATCGCCTCCGCCGCGCTCGCCGGTTCCACCAACGCCATTCTCCATCTGCTGGCGCTGGCCCGCCGCGCCGGCATCGCGCTCGACCTCGAACGGTTCGATGCGTTGTCGGCGGGCGTTCCCGTGCTCGCCAACATCCGCCCGAGCGGGGAGTATCTGATGGAGGATTTCTTCTATGCCGGCGGCCTGCGCGCCTTCCTCGGCGGCATCGCCGATCTGCTCGACCTCTCCGTGCCGACCGTCGAAGGCGTCAGCCTCGGGGAGGCGATCGCCGGCGCCCGGGTCTGGAACGAGGAGGTGATCCGCCCCCGTGCCCGCCCGGTCACCACCGCCGAGGGGCTCGCCGTGCTGCGCGGCTCGCTCGCGCCGGGCGGGGCGGTGATGAAGCCGGCCGCCGCCGATCCGCGCCTGCGCAAGCACGTCGGTCCGGCGCTGGTATTCGACGACTATGACAGCATGGCCCGCGCGGTGGCCGACCCCGCTCTCGCGGTCACCCCCGAGCATGTTCTGGTGCTGCGCAACGCCGGCCCGCAGGGTGGCCCGGGCATGCCCGAATGGGGCATGCTGCCGATCCCGATCGCGCTCCTGCGCGCCGGCGTGCGTGACATGGTGCGGATTTCGGACGCGCGCATGAGCGGGACCAGCTATGGCGCCTGTATCCTCCACGTCGCTCCGGAATCCTGGGTCGGCGGCCCGCTCGCGCTGGTCCGCGACGGCGATCGCATCGCCCTCGACGTCGCCGCCCGCCGGCTCGACATCGAGGTGCCGGAGGCCGAGCTTGCCGCCCGCGGCAAGGCCTGGGTCGCGCCCGCCCCGCGCTACGCCCGCGGCTACGGCGCCCTGTTCGCCGCCCACGTCGGCCAGGCCGACACCGGCTGCGACTTCGACTTCCTCGCCCGCCCCGGCCGCACGCCGGAGCCGGACATCCATTGAGTCTGGCGCGCCTGAGTCTGGCGCGCCGCCGGGCGGCGATCACATGGTCAGCACCGGTCCGAGCCCCTGGGCGCAGCGCCCGATCATGCCGAAGAGATCGCGCGGATCGTCAGGGTCGGCGAGCATGTCGAGCTCCTGATACAGCCCGCTCGCCGGCAACTGGTCGCGGACGTAGCGCAGCGCCGAGAAATCCTCGATCGCGAAGCCGACGGAATCGAACAGCGTGATCTGCCGCGCCGAACTGCGCCCGGCGGCGCGCCCGGTGATCACCTGCCAGAGTTCGGTCACCGGATAGTCCTTGGGCAGTTGCTGGATCTCTCCCTCGATCCGGGTCTGTGGCGGATATTCCACGAAGATGTCCGAGCGCAGCAAGATGTCGCGATGCAGCTCCGTCTTGCCCGGACAGTCGCCGCCGATCGCGTTGATGTGGATGCCCGGCCCCACCATGTTGTCGGTCAGCACCGTCGCGTTCTGCTTGTCCGCGGTCGCGGTCGTGATGATCGCCGCCCCCTCCACCGCTTCCTCGGGCGTGGCGCAGTCGACCAGTTCGAAGCCCAGCGGTTCCAGATTGGCCCGGCACTTCGCGGTCGCCTCCGGCTCCACGTCGAATAGCCGCAGCCGTCGCACCCCGAGCAGGGCGCGGAAGGCGAGTGCCTGGAACTCGGACTGCGCGCCGTTGCCGATCAGTGCCATGCTGGCGGCGCCCGGAGGTGCCAGGTATTTCGCCGCCATCGCCGAGGTCGCGGCGGTCCGCAGCGCGGTGAGGATGGTCATCTCCGAAAGCAGCATCGGGTAGCCGGTGCCGAGATCAGCGAGCACCCCGAAGGCAGTCACCGTCTGTCGCCCCGCGCGCACGTTCTTGGGGTGGCCGTTGACATATTTGAAGCCGTAGAGCGTGCCGTCGGAGGTCGGCATCAGCTCGATGACCCCGTCCGCCGAGTGGGCGCCGACCCGCGGCGTCTTGTCGAAGCCCTCCCAGCGCCGATAATCCTCCTCGATGTAGGCGCCGAGTTCGAGCAGGAAGCGTTCGACGCCGATCTTCAGCACCAGCCGCATCATGTGATCGACGCTGACGAAGGGAACGATGTTCAGATTGGGGATCGCGGTCATCCGAAACTCCTCGTGGGCCGGTCCATCACGGCGCGGCCCAGCAGGCTGGCGACGAGATCGACGAGCAGGGTCGCGCTGCGCCCGCGCTCGTCGAGAAACGGGTTGAGTTCGACGACGTCGAGGCTGCACACCAGGCCGCTGTCGTGCAGCATCTCCATCACCAGATGCGCCTCGCGAAACGTCGCCCCGCCCGGCACCGTGGTGCCCACGGCCGGCGCGATGGCGGGCTCGAGGAAGTCGACGTCGAGGCTGACATGCACCATCCCGCCGGCCGCGCGGACGCGGGCGAGGAACTCCACCAGCAGCGGCTTCACCCCCTGCTCGTCGATGGTGCGCATGTCGAACACCGTGACCCCGGCGCGGGCGAGTGCCGCCCGCTCCGCCGGGTCGACCGAGCGCGCCCCCATCACCGCCACCCGCTCCGGCGGCACGGCGACGGGAAGTGGCGGGAAATACCCCTCGAACCCCTCCCGGCCGGTGACATAGGCCATCGGCACGCCATGAAGATTGCCGCTCGCCGTCGAGGCGAGGGTGTGGAAGTCGGGGTGAGCGTCGAGCCAGAGCAGAAACAGCGGCCGTCCCACCTCTGCCGCGCGCCGCGCCACCCCGGCGACGGTTCCCGCCGAAAGCGAGTGGTCGCCGCCGAGAAAGAGCGCAACGCCCTCCGCGCTCGCCGCGTAGGCGGCCTCGGTGATCACCGCGATCCAGGCCGCGATCTCGGGCAGCC
>DAHWFB010000127.1 GCA_027326105.1 Acetobacteraceae bacterium
CTTGACCATCAGCGGCGAAAGGCCGATCGAGGGCTCGTCGATGAGAATGAGTTTGGGCTCGGCGATCAGCCCGCGCGCGATCTCGAGCAGCTTCTGCTGCCCGCCGGAGAGGGTGGAGGCCTGGGCGCGGGCCTTCTGGCGCAGGATGGGGAAGCGGTCGAGTGCCGCCTCCACCCGCGGGCGCATCGCGGCGGCGGAGCCGAGCGCGATGCCACCGAGTTCGAGATTGTCGGCGACCGACAGTTCGGGAAAGATGTTGCGCCCCTGCGGCACGTAGCAGACACCCTGGGCGATCAGCCGCGCCGGGCTCGCCCCCGTGATGTCGGCGCCTTCGAGCAGGATGCGCCCCGAGCGCACCGTGACGAGCCCGAAGATCGCCTTGAACGCGGTCGACTTGCCGGCGCCGTTGGGGCCGATGACGGTGGTGATGGCGGCACGCGCGACGCGGAAGCTGCAGCCGTTGAGGATGGTCATGCGGCCGTAGCCGCCCACCACCTCTTCGAGCGCGAGCACCGCGGCGGCGGGGTCAGTGGCCAAGATAGGCCTCGATCACCTCGGGGTTCTCGCGCACTTCGCCGGGCAGCCCGTCGGCGATGATGCGGCCTTCGGCGATGCAGATCACCCGCGAGCAGAGCGACATCACGAAATCCATGTTGTGTTCGATGACGACGAAGGTGGCACCCGCCTCCGCGTTCATCGCGCGCAGCCGCTCACGGAAGGCACCGAGCAGCGTCAGGTTGACCCCGCCCGCGGGCTCGTCGAGCAGCACGAGGCGGGGGCCAGCCATGAAAGCCATCGCGGCGTCGAGCAATTTCTGCTGGCCGTAGCTCAGGCTTCCCGCGAGGAGCGCGGAAAGATGGGTGAGGCGGAATAGCTCCATCATATGGTCCGCCGCCCCGCCGAGGCCGGCGTCCGGGCGGCCAAAGAGGCGGCGGATGCGCCCGCCGACATGCTCCTGGCCTGCGAGGATGAGGTTCTCGCGCACCGAAAGCTGGGGAAATACCTGGAGAAGCTGGAAAGTGCGGGAGACGCCGCGGCGGTTGAGCTCGCTCGGGCGCAGACCGGTGACATCGACACCATCGAGCAGCACGCGGCCGGAGCTCGGCGCGATCTGGCCGAGCAGGCAGTTGAAGAGGGTGGATTTGCCCGAGCCGTTGGGGCCGATGACGCCGAGGATCTCCCGCTCCGCCACCGCAAAGGAGATCCCGTTGACCGCCTTCACGCCGCCGAAGTGGCGATGCAGTTCGCGTGCCTCCAGCACCGGGCTCACGGTTTGGCCTCCGCCGCCGGGTGGCCCTGGGGGCGGCGGCGCAGCCCCTTGGCGGCGAGCCCGACCAGCCCTTCGGGCGCGGCGATGAGGAGCAGGATGACGAGCGCGGCGTAGAGCACGAGGTAATAGTCGTGCAGGAAGCGCAGCCATTCGGGCAACAGCACCGCAACCAGCGCTCCGACATAGGGGCCGAGGAACGAGCCCGAGCCGCCCACCACCACCATCATCAGCAGCGACAGCGAGAAGGCGAGCGCGAACGGCGAGGGCTCGACATATTGCACGAGCGGCGCATAGAGCGCCCCCGAGACGCCGCCGAGCGCCGCGCCGATGGCGAAGGCGAGCAGCGTGTACGCGCGCACATCCACCCCGAGGCTCGCCGCCCGCACGGGGTTTTCCCGCAGCGCCACGAACGCCCGCCCCCAGGGCGAGCGCAGCAGCCACCATACGGCGAAACTGACCAGCGCGAGCACGCCGAGGCAAAGCAGGTTGTAGCCGCGCCCCGAGGTGAAAGGGGCCGGGCGGGCGATGTGGCTGATGCCCCCGACCCCGCCGGTAAGCCAGGATTCGTTGCGGAAGACGAGAAACGCGAGGGTGGTCAGCGCCAGGGTGACGAAAGCGAGATAATGCCCCTGCACGCGCAGCGCGGGAAAGCCGAGCAGCACGCCGAGCGCGAAGGAGATGGCCGCGCCGGCAAGCAGGGTGGCCCCGAACGGCACGCCGTGGGGCAGGAGAATCGCCGTGGTATAGGCGCCGATGCCGACGAAGGCGGCCTGGGCGAGCGAGATCTGCCCGGCGTAGCCGAGCGTTAGGTTGAGCCCGATGGCGGCCACCGTATAGACCGCCCAGAGCGACAGCAGATAGACGCCGTAGGGAGCGAGCCCCTGCGCCAACAGGCCGGCGGCCAGGATGGCACCGAGCGCGCCGGCCAGCGTTCCCGCCTGGCGAACCGCGGTCATACCCGCCGCTCCTCGGCGCGGCCGAGAATTCCCTGGGGCCGGAACAGGATGAAGACGATCAGCAGGACCATCGGCACCGCGGCGCGGTACTGGTCCGGCCCATAGGTCGCGGCGAACATTTCGGTCACCCCGAGCAGCAGACCACCCGCGACCGCCCCACGCACCTGGTTGAAGCCGCCGACGATCGCGGCACAGAAGGCCGACAGCCCGATCTGCGCGCCGTTGTCGAACTTCACCAGATAGATCGGGCTGATCAGGGCAGCGGCGATGGTGACCAGCACCGCATTGATGAGGAAGGTGATGAGCACCATCCGCCCCACGTCGATGCCGAGCAGTCGGGCGACGGCGGGGTTCTGCGCGGTGGCCTGGATCGCGCGTCCGGTGCGGGTCCGGGAGAGGAAAAGCGTCAGCGCCACCACCGCGACGACCGCAACACCGAGCACCATGATGCTCTGCCAGTCGAGGAACAGCGGGCCGAGCGTGATCCCGCCGTTGAGGCCGGGAAACGGATAGGCCTCTGCGCTCGCCGCGTTCTTCATCGCGTTCTCGAGAAAGATCGAGAGCGCCATGGTGGCGATGGTGAGCGGCATGGCGCCGTGGCGCAGCATGGGATCGACCAGGATGCGCTTGAAGAGCAGCCCCAGGATGGCGGCGGCGAGCACCATCGCGGCGAGCAGCGCGGCCCAGAACGGCAGGCCAAGCGCGGTGCCGGCGAGAATCAGGAAGGCGGGCAGGGTGACGAAGTCCCCTTGCGCGAAATTGACGGTCTGCGCCCCCTGCCACAGCAGCGAGAAGCCGATCGCGACCAGCGCATAAACCGCCCCGGTCGCGAGGCCGGAGATCAGAAGCTGCGCGATCAGCGCCGCCATCACGTCGCCCCGATCACGTCGCCGCGATCACATCGCAGGCGGGACGACGCGAATGACGTGCTGGGCGTTGTTCTTGGTGACGATCAGGAAGCCCCCGTTGTCGATGTCGCCGTTGGGAAAGATGTGCATCGGCAGCAGGATGCCGGGCTGGGTCTTGGGGTCGATGGTCATGCCGTGCAGGGCGGCGGCGAGGCCGTGGGCGTCGAGCTTGCCCATCTTCTCGGTCCCGGCCTTGACCATCCACACCGCCATGTACCCCTTGAGCGCGTTATGGTCGGGGTGGACGTGGAAGCGCGCCTCGAAGCGGCGGACGAAATCCTGCACCGCGGGCAGGGGCGAGCCGCTGGCCAGCCCGCTGAAGCTGACCACGCCGTTGGCGTCGCTGCCGGCCAGCTTCATCGTCTGGGCATCGATCAGGGTGGTGCCGCCGACCACCGGAACCTTCAGCCCCATCTGGCGCATGCCCTTGAGCAGGCGGGCGTTCTCCTCCTCGTGCAGATAGACGAAGACGGCGTCCACATGGGCCGCGCGCAGCTTGAGCAGGTCGGGGGCGAAGCTCACCTGCCCGGCCTCGCTGGAGATGTCTGCCACCACCTTGAGGCCGGCCTTCTTGGCGTCGGCAAGGAAGATGCTGTGCCCGCCCTTGCCGTAGTCGTCGTTCACCCAGATCATGCCGACCCGCTTGGCATGCAGGTCCTTGACCAGATAGTCCACCACCGGCGGCACCGTCTGCGCCTGGCCGAGCGAGGTGCGGAAGATATACGGGTCGCCCATGGTGGTGAGATTGGCCGCCTCACCACCCATGATCTCGGCGATCCTCGCCTTCTGGGTCAGCGGCTCATCGACCTGGATCGAGCCCGAATAGACCGGGCCGAGGACCGCGTAGGGATGGCCGTCGAGCGCCTTGAGGATGACGGCCCGCGAGACCGATGGGTTGGTCTGGGTGTCATAGACGGTGCCGACGAGGGGATGGCCGAGGATGCCGCCCTTGGCGTTGAGGTCGGAAATCGCGAGTTCGACCCCGTCCCGCCAGAGGGTGCCGACGGACGCGCCACTGCCGGAAAGCTCGGCTGGGATGGCGATCTTGATCGGGCTCGCCGCCGCAATGGCGTGGCGGGCCGCAACTGCGGCGACTGCGGCGATCATCAAGGCGCCAGCGACCGTGGCCAGCTTGACGGCGTTGCGACGCATCATGGTTTCCCCCCGGAAGCGACGGATTTGTTCGAAAGCGATTGATCCGCCTATTGGAGCCGTGCCCGCGCACTGTCAAGCACAAACGGCCGGCGGTCAGGGCGTGTTGCCGCCGCGCAGCCGGGCGACGTTGCGTTGCTGGCTCGCATAGTGGCGGGCGAAGAGGTGGCCGCCCGACCCGTCGGCCACGAAATAGAGGAATTTCGTCGTTGCCGGATGCAGCACCGCTTCGAGCGCGGCGACGCCCGGGGAACAGATCGGCCCCGGCGGCAGGCCGGCAACGCGGTAGGTGTTGAAGGGGCTCGCCAGCCGCAACTCGCCTTCGGTGATCGGGTGGGCGAGCGCGCCCGCACCATGGCTCGCGGCATAGATCACGGTCGGGTCGGCCTGCAGGCGCATCCCCCGGGCGAGGCGGTTGAGATAGACCGAGGCGACGATGGGCCGCTCCGCCGGGAGCGCCGTCTCGCGCTCGACGATGCTGGCGAGGATCAGCGCCTGCGTTGGGGTCTTGAGCGCGAGTGCCGGGTCGCGCCCGGCCCAGAGGCGCGCGAGCGTGCGGCGCATCGCGGCTTCGGCGCGGGCGAGCAGGGCGGCGCGGGTGGTGCCGCGCAGATAGTCGTAGGTGGCGGGCAGCACCGCGCCCTCGGGCGGCAAGGGCGCGGGCCCGCGCAGCGCGGGGGCGGCAGCGAGGCGGGCCTGGATCTCGCGCGCCGTCAGCCCCTCGGGAATGCTGAGATGGTGCTCGACCAGCGCGCCATGGCGGAGGATGGCGAGCAGGCCGGCCAGGCTCGCATGCGCCGGCACCGCGAACTCTCCCGCCCGCACCGGCCCGGCGCCCGCGCTGAGCAGTACGGCGATGCGGAACAGGAGGGGTGAACGGATCGCCCCGTCCCCCGCCAGCGCCGCTGCCACCGCGTCGATCCCGCCCGCCGGCACCACGATCGCACGCGCCGCGGGCAGCGGCCCCGGTGCACGCCACACGCGCCGGGCGAACAGGGCGGTGCCGGCCACGGCGAGCAGCAGCACCACAAGGACGGCGAGCAGCCGCGGGCGCCGGAGCATCGGCGAACCCGCCTCAGGCGGCGGCGCGGAAGATCACGCTCGCGTTGGTGCCGCCGAAGCCGAAGCTGTTGGAGAGCGCAGCCTTCACCGGCCGCTCCTGTGCGGTGTGGGCGACCCGGTCGATCACGCTCGGCCGGCTCGGCTCGTCGAGGTTCAGCGTGGGCGGCACCACGCCTTCCTGCACCGCCTTGACCGAGAAGATCGCCTCCACCGCACCGGCGGCGCCGAGCAGATGGCCGGTGGCGGATTTGGTCGAGGACATAGCGAGCCCGCCGGCGGCGTCACCGAACAGCCGCTCGACCGCATCGAGTTCGAGATCGTCGGCGAACGTCGAGGTGCCGTGGGCATTGACGTACTGCACGTCCGCGGGTGCGAGGCCGGCGCTCCGCAGCGCGGATTTCATCGCCCGGAAGGCGCCTTCGTGCCCTTCGGCGGGGGCGGTGATGTGGTGCGCGTCGCCGGACATGCCGTAACCCGCGACCTCGGCGTAGATTTTGGCCCCGCGCCGGCGGGCGTGGTCATATTCCTCGAGCACCAGGATCGCCGCGCCCTCGCCCATCACGAACCCGTCGCGATCCTTGTCCCACGGGCGCGAAGCGCGGGCGGGGGTGTCGTTGAAGCCGGTGGAAAGCGCGCGCGAGGCACAGAAGCCGGCGATGCCGAGGGCACAGACCGCAGCCTCCGCTCCGCCCGCCACCATCACCTCGGCGTCCCCGAGGCCGATCATGCGCGCCGCGTCGCCGATGGCGTGGACGCCGGTGGCACAGGCAGTGACCACCGAATGATTGGGGCCCTTGAACCCGTATTTGATCGACACCTGGCCGGAGACCAGATTGATCAGGGCGGAGGGGATGAAGAAGGGCGAAAGCCGCCGCGCCTTGCCGGTGTAGGCCAGCACCGACGCCTCGTAGATGGATTGCAGCCCGCCGATGCCGGAGCCGATCATCACCCCGGTGGCGCAGCGCTCCTCCTCGTTCGCCGGGACCCAGCCCGAATCCTCCACCGCCTCAGCGGCGGCGACGATGCCGAGATGGATGAAGCGGTCCATCTTCTTGAGGTCCTTGTGGGGGATCCATTCGTCGAGATCGAGCCCGCCGGACTCCCGCCGCCCGGCCGGCACCTGGCCCGCGACCTTGGCCGGCAGCTCCGCGACATCGAAAGACTGGATGGCGGTGATGCCGGATTCCCCGTTGATCAGGCGTCCCCAGACATGGGAAACACCGACCCCGAGTGGGCACGCGATGCCCATGCCCGTCACCACCACACGCCGCATCGCGCTCTCCCCTCCGCTTGCCGGGCGACCTTCAGGCCGCCTTCTGCTTCTCGATATAGTCGATCGCGTCCTTGACGGTGGCGATCTTCTCCGCCGCGTCCTCGGGGATTTCGACGCTGAAGGCTTCCTCGAACGCCATCACCAGCTCGACGGTGTCGAGACTGTCGGCACCGAGATCGTCGATGAACGATGCCTCTGGCGTGACCTTCGCCTCCTCGACGCCCAGATGCTCGACGACGATTTTTTTGACCCTGTCGGCGATCTCGCTCATCGTATCCGATTCTCCTGCCTGTCGCTGCGGCGCGCTGTCACATTTCCGGGATCGGCCGCCTGCCGGCTACGACCCGCCCGCCGACCCGGACCGCACGGCGCGCCATGGCGGCGCCGCGCATTGGCCACGGTCGGAGAGCGAGGGCGCTTAGCATGGTTTTTTTGCCACCGCCAGCGCCCCCGGCGCGGCCGGGTTGCACGCAACGCAGGACAGGGTGGGCAGACGCTCGGGCGCGGCCCGCCATCGCGGGCTTTGCAGCGGCATGCGGAGGTGCCACATGCGGGCCATGGAACGGCGTCATCTGCTCGGGGCTGGTCTCGCCCTCGCCTGCGCGGGCCTCGCGGCCAAGCCCGCCGAGGCCGCGCTTTCGGCCGCCGACCGGGCGGAGATCACCCGCGCCCAGGCCTATCTCGACTCGATCACGACGCTGAAGGCGCGCTTCCTCCAGGTCGCGCCGGACGGTTCCACCGCCACCGGCACCGCGTGGCTCGACCGGCCGGGCCGGATGCGCTTCCAGTACGATCCGCCCTCGCCGCTGCTGCTCGTCGCCGGCCACGGGCTCTTCGTCTACTACGATGCCTCGCTGCAGCAGACCTCCAACCTGCCGCTCGCCTCCACGCCGCTCGGCCTGCTCCTGCAGCGCCATCTGCGGCTTTCCGGGGACGTGACAGTAACCGCGGTGCGGCATCGGCCGGGCGAACTCATCCTCCGCCTGGTACGCACCCGCAACCCCGCCCAGGGCAGCCTCACCCTGGTCTTCGCCGACCCTCCGCTGGTGCTGCGCCAATGGCAGGTGGAGGACGCGCGCCACCAGGTGACGCAGGTCACCCTCTACAACATCGAGACCGGCGGCCGGTTCAAGCCGAGCCTGTTCACCTTCATCGACCCCAAGTTCTTCCACAACAACCAGCATTGAGGCGCGGTCGCCCGTCCCCGCTCCGGCCGGTCGCGTACATGCACCGAACATCCGCCGATTTCCGGAAGGTCGGGCTTCTTCCCACCGCGGTTGCGCTCGCGGCGACGCAGACCTGCGGTTGCGCTGGCGGCCGGCCTGACGGCCATCCGCCACCGGCGATCGGGCCGCGAAAAATCCACCATGGCCCCGGCAATCGTGGTAGTATTGCCACAAGATGAAGGGCCTCGTCGGGATCACCTGCTGCCGCAAGCCGTTCGGCATCTATGGCATGCCGAACCACGCCGCCTCCGATACCTACGTCCGCGCGGTGGATGAGGTGGTGGGCGCGGTGCCAGTCCTCATCCCCGCCAACGGCGCCGCCGCCGACATCGCCAACCTGATATCCCGGCTCGACGGCATCATCCTCACCGGCAGCCGCTCCAACGTCGAGCCCGCCCTCTACGGCGGTGCCCCCCACCCGCCCGATACGCCCGAAGACCCCGACCGGGACGCGGTGACGCTGCCCCTGATCCGCGCCGCCATCGATGACGCGCTGCCGGTGCTCGCCATCTGCCGCGGTTTCCAGGAGCTCAACGTCGCGCTCGGCGGCACGCTCCACCAGCGCCTGCAGGATCTGCCCGGCCGGCTCGACCATTCCACCCCCATCCTGCCGTTCGCGGCACTACGCCACGCCAAGGCGCACCGGGTCGGCATCGTGCCCAGCAGCTGGCTCCACCGCCTCGCCGGGGCGGCCGATATTCCGGTGAATTCGCTCCACAACCAGGGGATCGACCGGCTGGCCCCCGGCCTCGTGGTGGAGGCGGTAGCACCCGATGGCACGATCGAGGCGGTGCGGGTGGCCGCCGGGCCGGCGGGTCCGGCACGCGGCTTCGCGGTCGGGATGCAGTGGCACCCCGAATATGATTTCCAGACCGACGCTGTCTCCCGCGCTATTTTCGAGGCCTTCGCCCGGGCCGTGCGCGCCCGCATCGCCGGCATCAGCCCCGCCGCCGCGCCGGGAATGCGCGAAGCCGCCGATTGAGGCCAAGCCTCAGCCGCCGAGTGCCTCCGCCGCCCGCAACACCTCCGCCGCATGGCCCGGCACCTTCACCTTGGGCCAGATGCGGGCGATGCGGCCATCCTTGTCCACCAGGAACGTCATCCGCAGCATGCCCATGTATTTGCGGCCATACATGGATTTCTCCCCCCACGCGCCATAGGCTTCGGCCACTTCCGTCTTCTCGTCCGAGGCGAGCGGAAAGGCGAGCCCGTATTTGGCGGCAAATTTCTCGATCGGTCCGATCGGGTCCTTGGAAACGCCGATCACCATGAGCCCGGTCTTGCCGAGCGCCGGCAGCGCCTCCTGGAAGCCGCACGCCTCGGCGGTACAGCCCGGCGTATCCGCCTTGGGATAGAAATAGAGCACGAACGGCTTGCCCAGCAGCGCGGCGCGGCTGACCGTGCGCCCGCCACTTGCGGGCAGACTGAAATCAGGTGCCGGATCGCCTTCCGCGAGACTCATCGCCCATCTCCCCGTTCGTTCTCCAGCGGCCCGACCAGTTGCAGGAACGCTTCCCGCACCCGCGCCGCCGTCTCCTCCATGGTGGTGCGCAGCGCCGCCGCGTCAACCGCCCCCGCGGCCTCCGCGAGCGCCGCGGAGAGCGCCTCCGGCGGCTCACCGCTCAGCGCGCCGCCGAGGCGAAGGCGCAACTGGCCCAGAATGCTGCGCCACAGCAACCCCGCGCCAGCCAGCCCCGCCGCCACCTCGGGTCCCACCAGCCCGGCCGCGGCGAGCCGGCCCAGCGCCTCGGCGGTGTTGGGCGAAAGCACCTCGGGATGGCGCGCGGCGTGGACCAGTTGCAGGGTCTGGGCGATGAACTCCACCTCCACCAGGCCGCCGACCCGGTGCTTCACGTCCCACGGACCGGCGGCGGGCTGGTCGCGGGCGAGGCGGGCGCGCATCGCCGCCGCGTCGGCCCGCACCCGCTCGGCCGGCCCGGCGGCGCGGATCGCCTCCCCGATCGCCACGCCGACGCGCGCCGCGAGGCGGGCGGGGCCGGCGACGACGCGGGCACGGGTCAGCGCCATGCGCTCCCACGTCCAGGCGCTTTCGGCGTGATAGCGCCGGAAGGCGGCGAGCGAGACCGCGACCGGCCCCTTGTTGCCGGAGGGCCGCAGCCGCATGTCCACCGCATAGGCGGCACCCTCCGCCCCCGGCGCGGTCAGCGCGGCGACGAAGCCATGGGCGAGGCGGAGGTAGTACTGGCTCGCCGGCAAGGCCCGCCCGCCCCGGCTCTCGCCCGCCGCTTCGGGGTGGTCATAGACCAGCATGAGGTCGAGGTCGGAGCCCGCCATCATCTCCCACCCGCCCGCCTTGCCGAGCAGCACCACCGCCATGCCGCCGCCGGGAACGGTGCCGTAGCGCGCGGCGTGATCGCGCGTCACCGGCCCGAGGAGAGCGGCGAGCGCGGCATCGGCGACCAGGCTGCGCTCCCGCCCGGCGGCGTCGGCGTCGCGCAGCCCGGCAAGAGCGGCGGCCGAGATGCGGAACTCCTCGTCATGGACGAACCCGCGCACCAGCGCGATCGCGCGTTCGAGGTCGGGCGCATCGGCAAGGATGCGGGCGAGCGCGCGGGCCGGCGCCGCATGGCGTTCGGTGCCGAGCAGCAGCCCCTCGATCGCCGCCGGGTTGCGCGCGAGATAGGAGGAGAGCCCGGGCGCGGCCCCGAGCACGTCGGCCAGGCGGGCGATCAGCGCCGGGTTGCGGGCGAACAGAGCGAGCAGCCCCACGCCGGCGGGAAGCGCGGACAGGAACGCATCGAAGCGGGCGAAGGCGGCATCGGGGTCGCGCTGGCGGGCGAGTGCGGCGAGCAGGCCGGGCTCGATCGCCTCCAGCATCGCGCGGGCGCGGGCGTCGCGGAAGGCGCGCACGCCTCCCGCCCGCCAGCGCGCGAGTGCCGCCGCCACCGCCTCGGGCGCGGCAAAGCCCTGGGCGGCCAGCGTCGCGCGGCTCTCCTCCGGCATCGCCCCGCCGCCGCCGAGATCGAGCCCGCCGGGCGCGGCGGGAACGGCGGCGAAGAAGGCGGCGAACTCCGCCTCCACCCGGCCGAGATGGCGGGCGAGCAGCGCTTCCAGCCGGGCGGGGTCGCGATGGCCGAGAAAGCGCGCGAAGCCGGCCAGCCCCTCGTCCGTTTCGGGCAGGCGGTGGGTTTGCCGGTCCTCGCGCATCTGCAACCGGTGCTCGGCCCGGCGCAGGAACCGATAGGCGCCGACCAGAGCTTCGCAGGCGCGCGGCGGGAGATGGCCGGCGCGGCCGAGCGCGCGCAGCGCCGGCACGGTCGCCGCGATCCGCAGCGAGGGCTCGCGCCCGCCCCAGACCAGCTCGAGCGTCTGCGCCAGGAACTCGATCTCGCGGATACCGCCGCGGCCGAGCTTGAGATCGCGTCCGGCAAAGCGCGCGAGCCCGTTGCCCGCCGCCGGCTTCCCGCTGCGCGCGTCGATCCGGCGCTTGACCGCCGCGATGTCGGCGATGGTCGCGAAATCGAGGCTGCGGCGCCAGACGAAGGGGCGGATCGCCTCGAGGAAGGCGGCGCCGAGCGCGCGATCCCCGGCCGCCGGCCGCGCCTTGATCAGCGCCGCCCGCTCCCAGCTTTCGCCCATGCGCTCGTAATAGGTGAGCGCCGCGGGCAGCGCCACGGCGAGCGGCGTCGCCGCCGGGTCGGGGCGCAGCCGCAGATCGATGCGGAACACATAGCCCTCCGCCGCCCGCGCCGACATCACCTGCACGAGATCGCGCGCCAGCCGGTTGCAGAGCGCGGAAACCTGGTCACCATGATAGACGGGACTGTCGGGGTCGTAGAGGAGGACGAGGTCGATATCGCTGGAATAGTTGAGTTCGCGCGCACCCAGCTTGCCCATCGCCAGCACCGCGAAGCCGCAGGCGTGGGTCGGGCGTGCGGGATCGGGCAGCCGGATCTCGCCGGCGCGGTGCGCGGCGCGCAGCAGATGGCCGAGGGCGGCGTCCACCGCGCGGTCGGCGAAGTCCGACAGCGCGGCGGTGACCCGTGCGAGCGGCCAGCACCCGGAGAGGTCGGCCAGCGCCACGGCAAGCGCCACCTGCCGCTTGGCAATGCGCAGCCGCGCCGCCACCTCCGCACCATTGGCGCGCGCCGCCAGCCGGTCGAGCCCGGCACCGGCGCGGGCGAGCGCGGGCTCCGGCCCGGCGCGCAGAAAGCCCCGCACCAGCGCGGGCTCGGCCAGGGCCAGCGCCGACAGATGCGGGCTGTTGCCGCCGATCGCCGCGAGCAGCGCGCGCCCGTCCGCGCGCGCGGCGAAGGCGGCCTCGGCCGCGCCGAGGGCGGCGAACGCCTCGGCC
>DAHWFB010000132.1 GCA_027326105.1 Acetobacteraceae bacterium
CCGGCGCAGGGGCCGCGGCCGGGTGCGCGGCGGGCGGCGCGCCCGGCTTGGGCGGGACGAACCAGCCCGGATTCTGCCCCGCCGTCTGCGCCCGCGCGGCGGCCCCGCCGAGGGCGGCTCCCGCAAGGGCGATGAGAAGAAGAGCGGCGAGGCCTCGCCGCGCCGAGAAAATGGATCCCACTAGAACCTCGTGCCAAAGCCGAAACGGAAAACCTGGGTCTTGTCGTATTTGTATTTCACCACCGCGTCCGCGAAGTCGAGATCGAGCAGGCCGAACGGCGTCTTCCAGGAGAAGCCGATGCCGGCGCCGACGCGCGGGGAGGCATTGTCATAGACCGGGCCGAACTTCGCCGAAACCCCGGTGAGCGAGCCGACATCGACGAAGGCGCGGCCCGAGATGCCGAGGTCGGGCGAGATCGGCAGCGGGAAGCGCAGCGTCGTCGTCTGGGTCCAGATGAAGCGGCCGCCGAGCGAGTCGCCGCTGTTGATGTCGTGCGGGCCGGCGCCGCCGTCGGCGAAGCCGAGCAGATTGGCGCCGCCGAGGAAGAAACGGTCGATGATGCGGTCGTGATAGCCGTTGTAGTCGGTGAGGTAGCCGGCGGACGCGCCGATCGCGATGCCCCAGTCGCTGTTGCCGGTGATGGCGTCGAGCGGAATGTAGTACGTGCCGCTGAGGTTGCCGCGCACGTAATAGGCCGAGCCGCCGAGACCCGCGACGTCGCCGCCGACGCGGACGACGAAGCCGCGATGGGGGTCGATCGCGCTGTCGCGATAGTCGAAGGTGAAGGTGGTGCCGAGCTGGGAGAGGAACGACCAGCCCGCCTCGTCGAGCACGTAGAGGCTGGCGCCGGTGACGATGTTGTACACGTTGCGGTCGACCGCCGAATAGGTCCAGGACTGGCGGACGTGGTTGTTGAAGCTGTAGCCGAGGGTGAAATCCGTGCCGATGCGCTGCTCGTCGTAGGAGGAATTGATCTGGTTGTTGTTGATGGTGTCGAAAATGTTGACGCCGGCGAGCAGGTTGCGGCCGAGGAAGTGGGGGTCGGTGATCGAGAGGTTGATCTGGGTCGCGCGCTGGGCGAGCAGCCCGTTGATGGCGACGCGCCGGCCGGTGCCGAGGAAATTGTCCTGGCTGATGCCGAGGTTGGTGAGGAAGCCGATATCGGTCGAATAGCCGCCGCCGATGGTGAGCTGCCCGGTCGGCTTCTCCACCACCTTGGCGTGCACGATCACCTTGTCCGGCGTGGTGCCCGGGCTCGCGGTGATCGCGACCGACTTGAAGTAGTTGAGGTCGTGCAGCCGCTTGTCGGTGTTGCGGATGGAGCGCGCGATCAGCGGATCGCCCTCGGCGAGGTGGAATTCGCGGCGGATCACCTGGTCTTCGGTGCGGGTGTTGCCGGTGATCTCGATGCGCTGGATGTAGACGCGCGGTCCCTGGACGATGTTGAAGGTGAGCGCGATGGTGTGGGTCTTGGGGTTGCGGCGGATGTCGGGCTTCACCTCGGCGAAGGGGAAGCCCTTCTGCTGCGCGGCATCGGAAATGCGCCGGATGGTCCGCCGGACCGCGTCCCCGTCGTACCAGTCCCCGGCGCCGAGGGCGAGATCGCCACGGAACTGCCTGGCGGCCAGCTTGGGGATCAGCGAATCGACGGTGACCTTGGCAACCTTCCACCGCGGGCCCTCATGGAGGGTGAAGGTCAGGAAGAAGGCGCGGCGGGTGGGCGACAGCTCGGCGTTGGCGGAGACGACGCGGAAATCGAGGAAGCCGTGGCGGAGGTAGAAACGGCGCAGCAGCTCCTCGTCGAACTTCACCCGGTCCGGGCTGTAGGTGTCCGACGAGGTGAGGAAGCGCCACCAGGCCTCCTGGCGGGTATTGATGACGGTGCGCAGCGTGCCCTCGCCGAAGGCGTGGTTGCCGACGAAGGCGATGCGGCTGACGAAGCTCGCCGGCCCGTCGTGGATGCGGAAGACGACGTTCACCCGGTTCTGCGAGAGCTTGATGATCTCGGGGGTGACGGTGGCGTTGAAATGGCCCTTCTGGCCGTAGAGATTGAGGATGCGGCGACGGTCGGCGCGGGCGGTCGCGGCGGTGTAGACGGCGCGCGGGCGGAGCTGGATCTCGGCCGAGAGCTCCTTGGCGGTCAGCGCGTGGTTGCCCTCGAACGCGACCTGGTTGACGATCGGATTCTCGACCACGCGGACCACCAGCACGTCGCCCTGGCGGGAGAAGGCGACGTTGCGGAAGAGACCGGTGGAATAGAGCACCTTGAGGCTGCGGTTGAGCTCGTTGGGATCGAAGGGCTGGCCGGGGGTGACCAGCAGGTAGGACCGGATGGTGGAGGCCTCGATCCGCTGGTTGCCGACCACGCGGATCGACGAGATGACCCCGCCGGGCGCGACCGCCGCCGGCGCCGCCTGCGCGCGCGCGGGCGCGGCGGCCGGGATGGCGGCCGGAAGAAGAGCGATCAGCAGACAAACCCCTAGCCGCGCCGCGCGCATGCCTCGCAAGACGATGGTCTCCCTCACTGCGGCGGCGGCGGCCGCGCGCCTCTTCCCCGAATCGGCGGCCACCTTAGCCGCATGCCCCCGCCCGCGCCACCCGCCGCACCGCCCGCACCGCCCGGCCACCCCGCTTCATCCGATCAGGCGCTTGAGGGCGGGGAAGAGATGGCCGAGATCGTTCCAGGTGGCGAAGACGAAGAGGGCGACGATCAGCGCGAGCCCGGCCCGCAAGCCGTATTCCTGCGCCCGCGCCGACAGCGGCCGGCCGCGCAGCGCCTCGATCGCGAAGAAGACCAGATGCCCGCCATCGAGGATCGGGATGGGGAAGAGGTTGATCAGCCCGAGATTGATCGACAGCACGGCGATGAAGGAGACCAGGCTGGACAGACCGAGGGCGGCGACCTTGCCGGACAGCTCGGCGATGCGCAGCGGCCCGCCGATGCCGCCCGCCCCGCTCTGGCCCGAAACGATGTGCCACAGCCCGACCAGGGTGGCGCGGGCCACCCGCACCGTCTCCTCCACCCCGGCGAGCAGGGCGGCCGGCGGCGAGAGGCGCACGAGGCCGATGGTCCCCGAGGAAATGCCGAGCAGCCCGACCCGCCTGCCCGCGGCGATGCGCGAGCCCAGCGTCGCCCGGAGCACGAGCGTATGGGCCGCGCGCCGCACCGTGATGCGCACGGCGGCACCCGGGCGGGCCTCGATCTGCCGCTGCACGCCCCGGAAGCGATGGACGGCGACCCCGTCGATCGCGGTGATGCGGTCCCCCGGCGCCAGCCCGGCGGCGGCGGCGGCCGAGTGGGGCACGACCTGGCCCACCACCGCGGCCGGCACCGGCTGGCCGGCCACCGCGAACAGGCCGGCGAAGAGCAGCACCGCGAGCAGGAAATTCGCGATCGGGCCGGCGGCGACGATCAGCGCCCGCGAGCCCACCCCCTTGCCGTGGAAGGTCCGCCCCTCGACCCAGCGCGCCCGCTCGGCGGGGTCGGCCGCGCCCGGCTGCTCCATTCCGTGCATCTTGACGTAGCCGCCGAGCGGCAGGACGCAGATCTTCCAGACCGTGCCGGCGCGGTCGGTCCAGGTCAGCAGCGCCCGGCCGAAGCCGATGGAGAACGCCTCCACCCCCACCCCGCGGGCGCGGGCGGCGAGATAGTGGCCGAGCTCGTGGAAGAACACGAGCACGCCGATGACGACGGCGAAGGCGGCCAGCGAGCGCAGGAAATCGACCATGGGCGTGTTCTTACCGGCAAAATCCGCGCGAAGGAACCGCCAGCGCGGACACGGCATGCGGGCGCGGCTTCATGCCGCCCGCGCCGCCGCCCGGCGCGCCACCGCGACCTCGGCCGCGCGGCGCCCCTCGGCATCCAGCGCCAGCACCGCGGCGAGGCTGGCGGCCTCCGGCGCGCCGAGCGCCGCGAGCACGCTCTCCGCCACCGCGACGATGTCGAGGAAGCCGATGCGGCCGGCGAGGAAGGCCGCGACCGCCACCTCGTTGGCAGCGTTGAGCAGGGCGGGCGCGCCGCCGCCGGCCGCGAGTGCGGCGCGGGCGAGCCCGAGCGCGGGAAAGCGCGCGGGGTCGGGAGCGGAGAATTCGAGCCCGCCGACGGCGGCCAGGTCGAGCCGCGGGGACGGCGTTTGCAGCCGCTCCGGCCAGCCCAGCGCGTGCGCGATGGGGATGCGCATGTCGGGGGCGCCGAGCTGGGCGAGCACGCTGCCGTCGCGGTAGCAGACCATGCCGTGGACGACCGACTGCGGGTGGATCAGCACCTCGATCCGCGCCCCCTCGATGGCGAACAGGCGGGCGGCCTCGATCACCTCGAGGCCCTTGTTCATCATGGTCGCCGAATCGATGCTGATCTTGGCGCCCATCGACCATACCGGATGGCGCAGCGCCGCCTCCGGGGTGACCGCGGCCATCTCCCCGAGCGGCAGGGTGCGGAAGGGACCGCCGGAGGCGGTGAGCACGATGCGCTCGACCGCCTCGCGACGGTCGCCGGCGAGGGCCTGGAAGATCGCGTTGTGCTCGGAATCGACCGGCAGCAGCACGGCGCCGGCGGCGGCCACCGCGGCCAGCATGACCTCGCCCGCCGAGACCAGCGCCTCCTTGTTGGCGAGTGCGATGGTGCCGCCGCGGCGGATGGCGGCGAGCGTGGGGCCGAGACCGGCGGCGCCGGTGATCGCGGCCATCGTCCAGTCCGCCGGGCGGGCCGCGGCCTCGACCACCGCCGCCTCGCCCGCCGCCGTCGCGATGCCCGAGCCGGCGAGGGCGGCGCGCAAGGCCTCCGCCTGGGCGGGATCGGCGATCACCGCGATTTCGGCCGCGAGCGCGCGGGCCTGCTCGGCGAGCAGGGCGGCGTTGGCGCCACCGATCAGGGCGCGGACCCGGAAGCGGGCGCGGTCGCGCAGCAGGAGATCGACGGTCTGGCGGCCGACGCTGCCGGTGGCGCCGAGCAGGGTGACGGTCTTCATCGCGCCCCCCCGCTCATCGCCACAGCGGCACGGCGGGGCCGGCGATCCAGGCCAGCGCCGCGGCGGCGGGTGCGGCGAGCAGCAGCGCGTCCACGCGGTCGAGCAGGCCGCCGTGGCCGGGGATGATCCGCCCCGTATCCTTGACCCCGAAGCGGCGCTTGAGCGCGCTTTCCAGCAGGTCCCCGGCCTGGGCGGCGAGGCCGAGCAGGAGTGCCGCGGCGAGCGCGCCCCGCGCCCCCGCCCACGAGGCGGCGGGGCCGGCCAGTGCTGCCACCGCCTCGCCCGCGAGCACGGCGGCGAGCAGGCCGCCGGCGGCGCCGCTCCAGGTCTTGGCCGGGGAGAGGCGCGGCGCGAGACGGGGTCCGCCGCAGGCGCGCCCGGCGAAGAAGGCGCCGGTATCGCTGGCCCAGACCACCAGCAGGACGAAGGCGAGATCGGCGAGGCCCGCGGCCGGGCGGGCGCGCAGCCAGACCAGCGCGAGACCGGCGGCACCGATGTAGGGCACCCCGAGACCGAGCCAGAACGGCCGCGCCCGGCCGGTGCGTGGCAGCACGAAGGCGAGCGCGAGACCGACGGCGAGCGCGCCGAGCCCCGCGCCGTAGCGGCCGAGCACTCCGGCCAGAGCCGCCGCCGCCACCAGCACCGGCACCGCGAGGCCGGGCAGGGCGAAGGGGCGAAAGCCGGCGAGGCTCGCCCACTCCACCCCGGAGCCGGCGGCCAGCGCCGCAATCAGCACCGCCCACGCCGGCCCCCCCGCCCAGGCGCAGAAGAGGGCGGGCGGCACCAGGACGGCGGCGGAGGCGAACCGGCGCGGCAGATCGCCCCAGCCCGCCCCCCGGCCTGCCTCCGAGCGCGCCCCGAGACGCCAGCGAGCCAGCCGCGCGGGAGGAGGCTCAGCCAAGCCGCGCCCCGAAGCGGCGCTCGCGGCCGGCATATTCGGCGAGCGCGGCGGCGAGATGCTCGGCGCCGAAATCGGGCCACAGCACGTCGAGGAAGACCAGCTCGGCATAGGCCGCCTGCCAGAGCAGGAAGTTGGACAGGCGACGCTCGCCGGAGGTGCGGATGAGCAGGTCGGGATCGGGCATGCCGGCGGTGAAGAGATGGCGGGCGAAGCCGGCCTCGTCCAGCGCGGCGGGGTCGAGCCCGCCGGCCCCGGCCTGGCGCGCGATCGCCCGTGCCGCCGCCACCAGCTCGGCGCGCCCGCCGTAGGACAGCGCCATCACCAGATCGAGCCTCGTGTTCGCCACGGTGTCGGCCTCGGCGGCGGCGAGGGCGGCGGCGAGCTCGGCGCCGAAGCGCTCGCGCTCGCCGATGACGTGCAGGCGGACGCCGGCGGAGGCGAGTTCGGCCAGTTCGTGGGCGAGGTAGTGGCGCAGCAGGCCCTTGAGGTCGGCGATCTCCTCCTGCGGGCGGCGCCAGTTCTCCGACGAGAAGGCGTAGAGGGTGAGCCAGCCGACCCCCGCCGCGATCGCCGCCTCCACCGTCCGGCGCACGGCGGCGACACCGGCGCGATGGCCGGCCAGGCGCGGCACGCCGCGCGCGGCCGCCCAGCGGCCGTTGCCGTCCATGATGATGGCGACATGGCGGGGCGGGGCGCGCCCGGGTGCGGCGGGAACGTCCGCGGCGGGGACGGCGGCGGAAGGGGCGCGGCGGGAGGAGAGCAGGGCCATCTCAGACCTGGCGGATTTCCTTGTCCTTGTCGGTGAGCGCCTCGTCGATGCGCTTGATGAAGCGGTCGGTCAGCTTCTGGATCTCGTCCGCCCAGTCGCGCATCGCGTCCTCGCCGATCTGGTGCTTCTTTTCGAGGTGCTTGACCTGTTCCATCCCGTCCCGGCGGACGCCGCGCACGGCGACGCGGGCGCCCTCGGCGTAGCGGCCGGCGGCCTTGGCGAGTTCGGCCCGGCGCTCGGCGGTGAGCTGCGGGATGGGGACGCGCACGAGCTGCCCGTCGGCCGCCGGGTTGAGACCGAGGCCGCAGTCGCGGATGGCGGTGACGACGGCGTTGACCAGCGCGCGGTCCCAGACCTGGACCGTGATCATCCGCGGCTCGGGCACCGCGATGGTGCCGACCTGGGGCAGCGGCATCTCCGAGCCATAGGCGGGAACCCGCACCGGCTCGACCAGGCCGGGGCTCGCGCGGCCGGTGCGCAGGCCCGCGAACTCGCGCTTGAGGGTTTCCATCGCGCCTTCCATGCGCTTCATCAGATCCTGCTTCAACGCATTGAGATCGGCGGACATTCCTGCCTCCTTCCGGCGCGCGCTCAGCGATCGATGATGCGGGTGAAGCGGCCTTCGCCGCGCATCACCCGCCCGAAGGCGCCCGCACTGTGGATGTTGAAGACGACGATCGGCAGACCGTTCTCGCGGGCGAGCGAGATCGCCGCCGCGTCCATCACCGCGAGGTCGCGGGCGAGCACGTCGAGATAGGTGAGCTCGGCATAGCGCTCGGCGCCTTCCACCTTGCGCGGATCGGCGGAATAGACGCCGTCCACCTGGGTGCCCTTGAACAGCGCGTCGCAGCCCATCTCGGCGGCGCGCAGGGCGGCCGCGGTGTCGGTGGTGAAGAACGGGTTGCCGGTGCCGCCGGCGAAGATCACCACCCTCCCCTTCTCCATGTGGCGGATGGCGCGGCGGCGGATGAAGGGTTCGCAGACGCTCGACATCGGGATGGCGGACTGCACCCGCGTGGTCACCCCGGCCTTCTCGAGCGCGCTCTGCATGGCGAGCGCGTTGATCACGGTCGCCAGCATGCCCATCGAGTCGGCCTGGGCGCGGTCCATGCCGCTGGCCGCGCCGGAGACGCCGCGGAAGATGTTGCCGCCGCCGATGACGAGGCAGATCTCGGCCCCGGCGGTGGCGACATCGGCGATGTCGGCGGCGATGCGCACGACCATCTCGTTGTCGAGGCCGAACTCGCGCCGGCCCATCAGCGCCTCGCCGGAGAGCTTGAGCAGGACCCTGCGGTAGGCGTGGGACGCGGACATCGGCGCCTGCTCAGCCGGCCCCGGCCGCTTCCTTCACGCCGGCCGCCGCGGCGACCTCGGCGGCGAAGTCGCCCTCCTGTTTCTCGATCCCCTCGCCGAGCTGGAAGCGGGCGAAGGCGGAAACCCGGGCGCCGGCCTTGGCGAGCACGGCCTTCACCCGGCTTTCGCCGTCGTGCAGCCAGACCTGCTCGAGCAGGACCACCTCCTCGTAGTATTTGCGGATGCGGCCATCGACCATCTTCTCGATCACCGCCTCGGGCTTGCCGGAGGTGCGGGCCTGCTCGGCGAGCACCGAACGCTCGCGCTCGAGCGCCGCCGGGTCGACGCCGCCGATGTCCACCGCCTCGGCGCGGTGGGCGGCGACCTGCATGCCGATCTGGCGGCCGAGCAGTTCGAGCCCCTCGAACTCGTTGGCCGCCTCGACCGCGACGAGCACGCCGATGCGGCCGAGCCCGGGGCGGAGCGCGTTGTGGACATAGGTGCCGACCACGCCGGAGGCGACGGAAAGCACGCGGGCGCGGCGCAGCGACAGGTGCTCGCCGATGGTGGCGACGAGATGGGTGAGCTCGTCCGCCACCGTGCGCCCGGTGCCGGGGAAGGGAGCGGCGCGGACGGTGTCCAGATCCTCGCCGGTTTCGAGCGCGATGCGGGCCACCGTTTCGACGAAATTCTGGAAGGTCTCGTTGCGGGCGACGAAGTCGGTCTCGGCGTTGACCTCGACCATGGCGCCGCGGCCGGGGACGGAGGCGACGCCGATCAGCCCCTCGGCCGCCACCCGGCCCGCCTTGCGGGCGGCGGCGGCGAGGCCCTTCTTGCGCAGCCAGTCGACCGCGGCTTCCATTTCGCCGGCGGTCTCGGCGAGCGCGCGCTTGCAGTCCATCATGCCGGCGCCGGTCTTCTCGCGCAGTTCCTTGACCATCGCCGCGGTGATTTCGGCCATCTCTCGCACTCCGTTTCGTTGTCGCCGGCCTGTCGGCGCCGGGCTGTCGTCGCCGGGCCTTGTCGCCGGGCTGTCGTCGCCGCCGGTCGCGCTCAGGCCGCCGGCTGGTCGGCCGCGGCCTCAGGCAGGGCGCCGGGGGGCAGCTCCTCGGCGGCGCCGAGATCGGCCCCGGAGGCGGCCAGTTCGGCGCTGATCCCATCGAGCACGGCGGCGGCGGCGAGATCGCAGTAGAGGGTGATGGCGCGCAGCGCGTCGTCGTTGCCGGGAATGGGATAGGTGACGCCGACCGGATCGGAATTGGAATCGAGCACCGCGACCACCGGGATGTGGAGCTTGTTCGCCTCCTCGATGGCGAGCTTCTCCTTGTTGGTGTCGATCACGAAGAGCAGATCCGGCAGGCCGCCCATCTCCTTGATGCCGCCGAGCGCGCGCTCGAGCTTGTCGCGCTCGCGGTTGAGGTGGAGCACCTCCTTCTTGGTCAGCCCCTGGATGTCGCCGCCCAGCATCTCGTCCATCTGGCGCAGGCGCTTGATGGAGGCGGTGATGGTCTTCCAGTTGGTCAGCGTGCCGCCGAGCCAGCGGTGGTTGACGTAATACTGGCCGCAGCGGCGGGCGGCGTCGGCGACGTGGTCGGCGGCGGCGCGCTTGGTGCCGACGAACAGCACCCGCCCGCCGGCGGCGGTGACGTCGCGCATGGCGCGCAGGCCGCGATCGAGCAGCGGCACGGTCTGCTGGAGGTCGATGATGTGGACCTGGTTGCGCACCCCGAACAGGTAGGGCCCCATGCGCGGGTTCCAGCGCCGGGTGTGGTGGCCGAAATGCACGCCGGCTTCGAGCAACTGGCGCAGGGAGAAATCGGGCATGGCCATGGGATGGCTCTCCTCGGTGATCCGGTTCTGCCTCCGCGGGGCTTCGCCTTGCGGCACCGGCTCTCGTGGGAGAGAAGCGCCCCGCGTGTGAATTACCCTCCCCGCGGGCGGGGACGGCGGCCGGCGGTATGGCCGAGATCGCGGCTATTGGCAAGGGCGGCGCGGTGCCTATGCTCGCGCATGGCCCGCTCCTGGCAGGATCTCACCACCGCGGAGTTCGCCGCCCTCGACCCGGCGGCGACGATGGCGCTGCTGCCGGTGGCCGCGATCGAGGGGCACGGGCCGCACCTGCCGGTGGGGACCGACGCGCTCCTCAACGCCGGCGTGCTCGCCCGCGCCCTGCCGGCGCTGCCCGACGGCGTGCTGGTGCTGCCACCCGCGGTGTTCGGAAAATCCGCCGAACACGAGGGGTTCGCGGGCACCCTCTCGCTTTCCGCGGCGACGCTGATCGCGCTGTGGAGCGAGCTCGGGGCCGCGGTGCGGCGGGCGGGAGTGCGCAAGCTGCTGTTCCTCAACAGCCACGGCGGGCAGGCCTCGGTGATCGAGATCGTCACCCGCGAGCTGCGGGTGCGGGAGGGGATGTTCGCGGTCGGCGCCTCGCTGTCCGCGCTCGGGCGCATCGAGGGGCTGTTTCCGCCCGCGGAGAGCGCGCACGGCATCCACGGCGGCGCCTCGGAAACCGCGCAGATGCTGGCACTCCACCCCGAGCTGGTGCGCCGCGAGCGGATCGCCGACTTCGCCCCCGCCTCGCTGGCCTGGGAGCGGGAATACGAGTTCCTCCGCCCCGAAGGGCCGGGGGTGCGGTTCGGCTGGAAGAGCGCCGATCTGCACCCCGCGGGCGCGATCGGAAACGCGGGGCTCGGCGCGGCACCGGCCGGGGAGCGGCTGGTCGGCGCGCGGGCGGCCGGGCTGGCGCGGCTCTGCGCCGAGATCCTGCGCTTTCCGCTCGCCGCTCTCGCCCCCTGATCCTGCCGCCCTGATCCTGCCGCCTCAATCACGGTCGCAGCGCGGCGAGGAGCACGGCGAGCCGCGCGCCGAGGCCGCGCGGGCGGGCGGGCGCCGCGGGCCGGGCGAGATCGCGGCGGGCGAGGACGGCGGGCAGTGCGGCCGCCCGCCAGGCCCGCGGGAGGGGGGTGGGACCGGCGGTTTCGAGCCAACGCCGCCCCTCGGCGGCGAGCGCCGCGCGGACCGGGTCGAGGCGCGGGCTGGCCGGCGCGGCGACGACGGCCTCGGGAGTGAGCCCGTGGGCGGCGAGCAGATCGGCGGGCAGCAGGCAGCGCCCGGCCCGGGCCTGGGCGGGGACCGAGCGCAGAACCCCCGCCGCCCCGTAGGCCGCGCCGAGCAGCGCGAGCCGCGCCCGCGCGGCGCCGTCCGCACCGAGCAGCCCGCCGGCGGCGGCGGCGAGCCCGCCCGCGCTGGCCAGCAGATAGGCCCGCCATCGGGCCAGTGTCTCGATCGCCGGTTCGGTCTCGATCTCGCGCGCGAGGATCAGCGCCTCCAGCGCGCCGGCGTCGAGCAGGCCGGCGGCCAGCGCCGCGCGCAGCGGGGTCGCGACCACATGGCGGGGTTCGGCGCCGGCGAGCACCTCCCGCCACCAGGCGAGGCGGATCAGGGCGAGCGTGGGTTCGGCGGCGACCTCGCGGGCGCGGGCGAGTTCATGGTTGAAGCCGTAGAGGGCGAACAGCGCCCAGCGCCGGTCGGGCGGGGCGAACAGGGCGCAGAGGAAGCGGTCGGGGTCGCGGGCGCGCAGCCAGGGGCCGAGTTCCTCGCCGGCTTGACGCGCATCCCCCCCCGCCATAGCTACCATGCAGGCGGGCGGGAGCGGCATGCCCCCGACCGGTCCCATCCACGTCGCCATTCCATCGGGGAGAACGCTGCCATGGCCTTCGAACTGCCTGCCCTGCCCTACGCCACTTCCGCGCTGGCCGCCGCCGGCATGGGCCAGGAGACCCTCGAGCTCCACCACGGCAAGCACCATCAGGCCTATGTGACCGCGCTCAACGGATTCGTCGAGAAGAACGACGCGCTCAAGGGGCTGTCGCTCGAGGCGATCATCGCCCACGCCAACGGCAAGGCCGATCTCGCCCCGGTGTTCAACAACGCCGGCCAGCACTGGAACCACATGCTGTTCTGGCCCGGCATGAGCGCCACCGGCGGCGGCATGCCGGAGCGGCTGGGCCGGAAGATCGCCGAGGATTTCGGCGGCATCGCCCCGTTCAAGGACGCCTTCAAGGCCGCCGCGGTGGGCCAGTTCGGCTCGGGCTGGGCCTGGCTGGTGCTGGCCCCCGACGGCAAGCTCAAGGTGACCAAGACGCCCAACGGCTCCAACCCGCTGGCCACCGGCGAGGGCACCGCCCTGCTCGGCTGCGACGTGTGGGAGCACAGCTACTACCTCGACTTCCGCAACCGCCGGCCGGACTATGTGCAGAACTGGCTCGACAAGCTCGCCAACTACGAGTTCGCCCAAAGCCGGATGGGCTGAGCCGGGTCGGCTGAGCCGGGTCAGCTGAGCCGGGCGGTCAGCGCCCCGCGACCCGCGAGGGTGGCGGGGCAAAGGCGGCGGAGCCGGCCAGCACGACAAGCGCAGCGGGCACGACAAGCGCAGCGGGATCGACGTCGGATTTTTTTACGTTCCGGCGGGATGCCGTGAGAGAACCGGTTGATTTTCAATCGTCAGCGCGTCGGCACAGGGATTGCTTCCAGGTTGCAAAGGGTTGCGGACGAACAGCGTCGGTCGGACGTACCCTGCGATCACGGGGAGCTGTGCGATGAAACTCGGACTTGGCCCACGGATCCGGCGTTCGGCGGGCGCCCTCACCCTGCTCGGCGGCATCGTCGCCCTTTCTCACACCGCGCGCGCCAACCCGTTGGATTTTCTGTTTTCCTACTCCGGAGGCACTATTGCGGCGAGCGGAGAGTTCTTCACCAATGGCGTGCTGAATAATGGCGCCTATACCATCACCGGAATTACCGGCACCCGGAACGGGCATGCCATCACCGGCCTGGTGGTCCAGGGCGGATTCGCATTCAATAACAACTTTCTATATCTGACCGCTCCCTATCTGGATGGCAACGGACTTAGTTTCGATGTCGGCACTTTTGCGGTCAATCTGGCATACGATTTCGGCAATACCTACGCCGAATACGCCAACTCGGTCGGCTCCTACGTGACCCTCACGGTGATCCCCGTGCCGGAACCGGCATCCGGCAGTCTGCTCGCGGGTGCCCTGCTCGGGCTCGGCGCAGTCGGCGCCATTCGTCGGCGATCCAGAGCCAGACCGTAAGATTTTCCGACAACACCGTCCTTCACGGCGCGGGCGCGGCGGCAGGAAGTGGTGCCGCCGTCAGGGTGCCGCCGTCAGGGTGCGGAGAGCGGACGGGCGGGAACGACGACGGTCGGACCTGCCGCGACCCGCGCGGGTGGCGGGGCGAAGGCGAGGGTGGTCGCGCCGGGCGCGATCCAGATGCGCGAGCGGGTGAGGGCGTTGAGCCCGACCAGGATGTCGGCGGTGGGCAGGCTGGTATCGAGCACCACCACATAGGGGCTGAGCGAGAGCCCCGGACCGAGGGCGAGGCGACGGAAGCGATGCAGCCGGCCGCTGCCGCGAGCGCCGGTCGCGCCCAGACCCATGATCGCCGGGTCGCGTCCGAGCGCGAGGCCCGCGATGCCGGCGCGGCGCAGCGCCGCCGTCGTGGTGACGCTGATCATCGCCCCGGTGTCGAGCACGCCGTCCAGCCGGCCACCGTTCAGCGCGACCGCGACATGCAGCAGCGGGTCCGCCGCCGGCAGCCGGGGAACCGCGAGACAGGGGCGGCACCAGGGCGGCAGCGCGTCGGGGCAGGGGTGGCGGCGGTAGAGCGACAGCCGGAGGCGGGGGATGTCGAGATCGACCCGGAAACGGGAGAGCACATCGAGGCCCAGGAGCCCGTCCGGCACGCCGTGCCGCCAGCGCGCCGGCGGGCCGAACGCACTCTTCGCAAGACCGAAGAGCAGGCGCCGGCGGCCGAGCGTCACCCCGCCGAGGGAGAGCGCGACCGGCGCGCTCACCGTCGCGGAGGCGGCGCCGCCCACCCCCTTGAGCGCCGCGGCCATCGCATAGTCCGCATCGAGACCGAGGCGCAGCGCGGCGCGATCGGTGAGCACCGTGCGCATGGCGCCGGTATCCAGCGCCAGCCGCACCGCGCGCCCGCCGATGCGGGCGGGCACCAGCAGCCGATGCTGGGCGATGGCGAGCGGCACCCGCGCCAGCAACTGCGGCCGGCAGGCGCCGCCGGCGCGGACCAGTCGCGCAGCCGGCAGCGTGGCGCAGCCGGCGAGGGCCAGCGCGGCGAGCAGCCCCCCGAGGCGGCGGACGAGCAAGCCCCCGGCTCCGCCCGGCCACGCCCCGGCGCGCAGCCCGCACGCCGTGCGCTGGCTCAGCGTGGCGTCAGCACCATGACCATCTGGCGGTTTTCCATGCGCGGCATCTGCTCGACCTTGGTGCGGGGGTCGAGGTCGGTGCGGATACGCTCGAGCACCTTCATGCCGATTTCCTGGTGGGCCATTTCACGGCCGCGGAAGCGCAGCGTGACCTTCACCTTGTCGCCCTCGTCGAGGAAGCTGTTCATGGCGCGCAGCTTCACCTGATAGTCGTTCTCGTCGATGTTGGGGCGGACCTTGACTTCCTTGATTTCGATGACTTTTTGCTTCTTCCGCGCCTCGTTCTTCTTCTTCTGCTGTTCGTATTTGAACTTGCCGAAGTCGAGGATCTTGACGACGGGCGGATCGGCGTTGGGGCTGATCTCGACCAGGTCGAGGCCCGCGAGATAGGCGCGATTCTGCGCCTCGCGGACGCTCATCACACCTTGCATCTCGCCGTTCTCGTCGATCAGACGGATCTGGGGGTTGCGGATCTCCTCGTTCACGCGCGGCCCGTCGCGGGTGGGCGGGGCCGGCAGGGGCGGTCTGGGTATGGGTCTCTCTCCTCTCGAAGTTGCAGCCAACGGTACGGACGGAAGGCGAAGGAACGGCGGTTTGTCAAGCAGCGGGCATCACCGCAGGTCGGGAGGACGGGCCTCCGCCGCAAGGGCCGCGACCGCGGCATCGACGCCGAGGCTCTCCGGCGCCGCGCTGCCGAGCCGGCGCAGCGCGACCGTGCCCTCCTCCGCCTCGCGCCGGCCGAGGACGCCGATCACCGGCACATGGGCGAGGCTGTGCTCGCGCACCTTGGCGGTGATCTTCTCGTTCCTGAGATCGAGATGGACGGCGAGCCCGGCCTCGCGCAGCGCCGCCGCCACCCGCCGCGCATGGTCGTCCGCGTCCGAGACGATGGTCGCGACCACCACCTGGACCGGGGCGAGCCAGAGCGGGAAGCGGCCGGCGTAGTGCTCGATGACGATGCCGAGGAAGCGCTCGAAACTGCCCAAAATGGCGCGGTGGAGCATGACCGGGCGGCGGCGGGCGCCGTCTTCGGCCACATACTCGGCGTCCAGCCGTTCGGGCAGGACGAAATCGACCTGGAGCGTGCCGCACTGCCAGTCCCGCCCGATGGCGTCGCGCAGCACGAACTCGAGCTTGGGGCCGTAGAAGGCGCCCTCGCCGGGGTTGAGCGTGTATTCCACGCCGGCTTCGGCGCAGGCGGCCTTGAGCGCGCCCTCGGCACGGTCCCAGACCTCGTCGGCGCCGGCGCGCACCGCCGGACGGTCGGAGAATTTCACCGCGAATTCGGGGAAGCCGAAATCGCGATAGACGGCGGCGAGCAGCGCCACGAAGCGCACCGTCTCGGCGGCGATGTCGGCCTCGGTACAGAAGATGTGCGCATCGTCCTGGGTGAAGGCGCGCACCCGCATGAGGCCGTGCAGCGCGCCCGAGGGCTCGTAGCGGTGGCAGGCGCCGAACTCGGCCATGCGCAGCGGCAGTTCGCGGTAGCTGCGCAGACCCTGGCGGAAGATCTGCACGTGGCAGGGGCAGTTCATCGGCTTGAGCGCCAGCGTGCGGCTTTCGTCGGCGACTTCGGCGACGAACATCGCCTCGCGGAACTTCTCCCAGTGGCCCGACTGTTCCCACAGCCTGCGATCGACCAGTTGCGGGGTGCGCACCTCGACGTAGCCCGCCGCATCGAGCCGGCGGCGCAGATAGGCCTCGACGGTGCGGTAGAGGCGCCAGCCGGGCGGGTGCCAGAAGACGCTGCCCACCGCCTCCTCCTGGAGGTGGAAGAGGTCCATCTCGCGCCCGAGGCGGCGATGGTCGCGCCGCTCGGCTTCGGCGAGCTGGTGGAGATGGGCGTCGAGCTCCTTCTGGTCGCGCCAGGCGGTGCCGTAGATGCGCGAGAGCATGGCGTTGCGGTGATCGCCCCGCCAATAGGCGCCGGCGACCTTCATCAGCTTGAAGGCGGTGCCGACATCGCCGGTGCTGCGCATGTGCGGGCCGCGGCAGAGATCGACCCAGCTGCCCTGGCGGTAGAGGGTGATGGTCTCGCCCGCGGGCAGATCCTCGATGATCTCGGCCTTGTACTTCTCGCCCCGCTCCTGGAAGAACGCGATCGCGGCCTCGCGCTCCCAGACCTCGCGGATGAAGGGGGCGGAGGCTGCGATGATCTCGCGCATCCTCGCCTCGATCGCCGGGAAATCCTCGGGCGTGAAGGGCTCGGGCTTGGCGAAGTCGTAGTAGAAACCGTGCTCGATCGCGGGGCCGATGGTGACCTGCGTGCCGGGGTAGAGGCTTTGGACGGCTTCCGCCAGCACGTGGGCGCAGTCGTGGCGGATGAGCGCCAGCGCGTCGGCGTCGCGGCGGGTGACGAAGAGGACTTCGGCGTCGCGCCCGATCGGGGTGGCGAGATCGACCAGGCGTCCGTCGAGCCGCATCGCAAGCGCGGCGCGGGCGAGGCCGGGACCGATGCCGGCCGCGACCTCGGCGCCGGTGACCACGCCATCGAAGCGGCGCGTGGAACCATCGGGCAGGCGGATCTCGGGCATGCGGGTGTCTCTCTCGGTGCGGCGGAAACGCTCTATGGCGTCACGGCAGGGCGGCCGCAACCCTCTCCACCGCGAGCGTGGCGAGATCGGGCACGCGCAGGACCGCGACCGCGCGCCCATCCGGCCCGGCCGGGGCGGTGCGGGCGGGATCGCTCTCGGCGGAGAACAGCACCAGCGAGGGGCAGCCGGTGGCGGCGATCAGGTGCATCGGGCCGGTGTCGTTGCCGACCGCGAGCCGGGCGCGGGCGGCGAGGCCGGCGAGCGCGAAGAGATCGGTCCGCCCGGTGAGATCCAGCACCTCGGGACAGAGCGCGGCGATTTCGGCGCCGAGGGTGCGTTCGGCGGCGGCGCCGAGGATGACCGGGGTGAGACCGCGCGCGGCCAGCAGGCGGGCGAGCGCCGCGTAGCGCTGTGCGGGCCAGCGCTTGGCGGGGCGGTGCGGCGCGGCGCCGGGAACCAGGAGCGCGAACGGCTCGGGCAGGCCGAAAGACGCGACGTCGGCGCCGAGCCAGGCAAGATCGGGGCGGGGAAATTCCCCGATGCCCGCGATTTCCAACTGCTCGCGCTGGCGGGCGATGGTGTGCATGTGATCGCGCGCGCGTCCCCGATGGCGGAAGCGCGCAAACCGCGCGGTGCCGGACCAGGGCGGGCAGAGCGCGAGCAGGAAGTAGCGGTCGCTCCGCCCCGAGGTCTGCAGGTCGTAGACGCGATCGAACCCGCGCAAGGAGCGGGCGAGGCGGAGCAGGCCGGGCAGGTCCCAGAAGGCGGGGCGCGCGTCGGTCCGCACCGCGTCGAACCAGGGCGCGCGGCGGGCGAGTTCGGCATAGGGCGCGGTGGTGAGAAGGGTGATGTGGGCAAGCCGGTGGTGGGCGCGGATGGCGGCGAAGGCGCGGAAGGAGAGCACGAAATCGCCCAGCGCGCTGAGCCGGATGACCAGGATGCGCTCCATCAGAGCAACTCGCGATAGAGCGCCAGGGTCGCCGCCCGCATCGCCGCCACCGTATAGCGGGCGGCCTGGGTGCGGGCGGCTTCGGCGAGCGTCCGGGCCTGCGCGGGGGCGAGGGCGAGGACGCGGTCGAGGGCAGCGGCGAGGGCTGCGGGGTCGGCGGGGGGGACGAGGAAGCCGGTTTCACCCTCGAGGATCAGTTCGCGCGCGGCGCCGTGGCGGGTGGCGATCACCGGGCGGCCCATCGCCTGGGCCTCGATCAGCACCAGGCCGAAGCCTTCGGGCGCGGTCGAGGCGTTGACCACGACCGCCGCCGCGGCGAGCGCGGCGGCCATGTCGGCGACCGGGCCGGGCAGGCGAACGCGGGCGGCGAGCCCGAGCCGGGCGGCCTGGGCGCGCAGATCGGCGGCGAAAGCGCCTCGCCCGCGGTCGGCGCCGGCGAGCACGGCGACCGCCTCGGCGCGGGCGAGGCGGGGCAGCGCCTCGATCAGCACGCGCTGGCCCTTCCAGCCGGTCAGCCGCGCGGGCAGCAGGATGACGGGGGCGCCGGGCGGGATGTCCCAGGCGGCGCGCAAGGCGCGGGCGCGGGCGGGGTCGAGTGCTGCGGGGTCGAAGCGGGCGGGATCGACCCCGTTGGGGATGATACGCACGCGGGCGGGGTCGGTGGCGTGGCGGGCGATGAGATGATCGGCGAGGAAGCGGCTGACGGCGATGACCCGATCGCCCGCGGCAAGCACGGAATTGTAGCGCCGCTTGCCGGGGAAGCCCTCGCCATAGGGGCTGTGGTAGGTGGTCACGAAGGGGCGGCCGGCGCGCCGGGCGGCGGCGCGGGCGGCCCAGGCCGGGGCGCGGGAGTGGGCGTGGATCAGATCGACCCCCTCGGCCTCGATCAGGGCGGCGAGGCGGGCGGCATTGGCGGGAAAGGCGAGCGGGTTGCGGGTGGCGAGCGGCATGGTGACATGGCGGGCGCCGGCGGCCTCGATCGCCGCCACCATGGCGCCGCCGGCGGAGGCGACGAGCGGGCGCCAGCCGGCCTGCGCGAGGCCGGCAGCGAGATCGGCCACCACCTGCTCGACCCCGCCGGAGTCCAGGGCGGGCAGGACCTGAAGAACGGTGGGGGGACGGGACGGCATCGGCCGGCCTATAGCAGGTTTCCCAAGGCCGCCGGCCTTTGGTGGGGGTTCGAGGGGGCACAGCCCCCTTGCGCGGGAAGGAGCGGGCGATGACGGAACAGCAGGGCGTGTGGGACCGCGGCGACGGGGTGCGGCTGGCCTATCGGCGACAGGCGGGAAGCGGGCCGATGGTGGTGTTCCTGGGCGGTTTCGCCGCCGACATGGCGGGCACCAAGGCGAGCTTTCTCGCCCAATGGTGCGCGGCGCGGGGGCGGGGCTTCCTGCGCTTCGACTATTCCGGCCATGGCGCGAGCGAGGGGCGGTTCGACGAGGGGACCATCGGGCGCTGGGCCGAGGATGCGCGCGCCGTGATCGGCGGGCTGACCGAGGGGCCGGTGGTGCTGGTGGGGTCCTCGATGGGCGGCTGGATCGCGCTGCTGGCGGCGCTGGCCCGCCCGGCGCCGGTGGCCGGGCTGGTGGGGATCGCCGCGGCGCCCGATTTCACCGAGGCGCTGCTCTGGCCCGCGCTTTCCTTCGAGCAGCGGGCGGCGCTGATGAGCCGCGGCGCGATCGCGATGCCCTCGGACTACGGGCCGCCGATCCCGATCACAAGGGCGCTGATCGAGGAGGGACGGGCGCATCTGCTGCTCGACCGCCCGATCGGGCTGTCCTGTCCGGTGCGGCTGTTGCAGGGGCAGCGGGACGCCGAGGTGCCGTGGGAGATGGCGCTGCGGCTGGCCGAGGCGCTCACCGCCGAGGATGTGCGGGTGACGCTGGTGAAGGATGGGGATCACCGCCTGTCACGGCCCGCCGATCTCGCGCTCCTCGGGCGGGTGCTCGCGTCGCTCCTCGGCGAGGATGGCGGCGAGGCCTGAGCGATAGTCCGGGTAGCGCCAGGCAATGCCGAGGCGGGCCTTGGTCGCGGCGCTGGCGACTTTGCGGTTCTCGGCCCAGAAGCTCTGCGCCATCGGGCTCATGGTGGCCGCGGCCTCGGCGTAGGGGATGAGCGGCGGCGGCTCGCGCCCGAGCAGGCGCGCGGCGGCGGCGATCACCGCCTCGGCCTGACTAGGCAGATCGTCGGCGAGGTTGAAGACGCGCACGCCGGGCGGGGGCTCCTGCGCCAGAGCCGCGAGCACGGCGCGGGTGATGTCGTCGCGGTGGATGCGGCCGAATTCGTGGCCGGGCTTGTCGATGCGGCGTGCGGTGCCGGCGCGGATCTGGTCGAACGCCGAACGGCCGGGGCCGTAGATGCCGGCGAGGCGGAAGATGTCGACCGCCGTCCGCCCGGCGAAGGCGCGCCATTGGTTCTCGGCGGCGAGGCGCCAGGCGCTGCGGCCGGGGCTCGGCGCCGGGGCGGTTTCCTCGTCCACCCAGGCGCCCGCGCGGTCGCCATAGACGCCGGTGGTGGAGAGATAGCCGATCCAGCGGAGGGCGGGTGCGGCGGCGAGGGCGGCGGCGTGAACGGCGATGAGCGGGTCGCCGGCGCCATCGGGCGGCGCGGTGACGAGCAGGTGGGTCGCTTCCGCCAGAGCCGGGCCGGCGGCGGCGAAGGGAATGAGCGCGAGGGGGGGAATCGGCGGGCGGGGGCCGCGCAGGGTGGCGGTGACCGCGATGCCGCGGGCGGCGGCGGCGCGCGCGATCGCCTCACCGCAATAGCCGAGACCGGCGATCAGCAGGCTCATCTCCGTGCTCCGCATTCCCGGTCCTCGCCTTGGCGGCGCAATTCTGCCATGAAAATCCCCGCTCCGGCAGAGCGGAGCGGCGCGTGGGAGAATGCGATGCACCTGGCTTCCCTGCCTTCGGCACTGCGCGAGGCGCTGGATCGGCCCGAACTGCGGGCGGTTACCGGCGGGTGGCGGGTGACCGCCGCGCCCGCGCTGGCGGCATCGTTCACGCTGGCCGAAAGCGAGTTGCGGTTGGGACGGGCGGCACTGGAGCGGCCGGACCGCATGGTCATCGCCCTGCGTCATGGGCTGGAGGCGGCCTGGCTGGGCGCGGCTCTGCCCGGGCGGGAGGCGCTCGCGGCTCTGGCGGCGGCGCGGGTCGCCGCACTGTTCGCGGCGATGGAGGAAGGCCCCGAATCGGCGCCGGTGGGCTGGTCGGCGGAGCTTGCCGCCGCCCTCCCCCCCTCCCCTGCCCGGCTCGCGGCGCTGGCCCGCGAACTCGCGCCCGGGGCGGCGCTGGCGGCGGCGGACGGAGCGCTGCTCGCGGCACTGTGGCCGCTGCTGGGGCCGGCCGAGTGGCTGATGGAACAAGGGGGGGATGGGCGGCTCGCGATCGACCCGCTCACCGGGCTCAACGCCTACGGGTGCAGCCACCGGCCGCGGCCCTGGGCGGTGACCTTCGCCTCGTCCACCGCCTCCTCCTCCTCCGAGCGCGGGTATGCCGGAGCCGAGGCGGCGCGGCGGCGGCTGGTGCGGCAGGGGCTGACGGACGGGCCGGAGAAGGCGCTGGCCGCCGAGGCGGCGCGGGTGCGGGCGGAGATCGCGGCGGGCTTCGGGCTGGGCGCGGACGCAGGCGTGATCGTCGCCGCATCGGGGACCGATTGCGAGCTCTTCGCCCTCGCCCTGGCAGTGGCGGCGGCGGACGGACGCGCCGTGGTCAATCTCCTGGTCGCGCCCGAGGAAACCGGCAGCGGCGTGCCGCTCGCCGCCGAGGGACGGCACTTCGCGCCCGAGACCGCCTGGCAGAGCCCGGTGGAAAAAGGCGCGCGCGTCGCTGGCTTTCCCGCCGCGACCCGGCGGCTCGGGATCGCCCTGCGCGGGGCGGACGGGACGCCGCGCCCGCCCGCCGCCGTCACCGCCGAGATCGCGGCGGAAGTGGCGCAGGCGGTCGCGGACGGGGCGCGCGTGCTGCTGCACGTGCTGGACGTGTCCAAGACCGGGCTGCTCGCGCCCGACCCCGCCTGGGCAGGGCGGCTGGCCGCGCGGTTTCCGGGGCTCGTCGATGTCGTCGTCGATGCGTGCCAGGCGCGGCTCAGCGAGGACCGGGTGCGCCAATATGTGGCGGCCGGTTTCGCGGTGCTGGTGACGGGCTCCAAATTCTTCACCGGCCCGCCCTTCGCGGGGGCGGTGCTGGTGCCGCCGGCCCTGCTGGCGCGGCTGCGCGCACACCCGCTCCCCGCCGGCCTCGCCGACTATGCCGGCGCCTGGGAGTGGCCGGAGGAGGTCGGCGGGCGCGTGCTGGCGCCGCGCGCCAACGCCGGGCTGCTCCTGCGCTGGAACGCGGCGCTCGCCGAGATGGCAGCGTTCCGGGCCGTCCCCGCCGCCGAACGGAGGGAGAGTCTCGCCCGTTTCACCGGAGCGGTCGCGGCGGCGATCGCGGCCAGCCCCGATCTCGAGCCGGTCGCCGTGCCAGCGCCCGATCGCTCCGACGCGGGGTGGGACGGGCTCGCCACCATCCTCTCGTTCGCGGTGCGCGCGCCGGGCGGCGGGTTGATGGGGGTGGCGGAGGCGCGGGCGGTCTATCGCTGGCTCAACGCCGATCTCGCCGCCGCGATCCCGGCGCCGCTCTCCTACGCCGAGCGGGAATTGGCCCGGCTCTTCTGCCACATCGGCCAGCCGGTGCCGCTCGCCGGACCCGGGGGCCGGCCGATCGGCGCCTTGCGGATTTCGGCTGGCGCCCGGCTGGTCTCCGGCGAACCCTCCCACGGGGACATGGACACCGCCCCGAGGCTGGCCCGGGAAATCGCCGACGCGAACCGAGTTTTGGCAAAAATATCTCTGATTCTACGGCATTTTAATGCCCTGGAGGCGGCCGACCCGCGGCCTTCCTTCCGGTGAACCCGGTCACGCCGCGGAGAGCACCGCCGGCGCGAGCGCGGGGAGGCGGGCGGCGGGGTGGGCGGGGTTGCGGAAGCGCAGTTCCCCCTCCGGCGCCGCGGCGGGATCGGTGGCGGCGAACATCTCGAGCCGCGATGCGCAGCTGACCGCGACCACCGGCCGCGCCTCCGGGCGGGTGAGGAAGAGCCGCGCCTCGCCCTCGAGTTCGAGCCGCTCGCGCAGGCGGCACCACTCGCCGCGGTCGGTGTCTTCGAGCAGCATGGCGAGAATGCCCGGCCGCTCGCCGGTGAGCCGCGCCGGGGCCAGCGCCTCGAGCCGGCGGCGCAGCGCTGCCGCCACCTCGTCCTCCCGCGCGGCGCGGGCGGCCATGACGAACATGCCGCCGCCGGCGGTGGTGACGGCGAGATGCGCCTCGGGCCCGAACTCGCGCCGCAGCGAGGACAGCAGACCAAGCTCCTCGGCCTGGGCGCCGGCGAGCAGCAGCGGATCGAGACGCAGGATGGCCGCGGAATCGTGATCGGCCCGGCCGCGGCTGGCGAGCAGCGCACCGATGCGGCGATGGAGGTCGGCGAGCGGATCCCCCGCCGTGCCGGCTTCGGCGAGGCCACGCGGCAGGGTCATTTTCAGCAGATAGCGGCCAGGGTGGGCGGCGAGCCAACGTTGCAGGTCGGGGTCGATCCGGTCGGCGAGGCGAAACCAGGCGGCGCGGGGAACGTCCCTGCCCTCTTCGGCGGAGAGCACGTCGGCCGCGAGTTCCGCCGACACCCCCTCGCGGGTGAGCAGCAGATCGAACGGCGCTCCCGCCGCGAGGCCGGCGTGTTCGACGCAGAAGCCGCGCGCACGATGCCGCTCGGCGGTGTGCAGCAGATGGAACAGCGGCATCAGGCTTCCCGACCCGGACAGGCCGGCGGCGAGCCGGGCGTGGAAGCGGTCCCGGCCCGAAGCCGAAAGCCCGGCGCAGACGCGGAGCGCGGCGGTGGCGAGGCAGGCCACGGTTCGCTCGCCCGCGGTTGGTGCCGCTGGGCGCTCACGGCGGAGCAGATCGAGGGACAATTCGACGGCGTAGCGTTCGCGGGTGAGGCGGGAGACGTGCCGGCCCGATCCGGCCGCGCGCAACTCGCCCAGCCGGCCTTCCCAGCGCTCCCTGCCGACGAGGGCAACGAACGCCGAAGCGGCTTGCGCCCATACCTGCGCCATTTCTCCCCCGTTGCGCGATCGCTCGTGCTACGCACGGAGCGGACGCCCGGATCACTCCGACGCCGCCACTGCCGCGCTATTCGCCGGCGGCGAGTGCGATGAGCGAATCCCAGAGGGTATGCAGGGCGAAGCCGAGGAAGAGCACGCCCGAGGCGCGGGTGATGGCGAGGCGAAAGCGCCGGTAGAGGCGCCGGACCGGGGCCGAACCCGCCACCAGCACCAGCGCGAGATCCGCCACCGCGACGCCGGCGAAGACGGCGGCGAGCAGCCGGGGCAGTTCGTTGAACCCGAGCCCGCCGCGCATGCCGGAAAGCAGCGCGGTGAAGGTCGCGAGCGCGACCGGGTAGCCTTTCGGGTTGGTCAGGCCGAAGGCGAGCCCGTGGGCGAGCGGGCGGGAGACGGCGAGCCCCGCATCGGCGGCACCGGCGCGGGCGAACAGGGCGCGGGCGCCGAGGCGGAAGAGATAGGCGCCGCAGAGCAGGCCGAGGAGATCGAAGGCGAGCGGGCCGATACGGTGCACGCCGATGAGGGCGACGAGCGCGAGCGCCGACCAGGTGAGATCCCCGGCCAGGGTGCCGAGCACGAACCACGCCCCCATTCGCCGCCCGCCGGCGGCGCCGATGCCGAGCAGGGCGAGGAAGGCGGGACCGGGGACGAGGATGTAGATCGCGCCGCCGAGGGCGGCGGTGGCGAGGAGACCCGGCGTCATGCGCGATGCGGGCGAGGCAGGACGGGGCGCGCCGGGGCGTCCGGGTCCTGGGCGCGCTGGCGCAGGAGATGATCGGCGAGCACGAGGGCCATCATCGCCTCGCCCACCGGCACCGCGCGGATGCCGACGCAGGGGTCGTGGCGGCCCCGGGTGGACACCTCGACCTCGTTGCCGTCACGATCGACCGAGCGGCGCGGGGTGAGGATGGAGGAAGTCGGCTTGACCGCGAAGCGGGCGACGATGGGCGCGCCGGTGGAGATGCCGCCGAGGATCCCGCCCGCCTGGTTGGCGAGGAATTCGACCTCGCCCGCCTTCATGCGCATCTCGTCCGCGTTCGCCTCACCCGAGAGCGCGGCCGCGGCGAAGCCGGCGCCGATCTCCACCCCCTTGACCGCGTTGATACCCATGAAGGCGGAGGCAAGGTCGGCGTCGAGCTTGCCGTAGATCGGCGCGCCGAGGCCGCAGGGCGCGCCCTCCGCCACCACCTCCACCACCGCGCCGGTGGAGGAACCGGACTTGCGCACTCCCGAGAGGAACGCCTCCCAATCCGCGACCGCGCCGGGGTCGGGGCAGAAGAAGGGGTTGCGCGCGACCTCCGCCCAGTCCCAGCGCGCGCGCTCGATGCCGAGCCCGCCGAGTTGCACCAGCGCGCCGCGGATGACCACCGCCGGCCCGAGCAGCTTGCGCGCGATGGCGCCGGCGGCGACCCGCATCGCGGTCTCCCGCGCGGAGGAGCGGCCACCGCCGCGATAGTCGCGGATGCCGTATTTCAGCTCGTAGGTGAGATCGGCGTGGCCGGGGCGGAAGCGGGTCGCGATGTCGCCGTAGTCCTTCGAGCGCTGGTCGACGTTCTCGATTTCGAGCGCGATCGGCGTGCCGGTAGTCAGCCCCTCGAACACGCCGGAGAGGATGCGCACCCGGTCGGGCTCCTGGCGCTGCGTCGTGAAGCGCGACTGGCCGGGGCGGCGGCGGTCGAGATAGGGCTGGATGTCGGCTTCCGAGAGGGGCAGGCGCGGCGGGCAGCCATCGACCACCGCGCCGATCGCCGGCCCGTGGCTTTCGCCCCAGGTGGTGAGGCGGAACAGCGTGCCGAAGCTGTTGGCGGACATCAGTCCGAGACGGCGGCGATGTCGGGTGCGGCGGGGTTCTTCATGCCGACGATATGGTACCCGCAATCGACGTGATGGATCTCTCCGGTGACGCCGGAGGCGAGATCGGAGAGGAGATAGAGGCCGGCGCCGCCGACATCCTCGATGGTGACGTTGCGCTCGAGTGGCGCGTTGAGCTGGTTCCAACGCAGGATGTAGCGGAAATCGCCGATGCCGGAGGCGGCCAGCGTGCGGATCGGGCCGGCGCTGATCGCGTTGACGCGGATGTTGCGGGCGCCGAGGTCGGCGGCGAGGTAGCGCACCGACGCCTCCAGCGCCGCCTTGGCCACTCCCATGACGTTGTAGTGCGGCGTCACCCGCTCGGCGCCGAGGTAGGAGAGGGTGAGCAGGCTGCCGCCCGCCGCCATCATCGCCGCCGCGCGGCGGGCCACCGCGACGAAGGAATAGCAGGAAATATCGAGCGCCTGGAGGAAGGCCTCGCGTGGGGTGTCGAGGTAGCGGCCGCGAAGGAAGGATTTGTCGGCGTAGCCGATGGCGTGGACCAGGAAGTCGAGCCGTCCCCAGTCGGCGAGCGTCGCGAACGCGGCGTCGATCGCGTCCTCGTCGGTGACGTCGCAGGGCAGCACGCGGCCGGAACCGAGCGAGGCGGCGAGCGGACGGACACGCTTCTCCAGCGCCTCGCCCTGGTAGGAGAAGGCGAGTTCGGCGCCCTGGGCGGCGCACGCCGCGGCGATCCCCCAGGCGAGCGAGCGCTCGTTGGCGAGGCCCATGATCAGGCCGCGCTTTCCGGCCATCAAAGTGCCCTTCTGCGGCAGCGCGTCGGGAACGCCGTGCGGCATGGGGGGGGGTTCCTTCCTCGCAGTTCCAGCCCTCGTCGCTTCGGTGGTGGCACAACCCGGCCGATCGGGGCAAGAGGCGCAGGCGCGGGGCTTGCCAGCGCAGGGTCGGCGGGGGAGGAATGCGCCCGCACAAACCGCCGCCGGAGAGCCCGATGCCCCACGCCTTGCTCGAATCCGCGACCGACCCTTTCGCCCTGTTCGCCGCCTGGCTCGATGAAGCGGGGCGCTGCGAGCCCAACGACCCCAACGCCATGACGGTCGCAACCGCGAGCCCGGCGGGCAAGCCTTCCGCGCGCATCCTGCTGCTCAAGGGGTTCGACGCGCGGGGCTTCGTCTTCTACACCAACCTGGCCAGCCGCAAGGGCACGGAACTCGCCGCCAATCCCGCCGCCGCCCTGCTCTTCCACTGGAAGACGCTGCAACGGCAGGTGCGCATCGAAGGTGGCGTGGCCGCTGTCGATCCCGCCGAGGCGGATGCCTATTTCGCCTCCCGACCGCGCCTTTCCCGCCTCGGCGCATGGGCGTCCGACCAGTCCCGCCCGCTCGCGCAGCGGGAGACGTTCGAGCAGAGGCTGGCCGAGGCCGAGGCACGCTACCCCGGCGAGCAGGTGCCGCGCCCGCCGCACTGGTCGGGCTACCGGCTGGCGCCGGAATGGTTCGAATTCTGGCAGGACCGCGCCTACCGGCTGCACGATCGCATCACCTTCGCCCCCGAGGGCGCGGGTTGGCGGCGGGGGCGGCTCTACCCGTGAGCATTCCCCCCGCCCAGGCGGAGGTCGCGGCGTTTCTCGCCGCGCGCGCCGGGCGGGCGCCGATCGAGACCCATATCTCGGCGGTGTTCGTGGGGGCCGACACGGTCTGGAAAATGAAGAAGGCGGTTCGGCTGCCCTATCTCGACTTCTCGACGCTGGCGGCGCGGGCCCATTTCCTCGGCCGCGAATTCGACCTCAACCGTGCCGCGGCACCCGGCCTCTACCGGGACGTGGCCGCGATCGTGCGCGCGGGGGACGGCACGCTCGATTTCGCCCCGCCGGCCGCGGGCGAGACCGTGGAGCGGGTGCTGCGCATGGCACCGGTGCCGGCGGGGGATTTCCTCGACCAGATCGCGGCCGCCGGCGGGCTGTCCCCCGCGCTGCTCGACGCGCTCGGCGACGCCGTCTTCGCCGATCACGCCCGCCGCCCGCCCTGGCGGGAGGGCGATCCGGCGGCGGCCTTGGGATCGGTTGCGGCAGGCAATGCGGTCTCGGCCCGCGCGGCGGGGCTCGCCGAGCCCCTCGTCGCCGCCTGGGAGGTGGGGATCGCAGCCGCCATCACCGCCCGGGAGGGTTGGCTGCGGGCGCGGCAGACGGGGGGGTTCGTGCGCCGCTGCCATGGCGATCTCCATCTCGGCAATCTCTGCCTGTTCGGCGGGCGGCCGGTGCCGTTCGACGCGCTGGAGTTCGACGAGAGCCTGGCGCGGATCGATGTCGGCTACGATCTCGCTTTCCTGCTCATGGATCTCGACACGCGGGGGTTGCGCGCGGCGGCGAACCGGGTGCTCCATCGCTATCTCGCCCGCGGCGGGGACCTCGGGCTGCTGGCCGGGCTCGCGCCGTTTCTTTCGCTGCGGGCGCTGATCCGCGCCCATATCCGCGCGAGCCTCGGGGCGGCGGCGGAGGCCGCCGGGCTGGCGCAGGCGGCGCTCGCCTACCTCGAGCCCGCGGCGGCGCGGCTGGTCGCGGTGGGCGGGCTGATGGGCACGGGAAAGTCCACCCTGGCGCGCGCGCTCGCCCCCGAACTCGGCGCGGCGCCGGGTGCGGTGGTGCTGCGCAGCGACGAGATCCGCAAGCGGCTCTGCGGTGCGCTGCCGGAGGAACATCTGCCGCCCGCGGCCTACCGGGCCGAGATGGGCGCCCGGGTGAACGCGACGCTGGTCGCATCGGCGCGGGAGGCGCTGGCCGCCGGCCAGGCGGTGGTGCTGGACGCGACCTTCCTCGACCCGGCCCTGCGCGAAGCTGCCGAGCGGCTGGCACGGGAGGCCGGCGTGCCCTTCACCGGCCTCTGGCTGAGCGCCCCCGCGGCGGTGCTGGAGGCGCGCGTCGCCGCACGCACGGGCGACGCGTCGGACGCCGATGTCGGGGTGCTGCGCCGCGCGCTCGCTAGCGCGCCGGCTGCCCCGCCGTGGATGGAGGTTCCGGCGAGCACCGCGGACGCCGCGCTGGCGGCGGCGCGGAGGGCCCTCCTCTGATCCGGCCGGCCTTGGCGGGCGCACGATCTGGCCTATGCTGGAGCAGAGTCGGACCGGGAGACGAAGCCATGAGTATCCGCAAGATTCTGCTGCCGCTGACCGGCACCGCCGGCGGTGAGGCGACGCTCGGCACCGCGCTCGTCGCCGCCGCGGCCTGGAACGCCCATGTCAGCGCCGTGCATGTGCGCGTCGACCCCCGCGACGTCGCCCCGCTCGCCGGCGAAGGGCTGTCGGGAGCGATGGTCGAGGAGATGATGGAGGCGACCGAGAAGGAGGGCGACGTGCGGGCGCGCGAGGTGCTGGCGCTGTTCGAGCGGGTCGTCACCGCCCGCAACGTGACCGTGGCCAAGGCCCGCGCCGGAGCCGAGGCGCCGACCGCGAGCTTCGATACCGTGGTCGGGCGCGAGGAGGAGGTGGTGGCACACCAGGCCCGGCTCGCCGATCTCACCGTGGTCGCCCATCCTGGGGTCGATGACGATGTCGCCTCGGCCGACGCGCTGCATGCGGTGCTGTTCGATTCGGGGCGGGCCGTGCTGCTTGCACCGGCGACGGCGCCGGAAGCGATCGGCACCCGCGTCGCACTCGCCTGGAACGGCACCGCCGAATCGGCCGCCGCCGTCCAGGCGGTCCTGCCCTGGCTGAAGCGCGCATCCGCCGTGCGCATCCTGCAGGGCGAGAGTTATCAGCGGCGCGGCCCGGCGGCGGCCGATCTCGCGATCTATCTCGCACTCCATGGCGTCGAGGCGGAGATCGCCAACGTCCAGGACTCCGACCATTCGGTCGGCGCGGGGCTGCTCGCCGCGGCGGCCGCCTTCGGGGCCGATCTGCTCGCGATGGGCGCCTATTCCCATTCCCGCCTGCGCCAGTTGATCCTGGGCGGCGTCACCCGACATGTGCTGGAGAACGCGGCCCTTCCGGTCTTGATGAAGCGCTAGCGTCAGCAGGCTCACGCACCGCCGATGACCGATCTGCCGATGACCGACCTGCCGATGACCGATGCCGCGATCACCCTGCGCCTGCGCGCCTATGTCAAGCTGCTCCGCGCGACGCGGGCGATCCAGGCCGCAGCCGAGCCGCGCATCGCCGCCGCCGGGTTGACCATGACCCAGCTCGGCGTGCTCGAGGCGCTCCACCACAAGGGGCCGCTCACCCAGCGCGCCCTGATCCGCAAGGTCTTGACCAGCCCCGGCAACATGACGGCGGTGGTGGACAAGCTCGAGGCCGCCGGCCTCGTCGTCCGCCAGCCCTGCCCGGAGGACCGGCGCTCGGTCTATGTCGTGCTCACCCGGGAGGGTGCCACGCAGATCGCCGCCCTCTTTCCCCGCCACGCCGAGGATATCGCCCGCGCGATGGCCGGGCTCGACGAAGCCGACATCGCCCGGCTCGACGGGTTGCTGCGCACCCTCGGCCGGCACGCCGAGGCCGCCGCCGGAGCCGAGGCCCCCCTTGCGGAGCCCCCCGAGCCTGCCCATCTGGCGCCGTGAACGTTCGATAACGAACAATATCGGAGGCCAGAGATGATCCGCGTCCAACCTTTCACCAAACTCGGCCACTTCCGCAACGAGTGGCTGAACGCGCGGCACCACTTCAGCTTCGGCGAATACCGTGACCCCGCGCGAATGGGCTTCGGCGCGCTGCGCGTCTGGAACGATGACGAGATCGCGCCGGGTACGGGGTTCGACCCGCACCCCCACCGGGAGATGGAGATCATCACCTTCATCCGCGAGGGCGCGATCACCCACCGCGACAGTCTGGGCAACGAAGGCCGCACCGAGGCCGGAGACGTGCAGGTAATGCATGCCGGCACCGGGATCGTGCACGCGGAATACAACCGCGAGGCGGGGCCGACCCGTCTGTTCCAGATCTGGATCCATCCCAACCGGGCACGGGTGGCGCCGGGCTGGGAGACGCGGCACTTCCCGCGCGCCGAGGAGGGCGGGCTGAAGGTGCTCGCGAGCGGGGATGCCGCCGACCAGGAAGCGGGTGCCCTGCCGCTCTACGCCGATGGCGCGGTGCTGGCGGGAACGCTCACCGCCGGGGCGAAGGTCCACCATCCGCTGGCCGCCGGGCGGGGGGCCTATCTGGTCGCTGCCCGCGGGGCGCTGAGCGTGAACGGTATCGCCGTCGGCGAGCGCGACGGGGTCGAGATCACCGGCGAGGCGGCGGTGGAAATCACCGCTCCGGCGGAGAGCGAGGTGGTTCTGGTGGAGGTGGGCGCGTAAGCCGGAACAGCAGCGTCTCGCGCTCTTCGCGGTCTTCGAGTTCACGCGAGGTGGGCACGCGGTAGCGGGCGAAGGGCGCGAGGCCCGCCGTCAGATAGGCGCGGCCGGGGTCGGCGAGCCAGACCTCGGTGCCGCGGTCCACCCCGGCCTCCAGCCAGGCGAGCACGCGCCGGCTCATCGCGGCCTCGTAGCAGACATCGCCGGCGAGAATGAGATCGAACGCCGCCGCGGCTTCGAGCACGTCACCCTCGGCGAGCCCGACCGCGAGACCGTTGGCACGGGCGTTGAGCACGATGGCGGCGCGCGCCAGCGGGTCGATTTCGGCGGCGGTAACCACCGCGCCCGCGCGGGCGGCCGCGAGTGCCGCAAGACCGCAGCCGGCGGCGAAATCGAGCACGCGGCGGCCCGCGACGGCGGCGGGATGGTCGAGGATGTGGCGAGCCAGCGCCTGCCCGCCCGGCCAGGCGAAGGCCCAGTAGGGCGGGGCGAGATCCCGCGCTGCGAGCCAGGCCTCGGTCGCCTGCCAGATCGGCGTGATCTCCGAGGCGAGGTGGAGGGTGAACTCGGGCACCAGCGGTGCGCGCGAGGGTGCGGTGTGGGCGCGGATGAAGGCCTCGCTCACAGCCTGCCGAGCAGGATCGCTGCGGCGACCGCGAGCCCGACCTCGCGGTTGGCCTTGAAGAGCGCCAGGCACCGGGCGGGGTCGCCGATGTCGAGGCCAAGGATCTGGCGGGTGAGCAGACCGGCGGGAAGCAGCAGGGCGAGGAAATAGAGCGCCGAAAGCCCGGCGGCAGCCCCGGCCGCCACCAGCAGCGCGAGCGTGCCCGCATAGCAGGCGGCGAGGAACGGGCGGGTGCGGGCGCCGAACAGAAGGGCGGTGGATTTAACCCCGACCAGCGCGTCATCCTCGCGGTCCTGATGCGCGTAGATGGTGTCGTAGCCCAGGATCCACAGAATCGTGGCGGCGTAGAGGGCGGCGGCGGCCCCATCCAGCCTGCCGGCGGCGGCCGCGTAGCCCATCGGCGCCCCCCAACCGAAGGTCAGGCCGAGCACGATCTGCGGCCACCAGGTGACCCGCTTGGCAAGCGGGTAGAGCGCCACCAGCAGCAGCGAGAAGACGCCGAGTGCCTCGGCGAGACGCCCGAGCGCGAGCAGGACGGCGAGGCCGACCGCGAGCAGCAGCGCGAGGAAGCCCGCCGCTTCGGCCAGCGAGAGCGCGCCAGAGGCAAGCGGGCGGCCCCTGGTGCGGGTGACGCGGCGGTCCAGATCGCGGTCCCACATGTCGTTGACGACGCAGCCCGCCGCCCGCATCACCACCGCGCCGAGAGCGAACAGCAGGACCAGGCGCAGCGTCCGCCCCGGTGCCGCGCGGGCGAGCAGCAGGCTCCAGAGGCCGGGCAGGAACAGGAGCCAGACACCGATCGGCCGGTCGAGCCGGGCGAGCAGCGCGTAGGGCCGCAGGCGGGCCGGCAGCCGGCCGACCCAACCGTGCGCGGCGATATCGGTGTGCGCGATCATGGGTGCTACTCTCGCCACTGCCATGCCCGGGTCAACCCGCCTTTTCGTGCCCGCCCCGTTGCGTCCCGGCGCCGAGATCGCGCCGAGCCCGGCGCAGGTGCACCATCTCGGCGCCGTGCTGCGGCTCAAGCCAGGAGCGCGGATCGCCGTCTTCAACGGCGCGGACGGGGAATGGCAGGCGCGGATCGCGATGCTGGCGCGCGGCGAGGGCCGTCTCGCGGTGGAGGAACAACGGCGCCCGCAGGAACCCGAGCCCGACCTCTGGCTCGCCTTCGCCCTGCTCAAGCGCGACGCCACCGACCTGGTGGCGGAAAAGGCGACCGAACTCGGCGTATCCGCCCTTTTCCCCGTGCTCACCGCACGGACCCAGGCCAGCCAGGTGAACCTCGCGCGGCTCGCCGCCATCGCCCAGGGGGCGGCGGAGCAGAGCGAGCGGCTGTCGCTGCCCGCGATCCACCCGCCGCGCACCCTCGCCCGCCTGCTCGCCGAATGGCCGCCGGAGCGGCGGCTGGTCGCGGCAGTGGAGCGGGCCGGCGCGCCGCCGATCGCCGCCGGCACGGGTGGCGCGCCGGCCGGGCTGCTGGTCGGCCCGGAGGGAGGCTTCACGCCGGCGGAGCTTGACGTGCTGGCCCGGCATCCCTTTGTTACTCTGGCCGGGCTCGGGCCGCGCATCCTGCGTGCGGAGACCGCGGCCATCGTCGGGCTGGCGCTGCTTTCGGCGCTCGCCTCCACCGCCTGAGAAACGAGACCTGAACGCATGTCGAATCCCGGAGAGGCCGACGCGACCCCGATTGCGAGCGTGCGCGACCTCGCCGCCTATCTGGAGGCCGGAGCGAAGCCGGCGGGCGCCTTCCGCATCGGCACCGAGCACGAGAAATTCGGCTTTTACCGCAGCGGCCACGCGCCCCCGCCGTACCAGCCGGGCGGCATCCGCGCCATGCTGGAGGGGCTGGCGGAGCGGGGCTTCGCGCCCATTCTCGACGGCGGGGGGCCGATCGGACTGCGCCGGGAGGGGGAATCGGTTTCGCTCGAACCGGGCGGACAATTCGAGCTTTCCGGCGCACCACTGGAGACGCTGCACGAGACCGCGGACGAACTCGAGCGCCATTTCGCCGAGGTGCGCGCGGTGGCCGCGCCGCTCGGCCTCGGCTTCGCGCCGTTGGGCTTTCACCCGCTGGCGCGGCGCGAGGACATGCCCTGGATGCCGAAGGGGCGCTACGCGGTGATGCGCCGCTACATGCCCCGCGTCGGCGGGCGGGGGCTCGATATGATGCTGCGCACCTGCACCGTGCAGGTGAACCTCGATTTCGCCTCGGAAGCGGACATGGTGCGCAAGTTCCGCCTCTCGCTCGCGCTCCAGCCGCTGGCGACCGCGCTGTTCGCCAATTCCCCCTTCGTCGAGGGCAAGCCCACCGGCCTGATGTCCAACCGCGCCGCGGTTTGGACCGACACCGATCCCGACCGGACCGGGATTCCGCGTTTCGTCTTCGAGGACGGGTTCGGCTTCGCGCGCTATGTGGAATGGGCGCTCGATGTCCCGATGTATTTCGTCTATCGGCGCGGCGCCTGGCACGATGTCGCCGGTGCGAGTTTTCGCACGTTCATGGAGCGCGGGCTCGCCGCCCTGCCCGGCGAGCGGGCGACGGTGGGCGATTTCGCCGACCATCTCACGACCATCTTCACCGACGTGCGGCTCAAGCGCTTCCTCGAAATGCGCGGGGCCGACGCCGGCTCGGGGCCGATGATGCTGGCGCAGTCGGCCTTCTGGGTCGGGCTGCTCTACGACGAGGCGGCGCTCGCCGCCGCCGAGGAACTGGTGCTGGGGATGGGCTGGGAGAGCCTCGCCGCGCTGCGGCTCGCGGTTCCCCGCGCCGGGCTCGCGGCGCCCTGGCGGGCCGGGACCCTGCGCGATCTCGCGCGCCGGGCGGTCGCGATTGCTGCGGCGGGGCTGCGCGCCCGCGCCCGGCGGAATGCGGCGGGCGCCGACGAGACGGTCTTTCTCGCTCCCCTCGCGGAGATCGCCGCCGGCGCGCCGACGCAGGCCGAGCGCTGGCTCGATCGCTACCGGGGCCCCTGGGGCGGCAACGCCGCACCCATCTTCGAAGAAGCGGCGATCTGAGGGCCGGGTGATGGTGCGCATCGACCGGGTGACGACGCGCGGCGGCGACAGCGGCGAGACCTCGCTCGGCGACGGGCGCAGGGTAGGGAAGGATACGGCCCGGATCGAGGCCCTGGGTGCGGTCGATGAGGCCAACGCCGCCCTCGGCCTGCTGCGGCGGGCGATCGCCGGCCGCGCCGAGGATGCACTGCTCGCGCGTGTGCAGAACGATCTCTTCGATCTCGGCGCCGATCTCGCGGTGCCGGGCGAGGCGGGCGCGCGGCTGCGGCTCGATGCCGCCAAGACGGCATCGCTCGAAGCGCAGACCGCGGCGCTGAACGCGAGCTTGCCGCCGCTCGCCAGCTTCATCCTGCCGGGCGGGGCCAACGGCGCGGCGGAGGCGCATCTCGCCCGCACGCTGGTGCGGCGGGCGGAGCGGGCGGTGGTTCACCTCGGCCACGAGGAGGGGCTGAACCCGGAACTGCTGCGCTATCTCAACCGGCTTTCGGACACGCTCTTCGTCCTCGCCCGCCACCTCGACCGGCCAGAGGGGGAGACGCTCTGGGTGCCGGGCGGGTAGAGACCCCTAGGTGGCCGCTGCCGCCCGCTTCTGCTGCTCCTTGGCACGATACCAGGCGGGAACGGCGGCGACCGCGGCGAGCCCGGCCAGCCCCACCAGATTGACCACGAGTTGCACGCCGAAGCCGGGAGCGAATTCGACCACCAGGCGGCCGAGAAACGAGAAGAAGATCCCGAAGCAGAACACCGGCAGCCCGAACTGGCCGATGAGAATGAACAGCCGCGCCGCGGAATGGCGCAGCCAACCAGCGTGCGCGGGCACCAGGCGGATGGCAAGCCAGACCAGGCAAAGAACGGAGACCAGCCGGAACGGATGCAGCGCGCTCTTGTCGATGCCGAGCAGCACGTGCAGCAGCGGCTTGGGCACCAGCGGACGCAAATCCGGCCGGTGCCAGGTGAACAGCAGCATCGCGAAGCCGAGCACGAGCAGGACCACCGCGAGCGCATCGAGGCGCCGCGGGCGGGTGGGAAATGCCGGCGGGTTGCGCGCCAGCAGTACGCCGAGGACGAACAGGAACTGCCAGGTGAGCGGATTGAAGAACCATACGCCGCCGCGCCAAGTGGGCAGATTGAGCCAGAAGATGCGCGCCGCCGCGTAGAGCGCGAGCGAGAGCGCGAGTAGGGCGTGGGGACGGCGCAGCAGCGGCAAGGCGGCGGCGAAGAACAACAGGATCGCGATATACATCGGCAGCACGTTGAGATAGGCGGGCTGGTAGATCAGCAGCAGCGCATCGAGCAGCGCGCGATGGGGCGCCTTCACCAGATGGTCGAAGCCAACCTCGGCGAGGTAGGCGCGTTTGCCGAAATGGCGCGTAGCGAAGCCGACCTCGGCGGCGAAGGCGACGAAGAGGAAGATATGCGCGACCCAGAGGGTCCAGGTCCGGCGCAGCACGTCCGCCCCGGCGTGCAGCCAGCCGTAGCGCTCGTAGTTGCGCCCGTAGGCGAGGCCGGCCGCATAGCCCGCGAGCATCACGAAAATCTCGGTCGCGTCCGAAAGCGTGGCGTTGCGGATGGTCAGCACACCGAGGAAATTGCCCGGCACATGGTCGATGAAGATGAACCAGAGGGCGATGCCGCGGAAGAAATCCACCCGCAGGTCGCGTCCCTCACGAACCAGCTTCATCGCCGCCGCTCCTGCCTTCACCGCTCCGGTCCGGAGGGTGCCGACGGAGGGGCACGCGGTCAATCACGCCGGGCGGGCCTCAGGTTCCGGCGACGACCGGATGCAGAAGCTCGCGGGCGATGGCTTCCACCTCCGCCGCCACCGCGGCGATCGGGTGGCGGAGCAGGAGCGGGCTCTGCCGGCGGATCGCGTCGCGCACATGCTCGTCGCGGCGGATGATCCCGGCGAGCAGCGGCGTACGGCCGAGAAAGGTGCGGGAGGCGCGCTCGAGGGTGGCAAAGGTGCGTTCGCCGGCAGCGCGGCTGGCAGCCTGGTTCACCACCACCCGTGCGTCACCCCCGGGATGGTCGGCGGCGTAGAGCTTGAGCACGGCGTAGGCGTCGGTGAGGCTGGTGGGATCGTCGGTGACGACGACGACGAGGCGATGGGCGAAGGTCGCCATCCGGCGCACCGAACGGTCGAGCCCGGCGCCGAGGTCGAGCACGATCGCCTCGTAGCGGCGTGCGGCGATGCGCAAGTCCGAGAGCAGCGCTTCCAGCGCCTCGGGCGAGAGTGCGGAGAGCGAGCCGGAGCCGGAGCGGCCGGCAAGGATGTCGAACCCGCCGGCGGCATAACAGGTGGTGGCGGAGGCGAGCGAGATCCGCCCGGCGACGACCGCCGAAAGATCGTGCTCGGGGGTGAGGCCGAGCTGGATATCGACGTTGGCGAGACCAAGATCACCGTCGAACAGCAGGGTGCGCAGCCCGGCGCGGGCCCAGACATGGGCGAGCGTGATGGCCAACCAGGTCTTGCCGACCCCGCCCTTGCCGGAGGCGATGGCGATGATCTCGCCGCCGCGCTCCCGCGGGGAGCGGACGGGGGCGGGTGGCAGGGACGGGCTCGCGGTCATGGTGGGTCCGTTCGCTGGGTGGGTTCAGGGTTGGAGAAACGGAAGCCGGACAGAGCGCGGGGAGGCTCGAGCAGCCGCGCTGCGAGAAAGGCGGGCGTCAGCGGCACCAGCCCATCCGCCGCGCCCGGACCGACGCCGGCCTCGGCGAGGGCGAGGTCGGCGGTCGCGGCGGCAGCGAGGATGGAACCGAGGCGGCGGGCGAGATCGAGCCGCGTCGCCACCATTCGCCGCGCCCCGAGGGCGGCGAAGGCGCTGGCGAGATCGGCAGCCTCCGCCGCGTCGAGCCCGGCCGGCAGCACGAGCACCGGCGTGGCGGCGGCGGTCGCCGCCAACGCCGCCAGAGTCTCGGCGGCAGCGGGATCGAACGGGTCGATGCCGGGGGTGTCGATCAAGACCGGGGTCGCGGCCGCGCGACGGGCGAGAGTGCCGGTCAGCGTCAGCGGGTGCGACGCGGTGACCAGGGCGAGCCCGAGCAGCCGGGTGAAGGCGGCAAGCTCCTCGGCCGCGCCGGCGCGCAACCCGTCCGCCGTGATGACGAGCGGCGGTCGCTCGGCGAGCACCAGGCGGGTGGCGAGGCGCGCGACGGTAAGCGTCTTGCCCGCCCCTGGCGGTCCGACGAAGAGCAGCGGCGGCGTGGCGGGTTCGAGCGGCAGGGGTGCGAAGGCGAGCGCCGCCGCGAGCGCCGCGGGCAAGCCCCCTTCGCGCCAGGGCGGCAGCAGGCCGGGTGGAATGGCATGGAAGGCGAGCGGGTCGGGCGCCACCGCCGGCGGCTCGGGCGGGTGGAGCGGCGGCAGCGGATCGGTGTCCTCGGCCACGGGATCGAGGGCCGCCGCGACCTCCACCCCGCCGGCAACGCGGCGCTGGTTGAGGATCATCGCCTCGGCCCCGAGTTCGGCGCGGATTCGCGCCATCGCCTCGGCCATGTCTGCGGCACGGTAGAGCTTCAGCCGCATGGGCGGGACGGGCGGGCGAACGGGTGCGCCATCGGCTCAGAGGGTCCCGACGGTGCGGATGCGCGCGCGAGGAAAGATCTCGGCCTGGGCCAGGACGGGTGTGGCGGGGCGGATCCGTTCGACGATGGCGCGGACATGGAAGCGGATGGCGCCGCTGGTCAACAGCACCGGCGCGTCCCCGGCCGCGACCGCGGCTTCGAACACGCGGCGGAAGGCAGCCATGAACTCGGTGAGCCTGGCCGGCGTCAGCGCCAGTTGGCGGTCGTCGGGCGGGCCGACCAGCGCCTCGGAGAATGCGGTCTCCCATTCCGGCGAGAGGGTGACGAGGGGAACGTAGCCGCCGGCGCCGGTGTTCTGGTCGCTGATCTGGCGGGCGAGGCGGGTGCGCACATGGGCCACGATCGCGGGAATGGCCCGCAGGCTTCCGGCGCAGGCCTCCTGCACGCCTTCGAGGATGGTGGGCAGGTCGCGGATGGAAACGCGCTCGGCAAGCAGCGCCTGCAGCACCCGCTGCACCCCGCCCATGGAGATCTGGGAGGGTACCAGGTCGGCGATCAGCTTCTGCTGCTCCTTGGGCAAATCCTCGAGCAGCTTCTGGGTCTCGGCGAACGAGAGCAGCTCGGCCATGTTCTCCTTCACCAGTTCGGTGAGATGGGTGGTGAGTACGCTCGCCGGGTCGACCACGGTGCAGCCGCGGAACAGCGCTTCTTCCTTCTGGGTGGGCTCGATCCACAATGCCGGAAGGCCGAAGGCGGGCTCCTGGGTGCGCTCACCGGGCAGATCGGGAAGGTTGCCGCGAGGGTCCATCGCGAGCAGGCGGGTGGGGCGGATCTCCCCGCGCGCTGCCTCGATCTCCTTGATCCGGATGGCATAGCTGTCAGCGCCGAGCTGCATGTTGTCCTGGATGCGCACCGGGGGGAGCACGAACCCCATCTCGGCGGCGATGGTTCGGCGCAGCGATTTGACCTGGTCGGTGAGCCGGGTGGCGCCGCTGGAGGCGAGCGCGAGCAGGCCGAAGCCGAGCTCGATGCGCACCATGTCCATGCGCAATGCCTCGGTGATCGGCGGTTCGGCGGGCAGGCCGGCGGTGGTGGGCGCCGGTAGCGGATTGGCGTCGGTCGTGGGATGCTTGTGGCGCAGCCAGGCAGCCCCGCCCGACAGCCCGGCGAGGCCGAGGAAGGGCAGCATCGGCAGGCCGGGCATGAGCGCGAGCACGGTTGCGGCACCCGAGGCGAGCGCGAGCGGCTTGGCACTGCCGCCGAGCTGGGCGACCAGCGCCGCGTCGGCCGAACCTTCGACGCCGCCCTTGGTCACCACAATGCCGGCGGCGACCGAGACCAGGAGGGCGGGGATCTGGGAGACCAGACCGTCGCCGATGGTCAGCCGCGTGTAGGTGGTGACCGCCTCGTTGAACGGCATGCCGTGCTGGACGATGCCGATGGCCAGCCCGCCCACGATGTTGATGGCGGTGATGATGAGGCCGGCGACGGCGTCTCCACGGACGAACTTTCCGGCACCGTCCATGGCGCCGAAGAAGGCGGACTCTTCTTCGAGCTCCTTGCGCCGCCTGCGTGCCACCTTGTCGTCGATGGCGCCGGAGGAAAGCTCGGCGTCGATTGCCATCTGCTTGCCGGGGATGGCATCGAGGGTGAAGCGCGCGGCGACTTCGGCGATGCGCCCGGAACCCTTGGTCACCACCATGAAATTCACCACCAGCAGGATGGCGAAGATGATGAAGCCGATTACGACGTCCCCGCCCATCAGGAAGCCGCCGAAGGCGGCGACGACATGGCCGGCCGCCGTCGGCCCGTCCTGGCCATGCGAAAGCACGAGGCGGGTAGTGGCGATTTCGAGCGCGAGGCGAAGCAGCGTGGTGAGCAGGAGCAGCGTCGGGAAGCTCGTGAAGTCGAGCGGCTTGCTGAGGAAGAGAGCGACCATCAGCACCAGGATGGAGGCGGTGATGGAAAGCGACAGCCCGACATCGATGAAAAAGGGTGGCAGGGGCAGGATGAGGATCGAGAGCAGAAGCACGACACCGAGCGCGAGCCCGACGTCGCTGCCGGGGACGTAGCGTCGCAGCGTCGAGGCAAAGCCGTCGAGGGTCGCGGCGGCGGCCATACCGGTCCGTGCTCAGGCCGCGACGCCGGCGGTGGGCGGCGGCACCGGCACGCCCTGCGCGGCATAGTCACGGAGCTTGTTGCGCAGCGCACGAATGGAAATCCCGAGGATGGTCGCCGCGTGGGTGCGGTTGCCGAGGCAGTGGCCGAGCGTTTCGAGGATGAGATCGCGCTCCACCTCTTCCATCTTGCGACCGACCAGGCCGGCCACACCCTCCGCCGCACCGTTGCCGGTGGCCGGGTATGCGGCCGCGGCGGGGGCCTGCGATGCAGCGGGGGCGAGTTCGATCGCGGCTTCGCCGATCTCCGCCCCGTCCGCGAGCAGCACGGCACGATGGATGATGTTCTCGAGCTCGCGCACGTTGCCGCGCCAGTGGTGGCGGGCGAGGCGGGCGAGCGCGCCCGCCGCGAGCGGGCGATAGGCGAGCCCGTTCAACTCCGCGAAGCGGCGGACGAAGTGCTCGGCCAGGGCGGGGATGTCCCGCGGCCGCTCGCGCAGCGGGGGCACCCGAAGCGTCACGACGTTGAGGCGGAAATAGAGATCCTCGCGGAATCGTCCGGCGGCAACCTCGGCGAGAAGGTCGCGGTTGGTGGTGGCAAGGATGCGCACGTTGACCTTCACCGGCACGCTGCCGCCGAGACGGTCGATCTCGCGCTCCTGGAGTGCACGCAGCAGCTTGGCCTGTAGCCGCACGTCCATCTCGCTCACCTCGTCGAGCAAAAGCGTGCCGCCGTGGGCGGCCTCGAACTTGCCGATACGGCGGGCGAGCGCGCCGCTAAAGGCGCCCTTCTCGTGGCCGAACAGCTCGGATTCGAGAAGGTTCTCGGGAATCGCGGCACAGTTCAGCGCGACGAACGGGCCGTTCGCGCGGCGCGAGCGGCGATGGATGTGCTGGGCGAGCACCTCCTTTCCGGTGCCCGACTCTCCGGCGATGAGCACCGAGGCATCCGCGCCCGCGACCTGCTCGGCACGGCGTACCGCGGCGAGCATGACCGGATCGCGGGCGATGAGGCTGTGGGAGTCCCCCGATGCGTGCACTCCAGGAGCGCGAGATCGACCGTCTCGGCGGCAGCGTGCCGGTGAAGGTCAACGTGCGCATCCTTGCCACCACCAACCGCGACCTTCTCGCCGAGGT
>DAHWFB010000001.1 GCA_027326105.1 Acetobacteraceae bacterium
CGTCGCCCGGTCCGGGCGCATCCGTCCACTCCATCTGGTAGGAGAGGCCGGAGCAGCCCTTGGTGCTGACGCCGATGCGCAGGATCCGCCCCGGACCGCCGCTTTCATAGAGGGCGCGCAACCGCTCCGCCGCGCGCCCGGTCATGCGCATCAGCGGCGGCAGTTCGCGCCGCGGCTTGCCGCTGCTGGCGTTCCCGACGACCAATTCCATTTCTCTCGTCTCCGCTCAGAACATGTTGAGAGCGAGGCGGGCCTCTTCGCTCATCCGGCTCGGGTCCCAGGGCGGGTCCCAGACCACTTCGACGTCCGCTTCCTCCACGCCGGGCACCGCGAGCAGGGCTTCGCGCACCTGCCCGGGCAATTCCTGTGCCGAGGGGCAGCCCGGCGCGGTCAACGTCATCTCCACGCGGACCTTGCCCGCGGCGTCGAAATCCACCGCGTAGATCAGCCCGAGTTCGTAGATGTTCACCGGGATCTCGGGATCGTACACGGTCGCGATCGCGTCGAGCAGCGCGGCCTCGGTCACCGCCGGCGCGATCTCGCCCTCCGGTGACCAGCTCGCGTGCGTCGTCTCCGCCGCCGGAGTGCGTTCCGCCGCCTCGTTCATGCGCCACCTCCCAATGCCGCGACCAGCGCCCCCCATGGCAAGGTCGCGCACTTCACCCGCGAGGGAAATTCGGCCACGCCCGCAAACACGCCGAGCGGACCGAACGCCGGATCGTCGCTGGTGAGCGTCCCGCCGCGCGCCAGGGATTCGAACCGGGCGGCGGCCTCGCGCGCCGCGGCCGCATCCTTGCCGATCACGGCTTCCGCCATCAGATCGGCGGAGGCGAGAGAAATCGCGCAGCCGCAGCCTTCGTAGCCGACCCCGCCGAGCCGGCCCGCGTCATCGCGCGCGATCCACACCCGCACCCGATCCCCGCACATCGGATTGTCCGCCTCCGCCGTCGCGTCGAACGCGGCGAGGCGTCCGCCATGGCGCGGGTGGCGCGCGCGATCGAGGATGACGTCCTGGTAGAGATCGCGCAGATCGTCGAACATCACGCGAAGAACTCCCGCACCCGATGCAGCCCGGCCGCCAGCGCATCGACTTCCGCGCGCGTGGTGTAGAGCGCGAAGCTCGCGCGCGCCGTGCTCTCCACCCCGAAGCGCGCCATCAGCGGCTCGGCGCAGTGGTGCCCGGCGCGGACCGCGATCCCCTGCCGGTCGAGCAGCGTCGCGACGTCGTGGGCGTGGGCGTTCTCCATGGTGAAGGAGACCACGCCGCCGCGGTCCTGCGCCGCGCCGAGGATGCGCAGCCCGGGCACCGCGGAAACGATCGCGAGCGCATGATCGGTCAGCGCCGCCTCGTGCGCCGCGATCGCGGCATAGCCCACGGTCTCGACATAGCGGATCGCAGCGCCGAGACCGATCGCCTCCAGGATCGCGGGCGTGCCGGCCTCGAACTTGTGCGGGATCGCGGCCCAGGTGCTGCGTTCGAAGCGCACCGTGCCGATCATGTCGCCCCCGCCCAGGAAGGGTGGCATCGCCTCGAGCAGTTCGCGCCGCGCCCACAGCACGCCGATGCCGGTGGGGCCGTAGAGCTTGTGGCCGGTGAAGGCATAGAAATCGGCCTCGATCGCCTGCACGTCGATGCGGCGATGGACGATCGCCTGCGAGCCGTCGAACAGCACCCGCGCGCCGTGCTCGTGGGCGAGGCGGGCGACCCGCCGTGCGGGCACGTAGGTGCCGAGCACGTTGGACATGTGGGTGACGGAAACCAGGCCCACCCGGCGGTCGGCGAGAAGTTCGCCGAGCGCGGCGAGGTCGAGTTCGCCCGCGTCGCTCACCGGGCAGACGCGGAGTTCGATGCCGTGCGCATCGCGCAGCATCTGCCAGGGGACGATGTTGGAGTGGTGCTCCATCTCCGAGATCACCACCGCCTGGCCGGGGCGGAGGATGCCGCGGCCGAAGCTGTGGGCGACCAGATTGATCGCCTCGGTGGAATTGCGGGTGAAGACGATCTCCTCCCGCGAAGCGGCGTTGATCAGCGCCGCCACCGCGTCGCGCACCGATTCGTAGGCGTCGGTGGTGCGCTCGCTCATCCAGTGCAGGCCACGGTGGACGTTGGCGTACTGCGTCTCCATCGCCTCGCGCATCGCCTCGATCACCACCCGCGGCTTCTGCGCGGACGCGGCGGAATCGAGAAACACCAGCGGCAGGCCGCGGATCTTCTGGGAGAGGATGGGAAAATCCGCACGCAGGCCGGACAGATCGGCCGCCGCCGGGCGGGTGTCGACGTTCACGGTTGCTGCCTCCGCCACCACAGTTCCACCGCCTGCTCGAGCATGGTGCGCGCGGGCCCCGCGGCGATGTCCGCCAGCGCCTCGGCAAGGAAGCCGCGCACCAGCATCGCCCGCGCCTCCGCCGCGGGGATGCCGCGGGAGCGGAGATAGAAGATCTGCTCGGCATCGAGCGCGCCGACGGTGGCGCCGTGGCTGCACTTCACGTCGTCGGCGAAAATCTCCAGTTCCGGCTTGATGTCGACCTCGGCGTCGGGCGAGAGCAGCAGGGCCTGGGCACGCTGGTAGCCATCGGTCTTCTGGGCCTCGCGCGCGACCTCGATGCGGCCCTGGAAGACGCCGCGCGCCATGCCGCCGAGCACCGACTTCACGGTCTGGCGCGAAGCGCAGGCGGGCGCTGCGTGGCGCACGACGCTGGTGAAGTCGGCATGCTGCGTGCCGGCGAGCAGTTGCCCGCCGTTGAGATGCACCCGTCCCCCCTCGCCTTCCAGCGTGACATGCGCCTCCGCGCGCGACAGCCGGGCGCCGAGCGCGAGCAGGAAGCCATCGTAGTGGGCGCCGCGCGCGAGCGTGCCGTAGAGGGTGGCGAGATGGAAGCCGCCCGCGGCCTCGTCCTGCAGCCGCGCATGCGAAAGCACCGCGTGCTCGCCGAGCAGGATCTCGGTCACCGGGTTGTGCAGATAGACCCCCTCCCCCACGCTCGCCTCGACCAGCGCGAGCCGCGCGCCCGCCCCGAGCCGGATGCGGTGGCGGGGATGGCAGGCGAAGGGAGCCTCCGCCGTGCCGAGTGCGAGGTGGAGCAGAAGCACGGTTCCGCCATCCACTCCGGCGGGAAGCTCGATCAGCGCGCCGTCCTCGGCGAAGAGCGTGTTCAGCGCCACCATCGGCTCCCGTTCGGGGCGCGCGAGCGTGCCGGGGCGGGCGCCGGCGCGGTCGGGGCGGCGCCAGTGCGCCGGCGGGCGGGAGAGGTCCTCGCGCCACCCGCCGTTGACGAAGACGATACGCGGGGCATCGATCGCATCGAACCGCGCCAGCAGCGCCGCGGGATCGGGCGTGGCAACCGGCGGCTCCGCCCAGGCGTGTTCGGCGAGCGGGCGCAGCGAGGTGTAGCGCCAGGCTTCGTCGTGCGGCCCGGGGAAACCCGCGGCCAGCGCGCGCGCCGCCGCCGCCCGCGCCGCCCGATCACCGGACAGACGCCCCCCGCCCGCCTCGTAGCGGGCGAGGAAGCCGCGCGGCAGGGCGGCGAGCGCGGCACTCATGCGACCTCCGCCGCGAGCCCCGCGTAGCCCGCCGCTTCCAGCCGGCGGGCGAGATCGGCGTCTCCCGAAAGGGTGATGCGCCCGTCGGCGAGAATGTGGACGCGGTCGGGAACGATATGATCGAGCAGGCGCTGGTAGTGGGTGATGACGAGCGCGGAGAAGCCGGGTTCGCGCAGCGCGTTCACCCCGTCCGCGACGATGCGCAGCGCGTCGATGTCGAGGCCGCTGTCGGTCTCGTCGAGGATGGCGAGCTTCGGGCGCAGCACCGCCATCTGCAGGATCTCGTTGCGCTTCTTCTCGCCGCCGGAGAAGCCCACGTTGACATCGCGCTTGAGCATCTCGTCGGCCATGGCGAGCCGCTTGAGTTCGCTGCGCACATGGCGGAGGAACTGCACCGCGTCGAGTTCCGCCTCGCCGCGCGCGCGGCGCTGGGCGTTGAGCGCGGTGCGCAGGAAATTCGCGTTGCCCACGCCGGGCAGTTCGACCGGATACTGGAAGGCGAGAAAGACCCCGGCGCTGGCGCGCGCTTCCGGTTCGAGGGCGAGCAGATCGGTGCCGTCGAAGCGCGCGCTGCCACCGGTCACCTGATAGCCTTCGCGGCCGGCGAGCACGTGGGCGAGCGTCGATTTTCCCGCCCCGTTGGGGCCCATGACGGCGTGGATCTCCCCGTCCGGCACCTCGAGGTCGATGCCGCGCAGGATCGGCTTGCCGTCGATTTCGGCGCACAGGCCGCGGATGAGCAGCATCGCGCGTCAGCCCACCGAGCCTTCGAGGCTCACGCTCAGCAGCTTCTGCGCCTCGACGGCGAATTCCATCGGCAACTCCTTGAGAACTTCCTTGCAGAACCCGTTGACGATCAGGCTCACCGCATCCTCCTGCGAAAGGCCGCGGGAGCGGCAGTAGAAAAGCTGGTCCTCGGCGATCTTGGAGGTGGTCGCTTCATGCTCGACGCGGGCCGAGGGGTTGCGGCTCTCGATGTAGGGAACGGTGTGGGCGCCGCAGCGGTCGCCGATCAGGAGGCTGTCGCACTGGGTGTGGTTGCGCGCGCCCGCGGCCCGGGGCAGGATCTTCACCAGCCCGCGATAGGTGTTGTTGGACTGCCCGGCGCTGATCCCCTTGGAGACGATGGTGCTGCGCGTGCGCGGTCCGATGTGGATCATCTTGGTCCCGGTATCGGCCTGCTGGAAGTTCGAGGTCAGCGCGACCGAATAGAACGCGCCGACGCTCTCCTCGCCCTGGAGGATGCAGGAAGGGTATTTCCAGGTGATCGCGGAGCCGGTTTCCACCTGCGTCCAGCTGATCCGGCTCCTGGCCCCCCGGCAGGCCCCGCGCTTGGTGACGAAATTGTAGATCCCGCCACGGCCTTCCGCGTCTCCCGGATACCAGTTCTGCACCGTGCTGTACCGGATCCTGGCCTCGTCGAGCGCGACCAGCTCGACCACGGCGGCGTGGAGCTGGTTCTCGTCGCGCATCGGCGCCGTGCAGCCTTCGAGGTAGCTCACCTCGGCGCCGGCTTCGGCGATGATCAGCGTGCGCTCGAACTGCCCGGTGTTGCGGGCGTTGATGCGGAAATAGGTGGAAAGCTCCATCGGGCAGCGCACGCCGCGCGGGATGAACACGAAGCTGCCGTCGGTGAAGACCGCGGAATTCAGCGCCGCGAAGTAGTTGTCCCCCGCCGGCACCACCGAACCGAGATAGCGGCGCACCAGTTCGGGGTGTTCGCGCACCGCCTCGCTGATCGGGCAGAAGATCACCCCGGCGCGGGCCAGGGTCTCGCGGAAGGTGGTGGCGACGGAGACGCTGTCGAACACCGCATCCACCGCCATCGGCGCGCGCTCCCCGCCGGAGGCCTCGACACCGGCGAGGATGGCGCGCTCGCTGAGCGGGATGCCGAGCTTCTCGTAGGTGCGCAGCAGCGCGGGGTCGACCTCGGCGAGGCTCGCCGGGCCGGGCTTGCGGCGCGGCGCGGCGTAGTAGTGGATCGCCTGGTAGTCGATCGGCGGATGATGCAGCCGCGCCCAGTGCGGCTCATCCATGCCCTGCCACGCGGCGAGCGCCTTGAGCCGCCATTCCAGCAGCCATTCCGGCTCCCCCTTGCGCGCCGAGATCAGCCGCACCGTATCGGCGGACAGCCCGGCGGGGGCGAGGTCCATGTCGATCTCGGTCTCGAAGCCCCATTTGTAGCCCGAACCGGTGGTGGCGGCGACGACGGCGAGCGTTTCTTCGACGGCGGGCATCGTGCTATCCGTGGCTGGAGAGAAGTTTGTCGGCGAGAAACGGCTCGGCGGCAACCGGCGGCGCGGGCAGGCGGAAGGCGCGCGGCACCGCGGCCTCCTGCATGTCGGCGAGCGTGATCGCGGCGAGCGCCTCGCGGATGGCGCTGTTGACCGGATCCCAGCGCCCGACCATGGGGCAGAAGCCCTGGGATTCGCAGCTGGTGCCCGAACCCTCGACACAGGCGGTCAGCGCGATCGGCCCGTCGATCACGGCGATCACCTCGGAGACCGCGATGGTGGCGAGCGGGCGCGCCAGCCGGTAGCCGCCGTGCGCGCCGCGCTGGGACACCACGAGGCCGGTGGCGGCGAGCGCCTTCAGCACCTTGGCCACCGTGGGCTCGGGGATCCCGGTGCCCTGGGCGAGGCCGCAACTGGTCTGCACCGCCTCGGCGGCGGACAGCCGCACCAGCACGACGACCGCATAATCGGTCAATCTCGACAGCCGCAACATCCCACGCTGACCTTCCCGAAACAGACCTTCCCGGACGGCTTGCGCCATACCGGACCGGAGGGGTCCTGATTGGATGCAAATGGCCGGCCGGGCAGCCGCCGTCAAGGGGGCGCGGCGTTCCGGCGGCGGATCGGCGGCACCACATATTTCTCATCCGCCGGGCCGTCGGCAGCGGTGTGCCGCTTGCGTAGGCATAACGAATTCGGCATGATTTTGCGTCGAGACGGCAAAGGAACGGCGTGATGGCGCAGGTGGTCGGGCGGCGGGCGGCGACGTTCCTGGGGTGGTTCGCAAGCGCGAACCCGAGCGGGGGGAGGCGGGCGGGTCGGGGTGCGCTTCTGGCCGGAGCGCTCGCCCTCGGAACGCTGGTTCCGGGCCGACCGGCCGTGGCACAGACCGCGGGCGGCCCCCCGATGACGGCGAAGGCGGCCGGCGCGACCCTGGGGCCGATCGGCGGCATCCGGCTCGGGCAGTCCGGGGTCTGGACCAAGTCGGTCGCCGGCGGCTGGTTCATCATGGCCAACAGCGGCGACAGCAACGCGATCGATTTCTTCGACATCCGCTGGCGGCGCACCCTGCTCCAGGGGCGCGCCGCGTCGGTGACCGTGCTGGTCAAGGGCGCGCCGGATTCGCTGGCCGGCCTGTTCATCGTCAACAACGCCAACAGCCACAAATGGCTCGCGCTGATGCTTGGCGGAGACGGGAGCGTGGGGCTCTACCTCCATGATCCCGGCAAGGGGCTGAAGCTCCTCAAGCGGCTGACCCAGGCCGGCGCGGGCGACACCCAGGGAGTGGTGCTGACGGTCGCGCAGAACACCGCCGAAACCCAGTTCCGGGTGGATCACCGGCCGGTGTTGACGATGCCGGTCCACTACGACCCGGCGAAGCCGCACGGCGGGCTGTCGCCGGTGATGGTCGGCCTCGGGGCGGCGCGCACCGGGACCTTCGGCTTCCGCTCCTTCGCCTTCGTGCCGGTGGGCCTGGCCGCCCCCACGCCGCAGGCCGCCACGACACCGCAGCAGGTGCCGAACCAGCCCGGAACGGACGCGAGCCCGTTCCCGCCGGTCGGCCCGGCACCCGCGGCACCGGCACCGGTTGCGCCCGCCCCCGCACCGGGCGCGAGCCCGTTCCCGCCCGCCGGCGCGCCGCCGGCACCGGGAGCCAACCCGTTCCCACCCGCCGGCGCGCCGCCGGCACCGGGCGCCAACCCCTTCCCGCCCGCCGGCGCGCCGCCGGCGCCGGGTGCGAGCCCCTTCCCGCCCGCCGCGACACCCCCAGCACCGGCACCCGCGCCCGGCGGCAACGGGCAGAGCATGAGCCTCGCCCAGTTCTTCGTCGGGGGCTATTGGCGCAACGTCGTCACCAACGGCCAGGAAAGCGAGGAGACCGACTTCAGCTTCAATGCCGACGGCACCTACCGCGAACGCGACACCCTGCGGCGGCCGACCGGGCAGATCAGCGTGGACCTCTCCGGCCGCTGGTCGGTGCAGCCGGTGCAGGGGTCCACCGTGATGCTGTCGATCCAGCCGCAGCAGGCCTACCCGCCGCAGATCTGCGGCGCGGGCGGAAACTGCCGGCCGGTGCCGCTCAAGCCGCAGCAGTTCCAGGTCACGCTGCTCGGCCGCAACAGCATCTCCTACAACGGCCAGACCGTCCGCCGGTTGCAGCAATAGCGCGGGCAAGGCTGTGCTCCTCACCCGATGCGAAGGTGGCGGAAGAGCAGGAGCTTGATCCGGTCGAGCAGGAGGCCGAAGGCCGCGGTGGCGCCGAGCAGCACGACCAGCAGGGGCACCGGTAGCGCGGCCATGGCGATGCCGCCGGCGACGAGCAGGAAGGCGAGCGCGAGGTTCAGCGCCGCCGCCGCGTTCAGCCAGAAGCCGGGGCGGGAGGCCCAGAAGGCGCGGCGCTCGCGCACCACATAGACGCTGACCTGGCTGGTGAAGACCAGCACCGCGAACACCAGGCTGCGCAGCGGCGCCGGCGCGAGCCCGAGACCCCAGCGCCCCCAGACCAGCACGGCCAGCGAAAAGCCGAGATCGGCGAGGCCGAGCACCACCGCGGCGACGGTGAGCGCGCCGACGCGCCAGCGGTCCGGCCGGGGCGAGCCCTCCACCCGGTCGGCGCTGAAGGACATGGTGAGGAAGTCCTGGGTCAGCAGCAGCAGCACCATCGAAAGCGGGGTCAGCACCGCCTGCCCGGTCAGCGCCAGGCCGAAGGCGAGCAGCAGCACGATCTGCACCTTCTTGAGCACGGTGTTCAGCGCGTAGGTGAGGATGCGCTGGAACGTCCGCCGCCCCTCCTCCACCGCGGCGAGGATGCCGCCGAGGCCGGGTTCGGTGAGCACCATGGCGGCGGCGGATTTGGCGATGTCGGTCGCCGAGGCGACGGCGATGCCGAGCTGGGCCTGGCGCAGTGCCGGGGCGTCGTTGGCGCCGTCCCCGCACATGCCCACCGTGTGGCCGGCGGCCTGGAAGGCTTTGACCAGATGGAACTTGTCCTCCGGAAAGACACCGGCGAGGACGGCGAAATCCTGCGGGCGCACCGCGGCCGGCACGCCGCCGCCCGAGCGCACCGGCCCTTCGATGCCGACCGCGCGCGCGACCACCGCGGCGGTTCCGGCGGCATCGCCGGTGACCATGACGGTGCGCACCCCGAGCCCGCGCAGACGGGCGACGAGCGGGGCGGAATCCTCGCGCGGCGGGTCGGCCAGCCCGATCAGCCCGGCCAGACGCGGCGCCCCCTCCGGCCCGGCGGCGACCGCGAGCACCCGCTCCCCCGCCGTACTCGCCCGCGCCGCCGCCGCTTCCGCTTCCGCCGTGGGCGTGGCGCGGGCGGCGATGGCGTCGTAGGCGCCCTTGAGGACGAAGAGACGGGTGCCGTCGGCGGCGCGCGCCACCCCCTCGGCCAGCTTGCACGCCGGATCGAAGGGGGTGAAGCGTTCGCGGACGAGCGCGGGCGGGGCGGCACCGGTGCCGGCTCCGGCGCGGGCGCGGATCGCCTGGTCCACCGGGTCGGCGCCGCCCTCCCCGCTCGCCACCAGCGCGAGCGCGAGCAGGCCGCCCTCGTCCCAGGGCGCGAAGGGGACGAGCGAGGCGACGGCGAGGCGGTTGGCGGTGAGCGTGCCGGTCTTGTCGGCGCAGAGCACGTCCATCGTCGCCGCCTCGGGGATGGCGGAAAGCCGCGTTGGCAGCACGCCGCGGCGCACCAGGCGCTGGGCGCTGAGCGCGCTCGCCAGCGTGAAGGTGGCCGGCAGCGCCACCGGGATCGAGGCGAGGATGGCGGTGAGCACCAGGGGCACGATCTCGCGCGCGCCCATGCCACGGGCGAGCGCGTCCGCCACCACCAGCACCACCACCCCGCCGTTGATCACCGCGAGGTTGCGCACCACCGCGAACACCGCGTGCTGTTCCGCGCTCTGGGCGTGGGCGAGGCGGACCAGTTCCGCGGTGCGCCCGAAATAGGTGTGCGCGCCGGTCGCGGTGACCTCGGCCACCGCCTCGCCGCGGCGGACCAGCGCGCCGGCGTAGGCCACCTCCCCGGCGGCGCGCGCCACCGCGAGCGATTCCCCGGTGAGCATCGACTGGTCGAGCGCCACCGCGCCGGAGAGCAGGCGGAGGTCGGCGGGAACCACCGCGCCGAGGCCGATGGTGACCACGTCCCCGGGGACGAGATCGGCGGCGGGCAGGCGGCGCCAGGCGCCGTCGCGGCGGACCAGGGCGGTGAGCGCGAGGCGCGCCCGCAGCGCCGCGAGCGCGGCCTCCGCCCGGCCTTCCTGGAACAGGCCGAGCAGCGCGTTGAACAGCAGCAGGGCGCCGATGATGGCCGCTTCCGGCCGCTCGCCGAGCACCAGTTGCAGCAGCACGGCGGCTTCCAGCATCCAGGGCACCGGGGCCCAGAATTTGCCGGCGAAGCGCCGCCAGGGGTGGACCCGCTCCTCGGCGACGGCATTGGGGCCGAAGCGGGCGCGCCGCGCCGTGGCCTCCCCCTCGCTCAGCCCCTCTGGCGGGATGGCCTCTTTGGTACTGTCCATGGCGGTTTTGTCCATGGTCGCGTTCTACCCGATTCCGCTTCCGCCCGTTCCATCGTTCCGGCGTTGCGCTCCGGGGTTTCCGGCGGGCCGCAGGCGCGGAAGGAGACGGCTGGGCGGGGGACTGCTTCGGGGGGTGGTTCAGGGCGCGGTGCCGGCGGTGGTTGGGGGGCAGCTT
>DAHWFB010000014.1 GCA_027326105.1 Acetobacteraceae bacterium
AGCCTCACCGTGGATTCCTTCGCCTCCTCGCGGAGCGGCATCACCGCCGGGGGGACGAGCGTCTCGCAGCGCTTGCTCGCGGGCAATGCAGCGGGTGAATCCGGGCTCGGTGTCGCCTCGGGGCGCGACAGCGCGGCGAGCGGCGACAGCCTCGAGATCGCCGCCAACGAATATCTGCTGCTCGACAATTCCGCGGCGCTCAACCTGGGCTACACGCTGGCGAGCCTCTCCATCGGTTCGATCCAGTCCGGCGAAGGCGGGAGGATCGATGTGTACGGGGCGGATTCGCTCGGCGCCACCCTCGACCCCGGCAAGCTTTCCCGCATCGCGACGCTGAGCAGCCCGCCGGCGGGTTCGGTGGTGCAGAGTTTCCTCTTCCCCCCCGCGATGGGAGCGGACCGCTACCTGGTCATCACCACCGACAATCCCACGAACCCGGCGGGCAACGTTCTGCTCCAGCAGCTCAGCTTCCGCTCCGCCCCGGCGAAGGTGCCGGAGCCGGGCAGCCTGGCGCTGCTGGCGACCGCGCTGCTTTGCTTCCTTGGCCTGCGGGCGCGGCGGCGGGCGGTCTGATTCCGGCGGCAGCGACCCTGCCGGGGCGCGGTTCAGCGCCGATCGAGCGGCGCGGCGGCGAAGCCCGCCTTGAGCAGCGGCACGACGGCGGGGTTCAGCCGCGCGTCATCCTCGAGGATCAGGCCCAACGGGAGCGCACGATCCACGATCCGCCGATAGGCTTCGAGGTGGGAAGCGTAGCAGCCGATGGCGCCGGGAGACATCGCGGTCGCATCCGGCGCGAGGTGCCGCCGCTCGTCCTCCGTCAGCAACCGGCCGTCCGTCGCATCGACAATGTCGTACTTCAATCCCAGCGCGTCGAGATGCGCGCGGATGCGCGTGCGCCGTAGCGTGGCGCTTGCGAGGCTGATGACGAAGATCGGCACCGCCTGGCTCACGGGATATGCTGGCTCGGCTTCCAAGAAGCCGGAATCGAGGAGAGTGCGCGTTGCCCCTGGCGCACGTATTCGCCGCCGCGGAAGCGGTAGGTGCCGATAAAATGGAGGAATACCGAGCGGCCTATGTCCACCCCCGGCTCGACGCTGGTATAGGCCGGCCAGGGCAGGACCACAGCGTCCGGGCAATTGGCGACCAGATAGTTGGCGGCGAATTGTTCAGAGCCCCACTCCCGGAATTTCGGCCCGCACAGTTTCGCCATCTTCTCGAACAACGCGACGGCCTCGTCGCGATGGACGCTCGCTCGCGGCAAACCGAATAGCCCCGCCGAACCGCGAACGTAGCGCAGCCGATCCGCATTCGGCATGCTTCCCAGGGCGCGTTCCGCCACACTTTGCACATGTTGGGAGTCCGTCGTCCGGGCGTGGCGACTGGCATCACCCGCCGAGGTGATCCTTTGCCCCTCGGAGGTGCCGAGGATGAAGGCGGTGCCGCTGGCGACCGCAGTGGCGACCTCGGCCACCGGACCCGTCGTAACGGTGTCGGAATCGAGCTGGATCACAGGCCGGCTCTGGCAATACGCCAGGTTGAAGCAAAGCCGTTCCCACATGATGTCTCTGCGAATACCGCCAAGGTCGATATCCTGATGATCGCGAAACTCCAGGCCTTCGATGTGATCCCTCAGCAAACGGCGATCGGTCATCGTCAGCGAGCCGTCGTCGATGACCACGACTCCGCCGGTTCCCAGCCGGGTACGAAATGATTTGATCGCCAGGAGGTACATGCGGACGTCCTGGCTCGACACCATGCTCATGATCACCGGGCCGTCGGCGGAGGAGACGATCGGCGCCGTGCGGAGGATCTTTTCGATGCGCAAATCAAACAGGCGCTTCGCGAGGCGCGTGCGCAGGCGATAGAGCATTGCCTACTCCTTCGTGCCCGCCGCTAGCCGCCCCGGCGGCGGAAGGTGGAGGCGAGGTTGGGGAGGAGATAGATCGAGCGGCGGCCGGCGAGGGCGGCGATTCGGTAGTAGCGGTCCCGCAGCCTGCGGCCGAGGCCGGGCGGGGCGCGCCGACCGGCGGCGAGCGCGCGTTCGGCGCGGCGATAGGCGGCATAGTCCGCGAACTGGAAGAAGCCGGTGATGCGCTCGAAGTCCGGCAGGGCGCGTTGCAGCCGCCCCGGCGACCAGAACAGATTGTTGTCCTGCGTCCGTCGCCGCCCGCAGGCGGAGGCGTAGAGATTGCGCAGCGGGATCGGCAGCCAGTGGCAGAAGGGCAGGGCGGTATCGTGGTGGATGACGGGAAAGACGAGATTGGGCGTGGTGATGGTGAGGTAGCGCCCGCTCACCCGGGCGAGATCGCGCACGATCCCGCGGTCGCGCCCGGTATGTTCGATCACCTCGACGCAATAGCTGGCGTCGGCCTCGCCCGCGGCCATCGGCAGGCTGCCGACCGAGCCGACCCGCCACTCGATCTTGTCCAGCACGCCCATGATGTCGGCGATGCGGCGGGCGGCGACCAGGCGCTCGGCGTTCATGTCGAGCGCGAGGATGCGCTTCTGCGCGGCCAACGCGAAGGCGATGGAAAGCCAGCCGTAACCGGCGCCGATGTCGGCCACCGTCGCGATGGCGTCGGCGTCCGGCCGGGCGAGCAGCGGTTCGACGAAATAGTAGCGGTAGAAGTCGAGATTCTCGTTGAGGTCGAGATGGGAATAGCCGCTGCCGGAGAAATGCGGGACCCGCAGGATCTCCTCGACCTGGTGCTGCGAAATCAAGCCCATTCCACCCCCGTCCTGCGCGCCCGGCCGTCCCTGCCGCCGGGGCCGGTGGTTCGCAGCGGGCCAGGCATGCCCGATTCGAACCACCGGCCTGTTGATCTGGTGGACTGGTTCATGCCGCATTCGGGAACCGAGTGCGACGACCAGACCACTAGCCAAGAACCATGAACCGGCGATGAACGAGCATGGGGGGAGACTACACCGCCTTCTTGAGCGAGGGCGAGGCCTTGAAGCGCACCGTCTTGCCGGCCTTGACCCTGATCTTCTCCTGGGTGCGGGGGTTGACTGCGGCGCGGGCCTTGGTCTTGCGGACGATGAAGGTGCCGAAGGTGGGCAGGGTGAAGCGGCCGCTCTTCTTGAGTTCCTTGACGATCGCCTTCATCAGGTCGCCGGCGATCTTGTTGGCGGCGACGCCGGAGAGGGGGACCGCGTGCTCACCCGCGGATTCGAGCAGGGTGGCCGAGAGAAATGCCTTCGACATCATTGCCTCGCTGCGCTGGCGGGTGCCGGCACTCGCCAACACCTTCGATTCCTGCTTCGATTCTATGCTGCCGGTGGCGATTCGGCAAGCCGCGCGCGGAAGGCTTGCGGGGTTCGTCGTGGGCCGGCCGCGGGGCTTGACTTTCGCCGAGTGCAACCTTCTTGCTGCCGCCCATGACCGCTGCCCCGCCACTGCCCGCGACCGAGGCCGCCGACCCGCGGACGGAGGGGATCGACGGATGGGAATCGCCCGCGGTTCTGGCCGCGCTCTGGCAGTCCCAGCTCGCGGCGGTGGCGGCGGTGGGGCCGGCGCTTCCCGCCCTCGGGGAGGCGGCGGACGCGGCGGCGGCGCGGCTCGATCGGGCGGGGGGGCGGCTCGCCTATGCCGGCGCCGGCACCTCCGGGCGCATCGCGGCACAGGACGGGGCCGAACTCGCCCCCACCTTCGGCTGGCCCGAGGAGCGGATTTCGCTCCACCTCGCCGGCGGCGCGGCGGCGCTGCTGCGCGGCGTCGAAGGGGCGGAGGATGACCGCGCGGCGGGCGCGGCCGCGGGCGCGGCGCTGGGTGGGGCGGACGTCCTGGTGGCGGTCGCGGCGAGCGGGCGGACGCCCTATACGCTGGCGGCGCTGGAAGCGGCGCGGGCCGGCGGGGCGCTGTGCATCGGGATCGCCAACGTCGCGGGGAGCCCGCTGCTGGCGGCGGCAGAACATGCGATCCTGCTCGCCACCGGGGCGGAAGTGGTCGCCGGCTCGACCCGCCTCGCGGCGGGCACGGCGCAGAAGGTGGCGCTCAACCTCTTTTCCACGCTGGTGATGGTGCGGCTCGGCCATGTCCATCGCGGGCGGATGGTCGATCTGCAGACCAGCAACGACAAATTGCGCGCCCGCGCCGCGCGCATGGTGGCCGAACTCGCCGGTTGCGACGCGCAGGCGGCGGGCGCGGCGCTCGCCGCGGCAGGAGGAAGCGTGAAGCGGGCGCTGCTGGTGCTGCGCGGGCTCGAACCCGCCGCCGCCGCGGCGCTGCTCGCCCGCCACCGCGGCCACCTCGGCGCCGCGCTCACCGCGCTCGGGAGGGAGGTCCGGTGAGCGGGCGGCGCACCCTGCTCGCGCCGCGCCTGTTCGACGGGGAGCGGCTGCACGAAGGGCCGGTCGCGGTGGCGATCGACGGCGGGAAGATCGCAGCACTGCGGGCCCCCGCGGCGGCGCCGGAGGCCGAGCCGCTGCCGGAGGGCAGCCTGCTCGCGCCGGGCTTCGTCGATGTGCAGGTGAACGGCGGCGGCGGGGTGCTGTTCAACGACGAAATCACCCCCGCGGCGCTGGCCGCGATCGCGCGCGCCCACCGCGGGCTCGGCACCACCGCGTTGCTGCCCACCCTGATGAGCGCGGGGACGGAGGCGATCGCGGCGGCGATGGCGGCGGTGCGGGCGGCGATGGCTTCGGGAGTGGAAGGGATCGTCGGGCTGCATGTCGAAGGCCCGTTCTTCAACCCGGCGCGCAAGGGCATCCACCCGCCGGCGGCGCTGCGGCCGATCACCGAGGCGGACCTCGCGGTGCTGACCGCGCCGTTCCCGGCGCCCCTGATGCTCACGCTGGCGCCGGAGAGGGTGCCGCTCGCCGCCATCGCCCGCCTCACCGCCGCCGGGGTGCTGGTGTTCGCCGGGCACACCGAGGCCTCCGCGGAAACCATCGCGCAAGCGCGGGAGGCGGGGCTCGCCGGCTTCACCCACCTCTTCAACGCCATGCCGCCCTTCGCCTCGCGCGCGCCGGGGCCGGTGGGGGCGGCGTTCGCGGGCGGCGGCTACGCCGGGCTGATCGCGGACGGCTTTCATGTCCACCCGGCCGCACTGACCGCGGTCGCCGCCGCGCTCGGGCCGGGCCGGGTGATGCTGGTCTCCGATGCGATGCCCACGGCGGGCTCCGCCATCACCCAGTTCGCGATCGGCGGGCGCTGCATCCGGCTCACCGAAGGACGGCTCATCGACGAGGCCGGAACATTGGCCGGAGCGCATCTCGACCTCGCCGGGGCGGTGCGGCGGATGGCGGAGCTGCCGGGTGTGGGGCGCGCCGCGGCGCTGCGCATGGCGACGCGGACGCCGGCGGCGTGTCTCGGGCTCGCCGGCACCATCGGGTGCATCGCCCCGGGCGCGCGGGCCGACCTCGTGGTGCTCGACGGCGGCGGCGCAGTGTTGCGCAGCCTGGTCGGCGGGAACGGGTAGCGGAGAATGCACGCCGTGATTGCGCCAGAACCCAGGAAATTTTCTTCTTGCGCGGGACTGTCATCAAAGTAGCATCGACTTCCGATAGGAGCGGTCTTAGATCTCCGCGCCGCGCCATCCGGCGCGACGCTCCGACCACAGAAAGAACTCGAGGGAGAACCATGGCGAACGATTCCAATCGCGCACCCGGACGGCGGGAAGCGCTGAAACTGGCGGCGGCGGGGCTCGCCGGGGCAGGAATTTCCAGCTTCCTCGGCCGCGAGGCGCTGGCCGCCCCGGCAGCGAGCCTGGTGGCGGCGGCGAAGAAGGAAGCCCACCTCAACGTCATCACCCTGCCGCCGGACTGGGCGAACTACGGTGCCATCATGGACACGTTCCATAAGCGCTACGGCATCAAGATCACCGACGCCAACCCGAACGGAAGCTCGGCGCAGGAATTGCAGGCGATCCGCAGCCTCAAGGGCCAGTCGCGCGCGCCGGACGTGGTGGACGTGGGGCCCTCCTTCGCCGACATCGGCAAGAAGCAGGGGTTGTTCCTGCCCTACAAGGTCGCGACCTGGAGCGAGATCCCGGCCGACATGAAGGACGCGGGCGGGGTCTGGTACGGTGACTATTTCGGCGTGGTCTCCTTCGCCGCCAACCGCTCGGTGGTCAAGACCATGCCGATGACCTGGGCGGACCTCAAGAAGCCTGAATACAAGGGCATGATCGCGCTCAACGGCAGCCCGCTCGGCGCGGGGGCGGCGTTCGCCGCGGTATTCGCCGCCTCGCTCGGCAACGGCGGCAGCCTCGACGACATGGCGCCGGGGGTGAAGTTCTTCGCCGAACTCGCCAAGCTCGGCAACCTCAACCCCTCGGTCGGCACCCCGGCGAGCCTGGTCAGCGGGCAGACGCCGATCGTGATCAACTGGGACTATCTCAGCATCGGCTACCAGAAGAAGGCGGTCGGCAAGGCCGAGATCACCGTCGTGGTGCCCGAGAACGCACAGCCCTACGGGTCCTACTACTGCCAGGCGATCAACAAGTTCGCGCCCAACCCGGCGGCGGCCAAGCTGTGGGAGGAGTTCCTCTATTCCGACGAGGGGCAGATCCTGTTCCTGGAAGGCTTCGCCCACCCGGCGCGCTACGCCGCGCTCGCCGCCGCCGGGAAGATCCCGGCCGCACTCGCCAAGGAGCTGCCGCCGGCCGCGCCCTACAAGCTGGTGAAGTTCACCACGCTGGCGCAGAACGACAAGGCGCAGAAGGTTCTGCAGGCGCTCTGGACCAAGGAAGTCAAGATCTGATGGCGGCTGGGGCGGCGGGCGGGGGCTTGGGGCCGCGTCTCGCCGCCCTGCTTCCCTGGGTCTTCGTCGCCGGCTTCTTCGCCTTCATCCTCGCCTTTCTCGTCGGGCCGACGCTCGCTCTCGCGGTGCAGGCGTTCGCCGGCCCGCACGGGTTCACGCTGCACTACGTGCGCGAGCTCGGCTCCTTCAACAACCGTCTCGCTTTCGAGAACTCGCTGATCGTCGCGGTGGCTTCGGCGCTGGTCGGGCTGGTGGCGGGGGGGCTGATCGCCAACGCCATGCTGCAACCCGGCGCACCCGACTGGCTGCGCTCGCTGGTTTCGAGCTTCGCCGCGGTGGCGGCGAATTTCGCCGGCGTGCCGCTCGCCTTCGCCTTCATCGCGACCTACGGCACGCTCGGCGTGTTCACCCTCTTCCTCAAGGCGCTCGGGGTCGATCTCTACGGTCTCGGCTTCAGCCTCTACTCGCTCACCGGGCTGACGCTGACCTACGCCTATTTCCAGATCCCGCTGATGGTCATCATCTTCATTCCCGCGCTCGAAGGGCTGCGGCAGGAGTGGCGGGAGGCGGCGGCCAATCTCGGCGCGACGCGGCTCGGATTCTGGCGCCATGTCGGGCTGCCGGTGCTGGCGCCCTCGCTGCTCGCCGCCTTCGTGCTGCTGTTCGGCAGCGGCTTCTCCGCCTACGCCACCGCCTATGCGCTGACCGCGGGCAACATCGCGCTGGTCACCATCACCATCAGCAACGTGCTTTCGGGCAACGTGATGCTGGCGCCGCAGGTGGGGGCGGCACTTTCGGTCGGGATGATCGCGGTGATGGTGGTGCTGATCCTGCTCTACGCGCTCGCCTCGCGGCGGGCGGCGCGCTGGCGGCGGTAGGGCGGCGATGCGGCGGCGTTTCGGCTTGGGCAGCCTGCTGGTTCTGCTGGCGGCGGGCGCCTTCTTCCTGCTGCCGCTGGTGCTGACCGGCATCTTCAGCCTGTGGCAGGGTGGCAGCACCTACAATCTCGCGACCTACGGCAAGGTGGTCAACACCGGGGCGGTGTGGACGAGCCTGCTGCTCTCGCTGCGCCTGACCATCGAGACCGCCGCGCTCAGCCTGGTGCTGCTGGTGCCCGCGGTGATCGTCATCAACCTGCGCGCGCCGCGGCTGCGCGCGGTGCTGGAGGTGATCGCGGTGCTGCCCTTCGTGGTGCCGGCGATCGCGCTGGTGGCCGGATTGACGACGCTCTACACCGGGCCGTCCTGGCTGATCGGCACCGCCAACTATCTCGTCGTGCCCTATTTCATCATCACGCTGCCGTACACCTACCGCGCGCTCGACATCGGCATCGCCTCGCTCGATCTGCGCACGCTGACCGAGGCCTCGCAGAGCCTCGGCGCCAGCTGGTTCCAGACCGTGGTCCATGTCGTGCTGCCCAACCTGAAGGCGGCGCTGATGGGCGGCGCGCTGCTGACGCTGACCATCGTGATGGGCGAATATACCTTCGCCGCCATCCTGCTGTTCCGCACCTTCGCCGTGTTCATCGCCGATACCGGGCAGGGCGCGATCACCGAGGCGGCGGCACTCTCGCTGTTCAGCTTCCTCATCACCTGGGCGGCGATGCTCGGGGTGGTGTTTTCCAACCGCCGCGGCCAGACCGCACTCGGAGGCGCTCGCTGACATGGCCGTCCTGGTTCTTTCCGGCATCGAGAAGGGCTTCGCCGGCCGCCGCGTGCTGAGCGGCATCGCGCTTTCCTTCGCCGATGGCGAGTTCGTCTCCCTGCTCGGCCCCTCCGGCTGCGGCAAGACCACGCTGTTGCGCATCATCGCCGGCTTCGAGCGGGCCGACCAGGGCGCGGTGCTGATCGACGGGCGCGACGTCTCCGCGCTCGCTCCGGACCGGCGCAAGATGGGCATGGTGTTCCAGGCCTACAGCCTGTTTCCCAACATGACCGCGTTCGAGAACGTGCGCTTCGGACCGCGCATGCAAGGGCGCTCGCTCACCGAACAGAAAGAGCGCGCGGCGGAGCTGCTCGCCCTGGTCGGGCTCGAGCCCCACCGCGACAAATATCCCCACCAGTTGTCGGGCGGGCAGCAGCAGCGGGTGGCACTCGCCCGTGCGCTGGCCGTGCGGCCCGCGGTCCTGCTGCTCGACGAGCCGCTCTCCGCGCTCGACGCCAAGGTGCGGGTGCAGCTGCGCGAGGAGATCCGCCGCATCCAGCGCGAGACCGGAACCACCACCGTCTTCGTCACCCACGACCAGGAGGAGGCGCTCTCCATCTCCGACCGGGTGGCGGTGATGCACGAGGGGACGCTGCGCCAGGTGGCCGTTCCCGCGGTGCTCTACCGCGAGCCGGCGGATGCCTTCGTCGCCCGCTTCATCGGCGCCGGTGCGGTGCTCGCCGGCCGCGCGGAGGCGCAGGGTGTGCGGGTCGGCGCTGCGCTGCTGCCGGCAAGTGCTGCCGCCGCGATCGCCCCGGGCGGGGAGGTCGAATTGTTCCTGCGCCCCGAGCATATCCGGCTCGCCTCCGATGCGGGCACCGCGACCGCGGCAGGCCTTCCCGCCGCGGTCGCCGATCTCACCTTCCTCGGCTCCTTCACCCGCGTTCGCCTTACGCTCGACGGCGCGGGCGTCACTGTGGCCGCGGATCTGCCGAGCGGCGAGGCAGACCGCCTGACCCCGGGCGCACGGGTGTTCGCCTGGTGGGACGCCGCCAGCCCGCGCATCCTGCCGCGCTGAGCGGCCTCAACAGGCGGGGAGCGCCGCCGGAGTTTCCGCCGCCACCCGCCAGCTTCCGCCGACCCGCTCGAGCGGATAGGGGCGGCAGTGGGCGACCGCGATTTCGCGCATCCGCGACAACGGACGCTCGCTGGCGCGCAGCAGGGCGAGGCGGATGAGAGCGGCGTGGGTCACCACCAGGACCGGCTCGGCCGGGGCGTCGACGGCGAGCGCATCGAGCACCGAGCCGAGCCGCTGCTCGGCCTCGGCGATGGTCTCTCCCCCGGGGAAGCACACCGCTTCCGGCATACGCTTGTAGAGGCGCAGCAACTCCGGCCAATGTTCCTTGACTTCGGCCTGGGTCAAGCCCTCCCACCCACCGAAGGCGAGTTCGGCGAGGCGCTCGTCGGTCTCGATCGCGAGCCGGCGTCGCCCACCGATCAGCCGCGCGGTCTGCACCGCCCGTCGCAGCGGGCTGGAGAGGATGCGCCCCAGCGGGGTCGGTTCCAGGGTCCGGGCCAACTCGACCGCCGCGGCGGTGCCGGCGGCGGAGAGCGGCGGGTCGCTGCGGCCCTGATAGCGCCCGGCCTCGTTCCACAGGGTCTGGCCATGGCGGACGAGGAGGAGGCGCGGGCCCATCTCATGCCGCCGGCACGGGTCCGCCGAGCCTGCCTTCCGTAGCGAAGCCGGCGGAGCGGTTCTGCGACCGCCACAGGCTGGCGTAGAGTCCACCTTCGGCGAGCAGGCTGCGATGGGTCCCGGCCTGCACGATCCGCCCGCGCTCGAGCACGAGGATGGTGTCCGCCCGCTCGATGGTGGCGAGGCGGTGGGCGATGACGAGGGCGGCGCGGGCCGCCGTCACCCGGCGCAACGCCGCCATCATCTGGACTTCGCTGAAGGCGTCGAGGCTCGCGGAGGGCTCGTCGAGGATGACGACGGGGGCATCGGCGAGCACGGCGCGGGCCATGGCGATGGCCTGGCGCTGGCCGCCGGAGATGGAGGCGCCGCGTTCGGCGAGTTCGTGGTCGAAGCCGTGCGGCAGGGCGGCGATGATCTCCTCCACCCCGGCGCGGCGGGCGGCGCGAATGGCGGCGGCACGGTCGGCGCCGATGCGGCCGTAGGCGATGTTCTCCCACACCGGGGCGGCGAGCAGCATCGATTCCTGCGCCATCACCGCGACCCGGCGGCGGACGTAGGCGAGCGGCAGGTCGCGCAGATCCCGCCCGTCGAGCAGGATGGCCCCGCCCACCGGATCGGCGAAGCGGGCGGCGAGTGCGGCGATGGTGCTCTTGCCCGCCCCGGTCGGGCCGACGAGGGCGACCAGGCGGCCGGGCTCGATGGTGAAGGAAATATCCTCGAGCACGCTGCTCCCGGCGAGGTGGCCGAAGTACACGCCGCGGAACTCGATCCGACCGGTGCTGGTCTCGGGCGGCAGCACGCCCGGCTTGTCGGCGATCGCCGGCTGGGTGGCAAAGATCTCCCGGATGCGCTCCAGCGCGACCATCGTTCGGCCATAGACCGGGCCCGCCTTGGCGAGTTGGCGCGCCGGGGTGACGAGGCCGCGCAGATAGGCGAGGAAGACCAGCAGATCGCCCGCGGTGAGATCGCCGCGCAGCACCCGCATCGCGCCATACCAGGTGATCGCCCCCGAGCCGAGGGCGATGACGAGATTGACCAGCGGGGTGAATTGCGCCTGGGCGCGGTTGGCGAGCAGGCTGGCGGCCAGGCTGGTCTGCGCCTGGGCGGCGAAGCGCGCCTCCTCGTGGGACTCCCGCCCGCAGGACTGCACCAGCGGCACCGCGCCCAGCGTCTCCTGCGCCATGCCCCAGAGGGCGCCGTCGGAGGCGCGCACGGCGCGCAGCGCCCGCCGCAGCTTCCCGGTCCAGCGTTCGCTGATCAGCGCCAGCACCGGGGTGATGGCCAGCGCCACCAGCGCATAGCGCCAGTCCAGCGCCACCATCACCGCCAGCATGCCGGCGATGGTGAGGAAGTGGGGGATGATCCCGGTGCCGACCGCGGCGAGGAAATCCTGCAGCCGGTTCACATCCCCGCTGAGGCGCGACATCAGTTCGCCGGCGCGCCGGCCGCGATGGAACGAAGGCGGCAGGCGCAGAAGATGGCCGAACAGCTCGCGGCGCAGCGCGAAGACCACGCGCTGGCCGGCGTCGAGGAAGGCGCGGTTGCCGAAATAGGCCAGCGCCGCATCGGCGACCCCGAGCGCCAGCATGGTGAGCGCGAGCGCGGTGAGCAGGGCCAGCGGATCGCGCCCGGGGTCGGGCAGCCAGAGCGCCAGCGCAGACGGCAGCGGCTTGTCGAGCAGCACGCTGTCGATGATGAATTTCAGCGGCCAGGGCAGCAGGATCAGCACCATGGCGCGGGCCGCCATGGCGAACCCGCCGGGGACCAGAAGGCGGGCCTGGGCGCGCAGCAGCCGGCGCAGACGCCAGGGAGGAGCGGAGGATGTCGGGTTCATGCCGCCTCCGTCATCGTCCCTGGCGCCAGCCGCGCCAGCACCGCGCGCGCTACCTGTTGCCAATCCCAGCACGCCTGGGCGCGGGCGGCACCCGCCGCACCCATCCGCCGCCGGCGGGAAGGGTCTTCGAGCAGGCGGCGGATGGCGCCGGTGCAGGCGGCGAGATCGCCGGGCTCGTAGAGGAGGCCGGTCTCGCCATCCTCGATCAGCTCGGGGATCTGGCCCATGCGCGGCGCCACCACCGGGCGCCCGGCGGCGAGCGATTCCACCACCTTGAGCGGCGAGAAATAGAAGTCCTCCTGGGGCAGATAGGGAGCGACCGTCAGATCCATCGCGGCGAGATGGGCGGGCACCTCGGCATGCGGCACCGGGCCGGGGAAGATCGCCCGCCCGGCGAGGCCGAGGGCGGCGGCGCGCGCCTCCACGGCCTCCAGCCGCGGGCCGTGGCCGAGACAAAGCAGACGGGCCTGCGCATGCTCGGCGGCGATGACGGCGAAGGCGTCGAGCAGGAAATCGACCCCGTGCCAGACCTTGAAACTGCCGAAGAAGCCGATCACCGGGCCGGCACCGAGGCCGTGGAAGGCGCGCACCTCGGCGCCGGCATCCTCGGGGGCGAAAAGAGCGCAATCGACGCCGTTGGGCGCGACCATGATCCGTTCGGCGGCGACGCCCCTGCCGCGCACATAGGCCGCGACCGGCGCGGAGACCGCGACCACCCCCTGGGCCGCTTGCATCGAGCGGGCCTCGACCTCCTCGGCGAGCGCGCGCAGCCGCAGGGTGCGGAACGCCGCCTGCTCCTCGACCAGCGGCGCGTTGACCTCGAGCAGTCGCGGGATGGCGAGCGTCCGCGCGATCTCGGCCCCGGCGGCGTGGAACAGGGCGTGGCGCTCGATGATCAAATCCGGCCGCCAGGCACCGAAGGCCGCGCGCATCTGGGCGGGCAATACCTCGTCATGGGCGATCCGGCGCAATTCGCTGGCCAGCGCCTCGTCCTCGAGCACGGCCGGCGCCAAGCCCCGGCCCATGCAGGCAGCGATGGCCGCCTCCCGCGAGGGACGCTCGAGCGCGGTGAGCGGCGCCGGCGCGGGATTGCCTTCGCCGGGGCGGGTGCAGAAGATTCGCACCTCGTGGCCGAGCCGGCCGAGCGCGGTGACGAAGGCGCGGACATGGACCGACGCGCCCTTGCCGCCGAGGACCGGGATGCCGCTGTCGAGACAGAGATAGGCGATGCGCACCGCATCCTCCTCCGTTCAGGCCGCGAGTTCTTGCGGCGGGACCTCTTGCGGCGCCGCCAGCGGCGGCATCACGGCCTCGCACGCCCGCCCGTTCATCAGCCCCTGCAGGCTGCGCGCGGTCACCCAGCAATTGAAGCAGCCGTCGAGCACCCGCCGCGCCTGCCCGGCGATGTGGCGGCAGAGCGCAGGATCCCCGAGCAGATGGGCGATGGCGTCGGCGAGGCTCTGGGGATCGTTGGGGGCGACGAGGAGTCCCGTCTCCCCTTCCTTGACCAGTTCGGGAATGCCCGAGACGGTGGTGGAGACCACCGGGACGCCGATCGCCATCGCCTCGGCGATGACGTTGGGGATCCCATCGCGGTCGCCGTCCTCGGTCACCCGCGAGGGCAGCGCGAAGACCTGGGCCTCGCGGTAGAGGTGGATCAACCGCGCGTGGGTCATCGCCCCCTGCAACGTCACCCAGCCGGCGAGGCCGCGGTCGCGGATGTCCGCCTCGAGCGCGGCGCGCAGCGGGCCTTCGCCGACGATGATGCAGCGGAAACCGACGCCACGCTCGCGCAGCAGGGCGCAGGCCGCGATCAGATCCCCGAGCCCCTTCTTGGGAACCAGCCGCCCGACCGAGAGAATGACCGGGCGCAGCCCGTCCAGCCGGGCGGTCTCGGCGGCGTCGCGGAAGTCGAACTGGGAGAGGTCGATGCCGTGATAGACGAGCTGGATCTTGTGGCGCTCGCCCTCCGCGACCATCGCCCGCAGGTAGCGCGCGTTGTAGTCGGTACAGGTGGTGACGAAGCGGGCGGCGGCGATCCGCTTCTGCATCACGCGCCGCGGAGTGAGGTAGAGGTCCTTCGCGTGGGTGGTGAAGCTGAAGGGAACTCCGAGCATGCGGCTGGCGAAGAGCCCGACCGCGGCGGGGGCGTTGGCGAAGTGGGCGTGGATGCGGGAGACCCCCTTTTGCCGGCAGACCGCGGCGACGAAGCCGGCGCGGAGGAATTGCTTCATGGTCGCCAGCGGATGCGGCGAGAGCGCGGCCCAGACCAGCGCCCGGCCGAGCGCGCCGGAATAGCGCAGCGGCGCCGCCCGCAGTGCGGCCGCGTGCCCGGAGGCGAGGGCGGCGAGCTTCTTTCCCCAGGCAGGCGGCAGGAAACTGACCTCGGCCTGGACCTCGCTGACCATCGGGTGCCAGGGCGGCGGCTCCGGCGGGAGCAGGGAGAAGAGTTCGAGCTCCTCACCGAGCCGCTCCATGGCGCGGATTTCGTTGAGGATGAAGGTCTCGCTCAGGCGCGGATAGCGCTTGAGGATATAGCCGACCCGCCCGCCCGCGGGGTTTGGCGCCGCGCTCACGCGCAGTACTCCGCGGCGGGCGCGTGCGCCGTCATCATCCCGATCAGCTCCCGCACCCGGCGCGCGCCGCCGAGGTCGAGCGCCTCCCAGCGGGGAGCGATGTCACGCTGGCCGGACAGCGCCTGGGGCAGGACGCCGGCCAGTCGCCCGGCGAGGCCGGCGCCGGGGGCGGCGGTCCAGACCAGGCCGAGGCCGGCGAGGATCTCGGCCCGGATCCGCTGTTCCGCGCGCGGCGCCGCGCGGGGGACGATGATCGCCGGCTTGCGGGCGGCGAGGATCTCGACGCTGCTGTTGTAGCCGCCCATGGACACCACGAGATCGGCCTGCGCCATCAGGGCGGGGACGTCGTCGCTGCGCGTGATCAGCCGCACGTCCCCGCGGCCGGCGGCTTGTGTCGCCAGCGATGCGTAGTCTTCCGACCCCATCAGCGGACCGGTGAGAACCACCGACGACGTGGCGCCGGGAGGCAGGAGCACGAGGGCGTCGAGAAAGGCCTCCATCAGGAAATGCCCGTCACCGCCGCCGCCCGCGGTGACCAGAACCCGCCGGCCTTGCGCCGCGGCGGGCCAGGCCGGGACACCCGCCGGCGCCGGCGCCGCCGCGCGCGCCACGTAGCCGGCGTAGCGCAGGCGCGACCCGAGCAGCCCCTCGAGTCCGTAGGCGTGGCCGACATCGTAGAGGCCACGGCAGCCATAGACGATGACCTCGTCGTAGGCGCGGGCGATCAGTTCGTAGGTCTCCTCCACGCGCCAGAGTTCGCGCACCGTCTCCGGGCTGTCGAGGATATCGCGCAGGCCGAGAATGACCCGCGTCGCCGGCAGTTCGTTGCGGATCAGCGAGAGGGTGGACAGCAGTTCGCCCTTCATGCCCGAGGGCGCATGATCGACGAGCAGCACGTCGGGCTCCTCGCGCAGCACGGTCTTGAGGATGAGCGCCTCGCGGTAGCCCTTGCAGAGCGCGAACGGATCGGTTCCGGAGCGCGGCCCGTAGCGTTCCGCCCCGAGCTTGACCACCGGCGGCAGCGGCTGGACCGAGAGGCCGGCCGGCAGCGGCCAGGAACGGATCACCGGCGAGCCGGTGAGCAGCCACACCGCGAACCCTCCGGCGAGCAGTTCCTCGGCGATGGCGAGGTTGCGGCGCAGATGGCCGAGCCCGAACGTATCGTGGGAATAGAGGAAGACCTTGGGCGCGCGGCCGGGGGGGCGGGACGGCTCGTGGGTTCCGGTTCCTGGAACGCGAAACCCGCGCAGCGTGCCTCCGCGTTCGCCTGTGATCATGCCACCGTCCATCGCGCCACCCTCCGGCCCTTGCTGGGGCCGGCCACAAGCGGGCGGCCCCGTGGGCCAGAACTAGCGCCGCGCCGCTGACGGCACGCTGACGGCGATCGGCGCATTGCCTGCACGAGCGCCGGTTGCGGCGGGCACGCAGCGAGGCGGGAGCGTGCCCTACCCCGGGCTCGCGAGAGTGAGCGAGAGCACGAAGCGGGCCCCGCCGCCGGGCCGGTCCTCGACATGGACCGAGCCGTCGTGCAACTGCGCGATGCGGCGCACCAGGCCGAGCCCGACGCCGCTGCCGCCGGCGCGCGAGGGTTCGGCGCGCCAGAAGCGGTCGAAGACCCGCTCCTTCTGGGCCGAGGGCACGCCGGGGCCGCGGTCCTCCACCACCACCGATCCTGCGGGCTCGACATGCAGCGAGACCGCGGTCTCCGGGGGGGTGAACTTGCGCGCGTTCTCGATCAGGTTGCGGATGGCGAGCGCGATCAACGTCGCGCTGCCGTCCACCATCACCGGCCGCTCCGGGCTGTCGAACTCGATCAGCTTGCGCTCGCGCAGCGCCACCGGGGCAAGCTCGCTGCAGACCGCGCGGGCGGTGGCCACGAGATCGACCGGCCGGCGGTTCGCCGCCAGCGCCTCCTCGGCTTCGGCGAAGCGCAGCAGTTCGTTGACCAGTGTGCCGAGGGCGGAGAGATCGGCGAGGATCTGGTCCTTCTGGGCCCCTGGCGGCAGATCCGCCACTTCGAGCAGCAGCACCGCGAGCGGCGTGCGCACCTCGTGGGCGACGTCGGAGGTGAAATGCTTCTGCAGCAGCCGCGAACGTTCGAGCTTGGCCAGGGTCGCGTTGATGGCGGCGACGACGGCGGCGAACTCCTGCGGCAAGCCGTCTTCGGGCAAGGGGGTCAGCGGGCGGCCGGTGGTGACGGCGGCGGCGAGCGATTCCGCCTCGCGCGCGATCCGCCCGAGCGGGCGCAGCGAGGCGCGGGTGGCGAGGAACATCGCCAACGTCAGCGCTGGAACAATGACCAGGAAGGGGATACCGACGTGATCGACCATTTCGTTGGCGATGACCGCCCGCCAACGCCCCGCGGGATCGCCGATCATCACCGCCTGGATCCAATAATGGACTTTGCCGAGATGCTCGCGCTTGGTCATCATCCAGGCGTCCGAGGCTCCGCCGCCGGGAATCGGCAGCGGCCCGAAGCTTTCGGCCAGATGCAGCGGCCGCTCGCGATGGGTGGCCTCGTTCAAGGTCTCGAGTGGCGGCAGCAGGGCGGCGTTTTTCTCGATCACTACCCGGCGCCGCCGCGTGGTGCGGCGGTTGAAGACCCGGAACCCGTAGGCCTGTGGCCAGTTGCGGTAGGGCGCGAGGTGACGGGGATCGTGGCCGGCGCGCAGCGCGACCGCGATCCGGTCGATGTCGATCTCCAGCGTCCGCTGCCGAAGAAAAGTTACATTGAGCGCATATTCCGAGAAATATCCGGCGAGCAGCAGTACCGACACGGCGATCGCGACCGCCGTCATGCGCAGGGCGAGGATGACCGAGAGCCGCCTTGGCGCCGGCTCGGCGTTCACGCCGCCCGCTCCGCCAGGATGTAGCCGAGCCCGCGCATGGCGGTGACGCTGAGGGTGGCCCCTGCCTGCTCGAGCCGGCGGCGCAACCGCGAGATCGCCGCCTCGATGGCGTTGGGGGTCACCTCGTCGTCAAAGGAATAGACCGCCTGTTCGAGCCGCTCCCGCGACAGCAGCGTGCCGTGGTGGGAAAGCAGCGCCGCGAGCACGCGCAGCTCCCGCGGCGGCATTTCGCACACCGCGCCATCGATCCGCAGCGTCAGCGTACGGGTGTCGAGCGCCACGTTGCCGGCGCTGAGAACCGGCGCGAGCGCCTGCGCCGGGCGGCGCAGCAACGCCCGCACCCGGGCCAGCAACTCTTCGATCGAGAACGGCTTGACGAGATAATCGTCCGCCCCGGAATCGAGCAGATCGACCCGCTCGGCGAGCGCCCCGCGGGCGGTGACCACCAGCACCCGCACGCCCTCGCCGGCGGCGCGCAGGCGGCGGAGGATTTCGCGCCCGTCGCCGTCGGGCAGGCCGAGATCGAGCAGGATCGCGTCATAGGTGGCGACGCCGAGCGCCGCCCGCGCCTCCTCCACGCCGCCCACGGCATCCACCGCCATGCCGCGCTCGCCGAGCTGGCGCGCCATCAGGCCGGCGAGCTTGGCGTTGTCTTCCACGATCAGCAGCCGCACCGGAGCCTCCCTGGACCGCCCGGTCCATGAACGATGCTTCATAGACCCCCGGCCGGGCGGAGCGCCAGCGCCTCCCGTTCCGGGTACGATGGGAAGGAGATAATCCGTCCAGCAAGAATTTTTAATACACTGGGTGGACTGCTCTTGACCTCTTGGGTCTTCTGTCTCATAGATCGCGTATGAGAGTTCCGGTTTATGAGAACGAGGGAAGAGGCGCCGGGGGCGCGGCCAATCCGCCGGAAACCCCGGCCAGCGACGCTGGCGTGGCCGAAGCCGCCGCCGGGGGCGCGATCGGGGTCTTCCAGCGTTCGTTCGCGGTGCTCGAATATGTCGTTCGCGCCGGCCGGCCGGTGACGCCCGCGGACATCGCCGCCGCGCTCGAGCTGCCGAAGCCCACCGTCTATCGGATGCTGGAAGGGTTCGCGGCGCAAGGCCTGCTGCATCGGCCTTTCGCCTCCCGGCGGGTCACCGTCGGGCCGCGGCTCGCCGACTTCGCGTTCGAGATCCTGCGCGCTTCAGTGCAGTTCGCGCCACGCCGCGCCATTCTCGATGCGCTCGTGCGCGAGGTAGGCGAAACCTGCAACATCGGCACGCTCGATGCCAACGAGATCGTCTACATCGACCGTGTGGAGGCGACCCACTGGCCGCTGCGGCTGCAGTTCGGCATCGGTTCGCGGGTGCCGCTCCATTGCACCGCGATCGGCAAGCTGTTTCTCGCCCACCTCCCCGAGCGCGCGTGCGAAGCCCTGCTCGAAGGCCGCGATCTGCGCGGCTTCACCCCCGCCTCGCTGACCGATCGCGCCGCGCTCGCCCGTGAACTCGACGCCGTTCGCGCCGCCGGCGTCGCGCTCGATCGGGAGGAATATCTTGCCGGGGGGGTCTGCATGGCGGCGCCGGTATTCGATACGGCGGGCGATATCCGCGCCGGCATCGCCATCCAGGCGCCGGCGGCGCGGATGCCACCCGAGACCATCGCCCGCGCCCGCGAACCATTGCTGCGCGCGGCCCGCCTTCTCGCCGCCAGCCTTGCGGCCGCCAGCCTCGCGGGCGACTGAACCTCCCCCAAACCCCAAGAACACAGCGCCACCCATGGAGATCCGCCGATGACCGAGATGACCCCCAGCGAAGCCTTCGTCGAAACACTCGTCGCCAATGGCGTGACCGACGTCTTCGGCATCGTCGGCTCCGCCTACATGGACGCGCTCGACATCTTCCCCGCCGCCGGCATCCGTTTCATCCCCACCGTGCATGAACAGGGCGCGGGCCACATGGCGGACGGCTATGCGCGCGTCAGCGGCCGGCACGGGGTCTGCATCGCGCAGAACGGGCCCGGCATCACCAATTTCGTGACCGCGGTCGCCGCCGCCTATTGGGCGCATAGCCCGGTGGTGGTGATCACGCCGGAGACCGGGTCGCTGACCACGGGATTGGGCGGGTTCCAGGAGACCGACCAGCTTCCCATCTTCGCGCCGATCACGAAATATCAGGGCCATGTCAACAATCCACGGCGCATGGCCGAGATCACCGGGCGCTGCTTCGACCGCGCGATGTCCGAAAAGGGCCCGGCCCAGCTCAATATCCCCCGCGACTATTTCTATGGCGCCCACGACTACGAGATTCCCCAGCCCATCCGTATCGAGCGTGGCCCGGGCGGCGTCGAGAGCCTCGATGCCGCGGCCGAAGCGCTGGCCGGCGCGCGCTTCCCGGTCATCGTCTCGGGTGGTGGCGTCATCATGTCGCATGGGACCGAGGCGGCGGCGGCACTCGCCGAACTGCTCGGTGCGCCGGTGGTGACCAGCTACCTGCACAACGATTCCTTTCCCGCCAGCCACCCGCTGTGGTGCGGCCCGCTCGGCTATCAGGGCTCGAAGGCGGGCATGAAGCTCATCGCCCAGGCCGACGTGGTGGTGGCGCTCGGCACCCGGCTAGGTCCGTTCGGTACGCTGCCCCAGCACGGGCTCGACTATTGGCCCCGCCAGGCGAAGATCATCCAGATCGATGCGGACGCGCGCATGATCGGCCTGGTCAAGAAGGTCTCGGTCGGCATCTGCGGCGACGCTGCGGCGGCGGCGGCGGCCCTGGTCGAGCGTCTGCGCAACCGCCCGCTCGCCGGCAGCGCCAACCGCGAACAGCGGCTCGCCATTGTCGCCAGCGAAAAGGCCGCCTGGGAGGCCGAACTCTCCGCCTGGACGCAAGAGACCGACCCCTTCAGCACCGAAGTCTCGGCAAGCGACGCGCGCATGCACCCCCGCCAGATGCTGCGGGCGATGGAGCGCGCGATGCCCAGGAACGCCATGGTGTCCACCGACATCGGCAACATCTGCTCGGTCTCCAACTCCTATCTGCGCTTCGAGCAGCCGCGCAGCATGTTCGCCGCCATGAGCTTCGGCAATTGCGGCTATGCCTTCCCGGCCATCATCGGCGCCAAGGCGGCCGCTCCCGAGCGGCCGGCCGTCGCCTATGTCGGGGATGGCGCCTGGACCATGAGCTTTGGCGAGATCATGACCTGCCTGCGGGAGAATCTGCCGGTCACCGCCGTCGTCTTCAACAACGGCCAGTGGGGCGCGGAGAAGAAGAACCAGGTCGATTTCTACGCCCGGCGTTTCGTCGGCACCGACCTCAAGAACCCGAGCTTCGCCGCCATCGCCCGTGCCATGGGCGCCGAGGGACAGGTGGTCTCCACCCTCGCCGACGTCGGCCCCGCGCTGGAGGCCGCGTGCCGGGCGCAGCGCGAAGGCAAGACCACCATCCTCGAGATGATGGTGAGCCAGGAACTCGGCGATCCCTTCCGTCGCGACGCTCTGGCGATGCCGCGGCGGATGCTGCCGAAATACGCGGCCTACACCGCATGATGTCGGCCGGGACGGGGCCGCGTTCGGCCCCGTTCCACCCGGCAGTCGTCGATTGGCGAGGAACCCCTGTCCGTGTCTAGCATCGGAGCCGCGCTCACCCCCTCCCGCCTGTGTCCGCCGCGCACGCTGCTCGCCGCCAAGGCGCTCGGCCCGGCGTCCGTGGTCGTCGCCGCGGCACACTCGGAGACGGCGTTGCAGAGCGTCGTCTGGGGGATCGAGTTCGGGATCGTCACCCCGATTCTGGTTGGTGATCTCGACCGCATCCGCGCGCTCGCGCAGGCGCATGGGTGGGATCTCTCCGCTGCCCGCCTGATCGCCGCGGCGTCCGACCAGGAGGCGGCGGAACTCGCGGTCGGGCTCGCGCGCGCCGGCGAGGCGCGGGTGCTCATGAAGGGGCATCTGCACACCGACGTCTTGATGCGCGCCGTGCTCGACCCGGCGCAGGGTCTGCGCCAGGCCCGCCGCCTCACCCATGCGTTTCATCTCACCTGGCCGGGGGCGGCGCGCGATCTTCTGATCAGTGATGCCGCGATCAACGTGGCACCCGACCAGGAAACGCGGCGCCATATCGTCCGCCATGCCGTAGCGCTCGCCCGCGCACTCGGGCCCGACCTGCCGCGCGTGGCGCTGCTATCGGCAACCGAGGAAGTCAACGCTGCGATGCCGTCCTCGCTCGCCGCCGCCGCGTTTATCGAGGCGTACGGCGCTGAAGCGCGCGGACTGGGCTGCGAAATCGCCGGCCCGCTCGCGCTCGATGTCGCGCTGTCGGAGGAGGCGGCGCGCATCAAGGGCCTCGTCGACCATCCGGTAGCGGGGCGCGCCAATGTGCTCATCGTGCCCAACATCGAAACCGGCAATGCGCTGTTCAAGGCGCTCGTTCACCTGCTCCACGCCACCGCCGCCGGCCTCGTGCTCGGCGCCCGCGTCCCCATCGTGCTGACCTCGCGGGCCGATCCGGCCGAGGCACGGTTGAGTTCGCTCGCGCTTGCCCGCATCCTCGCCGGCGCCCCGCCCGTCGATGGCTGAACATCTTCCGGGAGAATGTCCACCATGAACAAGATGAGCGCGCCGCCACCAGGAGAGGAGGCCATGCTCGCGGCCGATCTTGTCGCCCGCGGCCGCGCGGCGATGGCAGCGATCGCCGGGTACGACCAGGAGGCGACCGACGATCTCGTACGCGCGCTCGCCTGGTCCCTCTACCGGCCCGAGCACGCGGCGAGCCTCGCCGCACTCGCGGTATCGGACACCGGGCTCGGCAATGTCGGCGACAAGATCCTCAAGAACCAGCGCAAGACGTTCGGCACGCTGCGCGATCTCTGCCGCGCGAAGACCGTCGGCATCATCGAGACCGATGCCGCGCGCGGCCTGGTGAAATACGCCAAGCCGATCGGGGTGGTGGCCGCGGTCACGCCCTCGACCAACCCGGCGGCGACCCCGGTGAACAAGGCGATGATGGCGGTCAAGGGCCGCAACGCCATCATCATCTCCCCCTCTCCGCTGGGCTGGCAGACCACGGCGCGCACGGTCGAATTCATGCGCGCCGAACTCGCGCGCATCGGCGCGCCCGCCGATCTGGTCCAGATCCTGCCCGCGCCAGGCTCGAAGGCGCGCACCGAAGCCTTGATGCAGGCGGCCGATCTCGTCGTCGTCACCGGCTCGCAGGACAACGTCCGCCGCGCCTACCGCTCCGGCACGCCGGCGATCGGGGTGGGCGCGGGCAATGTGCCGGTCATCATCGACGAGACCGCCGATCTCGCGGCGGCGGCAGGCAAGATCGCGCAATCGAAGTGCTTCGACAACGGCACCTCCTGCTCCTCGGAGAATGCGCTTGTCGTGCTCGACGAGATCTATGCGCCGGCGATCCGGGCGCTCGAGGCGGTCGGCGGCTATCTTTGCACCGCCGAGGAGGCGGCGCGCATCCAAGCCATCTTGTGGACCGATGGCTCGCTCAACCGTGATCTGATCGCGCGCGACGCCGCCCGGCTCGCCGCCGCGTTCGCCCTTCCGGATGCGGCGCGGCAGGCGCGATTCTTCATGGTCGAGGAGACGGGTGTGGGCCGCGCCCATCCCTTCTCGGGCGAAAAGCTCTCGCTCGTCCTGGCCATCTATCGCGCCGCCGATCTCGACACCGCGATCGGCCGGGTGCGCGACATTCTCGCCTATCAGGGCCGCGGCCACAGCTGCGGCCTGCACACGCGCGAACCCGATCGCGCCCATCGTCTCGCGCGCGAACTCGACGTGGTACGGGTTCTGGTCAATTTCGCGCACACGTTCGGCAACGGCGGCGGATTCGACAGCGGCCTAAATTTCACCCTCAGCATGGGCTGCGGGTCGTGGCAGAAGAATTCAATCAGCGAAAATCTCAACTACCGCCACTTCCTCAACATCACCCATCTCGTCACGCCGATTCCGCCCGATCAGCCGAGCGAGGAGGAATTGTTCGGCCCACTCTGGGAGAAGTTCGGGCGCGGGGAGCCGCGAGCGTGAACCTCGCGGAGCATCCCGCCAAGACGCTGGTCCTCCGCCCGGCCGGCATCGCGGTCCCCGAAGGCGAGATCTGCACGACCCCCGAGGCTGCCGCCGGCGCGGCCGGCCGTCTCGGCACGGTGATGGTGAAGGCGCAGATCCCCGCCGGCAAGCGCGGCAAGGGGGGCGGCATCCGCCTGGCCGCGAATCCGGGCGAAGCCGCCCGGGCCGCGCGTGCCATCCTCGGCTCGGAGGTTTCGGGGCATCGGGTGAGCGCCGTGCTGGTCGAGCAGGCGGCAGCGATCGCCGCCGAATACTACGCCGCAGTACTCCACGATGCCGCGAGCGCCACCTCTCTCGTTCTCTTCAGCGGCGAAGGCGGCATGGAGATCGAGGAGATCGCCGCCACCCGCCCGGCGGCGCTGAGCCGCCACCATGTCGCGGGCGGCGAGGAGTTCACCCGCGAGGAGGCCCGCGCCATGCTCGCCGATCAGAACCTCGGCGCCGAGCGCGAGGAGGTCGCGGCCCTGCTCGTCTCGCTCTTCCGCCGCTATCGCGAGACCGACGCCGAACTGATCGAGATCAACCCGCTCGCCAGGCTGGCCGACGGTTCGCTGCTGGCGCTCGACTGCAAGTTCATCCTCGACGACGCGGCCGCCTATCGCCAGCCCGAGCTCTCCGCCCGCGCCGCTCCCGAGCCGCGCACGGCGCTAGAGGCGCGCGGCGCCGCGGCAGGGCTGAAATACATCGAGCTTCCTGGCGACGTCGCCATTCTCGCCAACGGCGCCGGCCTCACCATGACCACCATGGACGCGGTCCATCACTTCGGCGGATCGGCGGCCAATTTCCTCGAAATCGGCGGCGAGGCCTACACCAAGTCCGAGGCCGCGCTCGCGCTCGTGCTCGCCAACCCCAACGCCCGCAGCGTCGTCGTCAATTTCTGTGGCGCCTTCGCCCGCACCGACGTGATGGCCGAGGGAGTCGTCCGCGCCTGGCAGAGCCTGAATCCCGATCTGCCGGTGTTCTTCTCGGTCCATGGCACCGGCGAGGCGGAAGCGGTGGCGCTGATCGAGCGCGAACTCGGCCTCACCCCGTTCGATTTCATGGAAGACGCGGTCAAGGCCGCCATCGCCGCCGCCGGGGCACACCGGTGAGCGGCCTCGAACCTCTCCTCCTGCGCCACCACCATCGTGTGCTGGTGCAGGGTCTCACCGGCACCCAGGGCAGCTTCTGGGCCGAGAAGATGCGTGACTGCGGCACCACCATCGTGGGCGGCGTCAACCCCCGCCGCGCCGGCACCACCCATCTCGGCTGGCCGGTGTTCGGCTCGGCGCAGGAAGCGATGGGGGCGGTCGGCTTCGACACCGCGCTGATGTTCATCCCGCCCGCGGCGGCCAAGGAGGCAGCGCTCGATGCCATCGCCGCCGGCGCGCGCGGCCTCGTCATCCTCACCGAACACATTCCTTCCCATGACGTGCTGACGATTCTCGGCGCCGCCGAGCGCGCGGGCACCCGAGTCGTCGGCCCCAACACCGCCGGCCTGGTCACCCCTGGGGAAGGCTTCGCCGGCATCATGCCCGGGCACAACGCCAACGTCTTTCGTCCCGGCCGCGTCGGCGTGGTTTCGCGCAGCGGCAGCCTCGGCACGCTCGTCTGCCTCAATCTCACCCGCGCCGGGCTTGGCCAGTCCGCCTTCATCGGCATCGGCGGCGACCCCATGCTCGGCACCCGCACCATCGACGCGCTGCGCGCGCTCGACGAGGACGCGGGAACCGATGCGGTCGTGCTGGTGGGCGAAATCGGTGGCGCGATGGAAGAGACGGCCGCGGCCTACGCGTCGGGGATGAAGAAGCCGGTGGTCGCCTTCATCGCCGGCGCGGCGGCGCCGCCCAACCGGCGGATGGGCCACGCCGGCGCCATCGTCGCCGGCAGTGCCGGCTCGCACGCCGGCAAATGCGCGGCACTGGCGGCGGCCGGTGTCGGCGTGGTGGCGACCCCGGCCGAGATCGCGCCGGCGCTCGCCGCGCGGCTCTGAAGGACGGCCTTGGGGCGGCGCCCCGACCCCGCGATGTGGCGGCGCCTCGTCGAGGTGGCGCCGAGCGGCGATGCGTCGCTGCAAATCCAGATCCGGCGCTGCCTGGCCGCGGCGATCCTCGACGGGCGGCTGCCCGCCGGCTGCGCACTGCCGTCCTCGCGCGCACTCGCCACCCTGCTCAAGGTCTCGCGCAACACGGTGGCGCTGGCCTACCGGCAGATGGTGGACGAGGGCTTCGTCATCCCGCGGGAGCGGCGCGGCTATTTCGTCCACGACCAGCCCGCCGTTCCCGCCGCGCGCCGTCCCTTGCCGGCAGCCGCCGGCACGCCGCGCGCGCCCTCCTGGCTCGAACGGCTGAGCGGGCGGCTCTCCTCGGGCCAGCGCAACATCCGCAAGCCCGCCGACTGGCAACGCTATCCCTTCCCCTTCGTCTATGGCCAGTCCGACCCGCTCCTGTTTCCGGTCGCGGAGTGGCGCGAATGCAGCCGCAGCGCGCTCGGCGTGCGCGAAATCCGCGACTGGTCCGCCGACATGATCGACGGCGACGATCCGCTGCTGGTCGAGCAGTTGCGCTCGCGGGTGCTGCCCCGACGTGGCATCTGGGCCGCAGCCAGCCAGATCATGATCACCGTCGGCGCCCAGCACGCGCTGTTCCTGTTGGCCGCGCTGCTCGCGGCGCCGGAGCGGACAGTGGGCGTCGAGGATCCGGGCTACCCGGACGCGCGCAACATCTTCGCCCTCCACGGCGCCACGCTGCGCCCGCTCGCGGTGGCACCGGAGGGTCATCTCGCCGAACACGCCCTCGCCGGCTGCGACTATCTCTACCTCACCCCGAGCCATCAATGCCCGATGACGACGACGATGCCGCTCGCCGATCGCGAGACGCTGCTCGATCGCGCACGGGGCGAGGACATCGTCCTCATCGAGGACGACTACGAGAGCGAGCTCAGCTTCCACGACGAGCCGACCGCGGCGCTGAAGAGCCTGGACCGCGAGGGGCGCGTGGTCTATGTCGGCAGCCTCTCCAAGACCCTCGCGCCTGGGCTGCGGCTGGGCTACATCGTAGGCTCCGAGGAGCTGATCTTCGAGGCGCGCGCGCTGCGCCGGCTCATGCTGCGCCATCCGCCGGCCAACAACCAGCGCGCCACCGCCCTCTTTCTCCAGCTCGGCCACCACGACGCACTGCTCCGCCGCCTCGTGCGCACCTTCCGCGAGCGCGCGGAGATACTGGCCGCGGCGCTCTCGCGCCACCTGCCCGGCTTGCGCTTCCGCGCGCCCACCGGCGGCTCCAGCCTCTGGGTGCAGGGCCCGGCCGGGTTCGACGGGCGGCGGCTCGCCGATGCGGCCGAGCGGGCCGGCGTGCTGCTGGAGCCGGGAGACGTGTTCTTCAGCGCGCCCCCCGCGCCCTGCCCGTTCTTCCGGCTCGGCTTCTCCTCGATTCGTGCGGAGGCGATCGAACCCGGGGTGCGCCGGCTCGCCCGTGTCATCGCCGAGGATCTCTGCTGAGCGCTGGCCGGGCGGAATCGCCCCTCTGGCTCCACGACGGCACGGCCGGTCCGCGCTATGCTGCCATCACGCGGCAAGCGGCGGCCAGCGCGGCCGCCAGCGCGCGTTGAGGGAGCGACGAGATGCGCATCGGTGTGCCCAAGGAGATCAAGACCCGCGAGTATCGCGTGGGGCTCATCCCGGCCAATGTCCGCGATCTCTGCGAGCATGGCCACGAGGTGCTCGTCGAGACCGGTTGCGGCACCGAGATCGGCATGAGCGACGCCGACTACGAAGCCGCCGGCGCGCACGTCCTGCCCGGCGCCGAGGCGGTGTTCGGGCAGGCCGAAATGATCGTGAAGGTCAAGGAGCCGCTGGCGGTCGAGCGCAAGCGGCTGCGCCCGGGGCAGATCCTCTTCACCTACCTCCATCTCGCCCCCGACCCCGAGCAGGCGGCCGATCTCCTGGCCAGCGGCGCGTCCTGCATCGCCTACGAGACCGTCACGTCGCGCACCGGCGGGCTGCCACTGCTCGCGCCGATGTCGGAAGTGGCGGGGCGGATGTCGGTGCAGGCGGGCGCCTATTTCCTGGAAAAGGCGCACGGCGGGCTCGGGGTGCTGCTCGGCGGCGTGCCCGGCGTCGATCCGGCCAAGGTGGTGGTGCTCGGCGGCGGGGTGGTGGGCACCCACGCCTGCCACATCGCGCTCGGCATGGGCGCGGAGGTCTGGGTGCTCGATCGCAACGTCGAGGTTCTGAAACGGCTCTGGGCGCAGTTCGGCCGCCCGCTGAACACCGTCTTCGCCACCCGTGACGCGGTGGAGCGGCACTGCATCTCCGCCGATCTCGTCATCGGCGGCGTGCTGATCCCCGGCGCCGCCGCGCCCAAGCTGGTCACGCGCGAGACGATCCGGCGGATGAAGGCGGGCTCGGTCGTCGTCGATGTGGCGATCGACCAGGGCGGCTGCTTCGAGACCTCACGCCCGACGACGCACGACGAACCCACCTTCCTGGTCGACGGCGTCATCCACTACTGCGTCGCCAACATGCCGGGCGGGGTGCCGCGCACCTCAACGGTCGCGCTCAACAACGCCACGCTGCCGTTCGTCATGGCGCTCGCCGAGAAGGGTCTGGTCCGCGCCCTGCACGAGGACGAGCATCTGCGCGCCGGGCTCAACGTCCACCGCGGCCACGTGACCCACGAGGCGGTGGCGCAGGCGCTCGGCCTGCCCTTCCACCCGCCGCTCGCGGCGCTGGCCGGCTGAAGGCGCGCGGCATGGGCTCCCGGCCACGGCGCCATCCCCGCCGCGGCCGGGATCAATCGTGTGCCATGCCCCAGATCAGGGAGAGCACGCGCTCGCGGGTGGCGACGAAGTCGGCGCTGCCCTTGATCGCGCGGATGTCGCGGTCTCCCGCCTGGCGGGCGAAGGGGACGGCGATGGTTTCGAGAATCCGCCCCGGGCGCGGCGACATCACCACCACCTGGGTACCGAGATAGACCGCCTCCTCGACGCTGTGGGTGATGAAGAGGATGGTCATGCCGGTGCGGCGCCAGACGCCGTGGAGCTCCTCCTGCATCTTCTCCCGCGTCAAGGCGTCGAGCGCGCCGAACGGCTCGTCCATCAGCAGAAGGCGCGGATGGTTGGCGAGCGCGCGGACGATGGCGAGGCGCTGCTGCATGCCGCCCGACAATTCGTACGGGTAGCGGGCGCGGAACTCCCAGAGCCCGGCGAGCTTGAGATAGTGGGCTACCGTCTCCGCGGTTTCGGCGCGCCCGATGCCGCGCATGCGCGGGCCGAAGCCGGCGTTGGCCTCGACCGTGAGCCAGGGGTAGAGGGCGGGCTGCTGGAACACCACGCCCCGGTCCGGCCCCGGCGGGCCGACCGGCTTGCCCTCGACCTCGACGCGGCCCGACGTGGGGGCGAGGAAGCCCGCGAGCGTCTGCATCATGGTGGTCTTGCCGCAGCCCGAGGGACCGACGATGCACACGAACTCGCCGCGCGCGAAGGTGAGCGAGATGCGGTCGAGCGCGCGCACCGTCCACTCCCCGGTGCCGAACTCGATCACGAGATCGCGGAAGGCGACGAAGTCCGGGTCGCTCTCGCCGGCGGGGCCGGCAGGCCGGTCGGCGGCGACGGACGAGGGCGGGCTGAGCATGGGTCACTCCTGCGCCAGCGGCGGGTGCGGCGGGCGGGCGGCACCCTCACGGATGCCGCCCGCCGGGGATCAGCCGATCGCCTTCGCGAGCGGGGCGGAATTGATGCCGGCCGCGAAGACCGAGACCGCGGGCACCGTGGGAATGCTCTTCTGCCCGTGCAGGAAGCCCGCGGTGCGGTGCAGGATGTCCGCCAGCCGCCCGGGCTTGCCGGGCGCGCCGAGCCAGGCCTGCGAGAGCGACTGCTTGAGGGTGATGAACTCGTATTCCTTCATGTCGGCGAGCGCCTCGGCCGGGGAGATGCCGGTGCCCTTGGCGCAGAGCGCCACCGCCTTGGCCTGATCGGTGGTCCACAGATCGATAGCCGCGCCATAGGCCTTGAGGAAGGCGACCACGACCTCGGGATGGCTCTTGATGACCGCGTTGCGGCAGGCGATGAGATCGCCGATGACATAGCCCGCCTTGTCGAGCTCCTTGTAGGTCTCGAAGACCGCCCCGCCATCGGCGAGCAGCTGGGACTTCGCCGGCGGCCAGACATAGGCCGCATCGATCTCGCCGCGCTTCCAGGCGGCGACGATCTCGGGCGGGGACATGTAGAGCACCTTCACCTTGCCCAGCAGCCCATGGGTGGTGAGGAAGCCGACCAGGCGGAAGTTCGAGGTGGAGCCGAAGGGGGTCGCCACCTTCTTGCCGACGAAGTCGGCCGGCGTCTTGATGTTGGCGGCCACCCGCACGCTCATCTCCTCGGCGCCGGCGATGTTGTCGCACATGCCGATGATCTGGTAGGGGATGCCGGCGGCGAGGCCGGCGGCAACCGGCGAGGTGCCGAGCCCGAGGCCGATATCGATGCCGCCCGCGGCTGCGGTGGTGTTGAAGGCGCCGCCGCTGCCGATGTTGCTCCACACCACCTTGGTCGCGCCGGTCCGGGTGAAGCTGCCCGAGGCTTGCAGGATCGCGGTCGGGTTGGTTTCGTCGAAGGTGCCGATGCGCAGGCTCGCCATTGCGCCGGCCCGGGCGCGCTGGCTGCCCACGGCGACCGCCGCCGCGCTCATGGCGGCGAGGGTGAAGAAGCGGCGCCGGCTCGCGGCCCACTGCGGCGCAAGGCTTTCGGTATCCAAACGCGCGTCCGTCATGATCGGATTCCCCTTGGTTTGGTTGTGGCTCTCTGCGGTGCGGCGGATTTTCCGCCCATGGCAGTGACGAGCGGCATCATCGCCCTGCCCAGTGCACGATCCGGCGTTCGGCCAGCACCAGCGCCCGGTCGAGCGCCACGCCCATCAGCCCGATGAGGATGACCCCGACGAAGACATAGTCGGCGCGCAGGAAGCGGCCCGCATTGAACACCATCCAGCCGATGCCATCGGAGCCGGCGAGGATTTCGGCGGCGATCAGCGTGGCATAGACGAGGCCGATGGCGAGGCGCAGGCCGATGAAGATCTCCGGCAGCGCGGCGGGCAGGATGACGAACCAGAAGATCTGGTGCGAACTGGCGCCGAGCGCGCGCGCCGCCTGCACCCTCTGCTCCGGCACGCCGCGCACCCCGTCGCGCGCCGCTACCGCGGTGACCGGGAGCGCGGTGAGGAAGAGCAGCATGATCTTGGAGGTCTCGCCGATGCCAAACCAGATGATGAGGAGGACGAGATAGCCGAGTTGCGGCAGGGGACGGAGGAATTCGATGAACGGATCGGCGACGGCGTCGAGGCCTTTCCAGGTGCCCATGGCGAGGCCGAGCAGAGAGCCGCACACCGCACCCACGCCGAAGCCGGCGAAGACCCGCACCAGGCTGATGGTGACATCCCAGCCGAGCGGCACGCCATTGTAGCCGGAGTCCGCGAGATCGAAGAACCCCCGCCAGACCGCGAGCGGGGTCGGCATGAAGAGCGGCGAGACCCAGCCTTCCACCGTGACCAGCGTCCAGGCGCCGAGCAGCGTGGCGACACTCAACACCGTATAGGGCCAGACCAGGGGGCGGGGGGAGCGGGTTGCCATCGCTAGCCGACCCGCCGCCAATGGACCAGCCGCACGTCGAGCAGCTCGAGCCCGCGGCTCAACGCCATGCCGATCAGCCCGAGCAGGACGACGCCCATCAGCACGGTCGCGTTCTGGAGATATTTGCTGGCCGAGAGCACCATCCAGCCCAGCCCCGAGTGGGCGGTGACGAACTCCGCCGCAACCACGGTGGAGAAGGCGGCGGCGAGCGCAATTTTGAGGCCGGTGAAAATCATCGGCGCGGCACTCGGCAGCATCACCTGGAGGAAGATCTGGCGGCGGTTGGCGCCGAGCATTTCGGCGGCCTGGGTGCGCAGGCGGGGCACGCCGCGCACGCCGGCCATCGCCGCACTGGCGACGATCGGGAAGGCGGTAAGGAACAGCAGCAGGATCTTCGAGAGATTGCCGGTGCCGAACCAGAGGATGAGCAGGATCATGTAGGAGAGCGGCGGCAGCGGGCGGAGGAACTGCACGAGATAGTCGAACAGCGCGGCGGCGACGCGGTTGACACCCATCCACAGGCCGAGCGGCACACCCACGAGCAGCGCGAGCAGGAAGCCCGCGAGGCACCGCCCGACCGTGCTCGCCACGTCGAACAGCAGGGTGGTGTCGCGGTAGCCGTGCCAGAGGATGTGCCAGAACGCGCCCGCCACCGCGATCGGCCCGGGCAGCAGATCGCCCGGAATCAACCCCACCGCGACCGACCCCTGCCAGGCCAGCAGCACCGTGACCACGCCGGCGCGCCCGACCCAGCGGCGCCGCAACTCGCCCACGGGACGCCGCCGGGTGCGGCGGGCCGGCACGGCGGGTTCCTCGGTGACGGCCGGCGTCTCTGCGGGCAACTCCATGCTCCTCCTGGCCGCGATGGCGAAAGGCTCAGCGATAGGTGCCCAGCACCTCGCGCAATATAGCGGTCATGTGATCGACATCGCCACCGGCGAACGTGAAGGCGGGGGCGAGGATCAGCGCATCGCCCGTGGTCTTCACGTGCAGCCCGGCGTCGAACAGGCGCTTCTGCGCCTCGTTGCCGCGCACCCCCGGCCCGCCGGCAGGCACCACGTCGATGCCCGCGAGCATGCCATAGCCGCGGATGTCGGTGACCACCGGCAGATCGCGCAGACCATGCACCGCATCGAGGAAATAGGCCGACATCTGCGCCGCGCGCTCGAACAGATGCTCCTCCTCGTAGATGTCGAGGGCGGCGAGCGCGGCGGCGCAGGCGGCGGGGTGGGCGGAGAAGGTGTAGCCATGGAAGAATTCGGTCGCCCCCTCGGGCGCGGCCGCCATGATGGTGTCGTGCACCTCGCGCTTCACCGCCACCGCGCCCATGGGCTGCACGCCGTTGGTGAGCGCCTTGGCCATGGTGATGACATCGGGCAGCACCCCGAAACTCGCCGCCCCGAACGCCTTGCCGGTGCGCCCGAAGCCGGTGATGACCTCGTCGAACACCAGCAGGATGGCGTGGCGGGTGCAGATCTCGCGCAACCGCTCGAGATAGCCGCGCGGCGGCACCAGAACCCCCGTCGAGCCCGCGATCGGCTCGACGAAGCAGGCGGCGATGCTTTCGGCGCCGTAATTCTCCACCATGCGCTGCAGATCATCGGCGAGTTCGGCGCCGTGCTCGGGCACGCCGCGGGTGAAGCGGGCCTCGGCCTGCCAGGTGTGGCGCATGTGCACGACGCCGGGAATAGGCACGAAGCCGAGCCGGTTGCGCACCATCCCCGAGAGCGAGACACCGCCCATGTTGACGCCGTGATAGGCCCGCTCGCGGGAGACGAACATGCGCCGTTGCGGCTCCCGCCTCGCTGCGTGATAGGCGAGGCAGATCTTCATCGCCGTATCCACCGCCTCGGAGCCGGAGTTGACGAAGAAGACCCGGTCGATCCCCTCCGGCAGCAGCCCCGCCAGCCGCCGCGCGAGGGTGAAGGATTTCTCATGCCCGCGCCCGAAGCTCGAGGCGTAGTCGAGTTCGAGCAATTGCGCGTGCACCGCGTCCGCGATCTTGCGGCGGCCATGCCCGGCGGGGGTGGTGAACAGGGTGGAGCAGCCGTCCATCACCCGCCGGCCGTGCTGGTCCTCGAACCAGATCCCCTCGGCGCGCGAGAACAGGCGCGGATCGGCCTTGAAGTCGCGGTTGGCGGTGAAGGGCATCCAGTGGTGGGCGAGGCTCTCGCCGGCGGGCTCGCCGGCGCCACCGCGCGCCAATTCGGAAACGACGGACATCTTTCTCTCCCGGTTCCACGATCTCTGCCGAACTATTCCCGGCGACACGGCGCTCCCAGGCGGCGGAGCCGAGGCGCCGGGAACTCCTCGATGCGCCAGCATAGGGCTTCGCGCCAGCAACCATAGAGCCAGATCGCGCGATTCGATGGGGCACGCGAGCCCCCGCGCTCACGGTTTCTTCACCCGCGCCTGCGATCCTGTCGCGGTCACCGCGAACGGGCGCCCATGCTTCGAACTCTTCTCGCCGCCGCGCTTCTGGCCTGCCTGCTGGCCGGCTGCGCCCGCAATCCGGACGGCTCGCTGGTCTCCGTGAAGCCCGACCTGCACCTGCTCGCGGCCTTCCAGCTGCCGACCGCGCCGCTGCAGCGCCTCTGCCTGCACAACTACGACATCCGCCGCTGCATGGACTGGTAGGCGGCACCGGGAACCTCAGCCGGGCGGGCGGGCGGCCCACGCCGCGAGATCGGCGGCGACCCGCGCGATCACCTCCGCCCAATCCCCCGGCCGCTTCTGGTGATAGAGCCGCATGGCGGGATACCACGGCGTATCGGCGCGCCCGGCGAGCCAGCGCCAGCAGCCGTCATAGCGCGACAGCAGCCAGACCTCCCGCCCCAGCGCCCCGGCGAGATGGGCGACCGCGGTATCGACCGCGATCACCAGATCGAGCCCGCCGACCACGGCGGCGGTGTCGGCGAAATCGCGCACCTGCCCCATCGGGTCGAGCAGCGCGAGCGCCGCGGGCCGCTCCGCCGCGTCCTTCTGCAGGCCGACGAAGGCGACGCCACCGATCGCGCCGAGCGGGGCCAGCGCGGCGGGAGGCAGCGACCGGCGCCGGTCGATCAGATGGGCGCCGATGTCCTCGGGGTGGCCGCCGCCCGCCCACACCAGCCCCACCCGCCTCCCCGGCGGGCTCGGGCAGCGTTCGCGCCAGCGCGCCACCGCCGCCGGCGCAACCGGCAGATAGGGGATGGCGGCGGGGACGGTCTCGAGCGTGGTGCCAAAGACCCGCGGCAGGCTGAGCAGCGGAAGCTGGAGGTCGTGGAGCGGCAACGTCTCGCCCTGGCTCACCACCTCGGCCACGCCTTCGACCCCGGCGAGCAGGCGCGCGAGGGGCGGCTGGACCTCGAGCACCACCCGCCCGCCGCGCGCCGCCGCCAGCGGGACGTAGCGGACGAACTGGAGCGTGTCGCCGAGCCCCTGTTCGGCGTGCAGCAGGAGGGTGCGGCCGGCGAGCGGTTCGCCGCTCCAGGCGGGGCCGAGGTCGCGGGCGATCTCGGTCCGCCGACGCAGGCGCCATTCGTATTCCTCCCAGCCGCGGGCGAACTCCCCGGCCGCGAGCAGCGTCGTCGCCAGGTTGAAATGGGCATCCGCGTCCGCGGGGGCGAGCACGCAGGCCGCCTCCTGGACCGCGCGCGCCTCGGTCAGCCGCCCGGTCGCCTGCAGCACGTTGCCCAGGCTGGTGAGCGCGCCGGCATGGCGGGGCGCGAGCGCGAGCGCGGCGCGATAGGCCGCCTCGGCGTCGGCATACGCCCCGAGATCGAAGCACAGGCCGGCGCGGCAGGTGTGCGCATCGGGGTTCGCCGGCAGGATCCGCACCGCGGTCTCCGCCAGCGCCCGGGCGTGATCGAGAAAGCCGAGCCGGCGCAGGGTCTGGGCGAGATTGACATGCGCCGGCCCGTAGAGCGGCGAGATGCGCAGGCAGGCCAGATAGGACTCCACCGCCGCCCCCGGCTCGCCGGCGGCGGCGAGCGCGTTGGCGAGGTTGAAGTGCGCCTCGGCGTGGCCGGGCGCGCGGGCGAGGTGGCGGCGGAACGCCGCCGCCGCCGCCGTCCAGCGCCGGCCGGCGGCGAGCAGATTGCCGAGGTCGAACTCCACGCCCGAGGCCGCCACCGACATCTCCGCCCTCCGCTCGCCCGCACGCATACCCCGATCATCGCGCGCCGGACTTGCGGGGCGGTTAACGGGGCCACCGGCGGGGTGCGGCCGGCGTCACCGAAGCTTCACCGCCGGCCTCGCCGCGGCGGTGGCGGCGGGACTTTCCGGATGGCACGGCCACGGCTAGCCTGGGGGCGATCGTTGGAGGAGACGAAGGCCATGAAACGTCGCGCCCTGCTCGCCGGCGCCGCCGCGGTGTCCGCGGCGCCCCTGCTCCCGTCCGCCCGTGCCGCAGCGCCGGTCGCCATCACCTGGTGGCATTCGATGTCGGGCGCGCTCGCCGACCAGATCGCCCGCATCACCCGCCAGTTCAACGCCAGCCAGTCCGAGGTTGTGCTGACTTCGATCTTCAAGGGCAGCTACCCGGACACGCTGAACGCGGCGATCGCGGCGTGGCGCGCCGGCAAGGCGCCGAACGTGGTGCAGGTGTTCGACGTCGGCACCGGCTCGATGCTCGCCGCCGGGCCGGCGGTGAAACCGGTCTGGCAGCTGGCGCAGGAGACCGGGGCCGCGATCACGCCGGCGAGCTACATCCCCTCGGTGCGCGGGTACTACAGCCTGCCCGACGGTCGGCTCGCCTCGATGCCGTTCAATTCCTCGACCGCGGTCATGTGGTACAACGTGGACGCCTTCACCGCCGCCGGGCTCGACCCCGCCCATCCGCCCCAGACCTGGCCCGAGGTGATGGCCGCGGCAGCGGCGCTGAAAGCCCGCTGGGCCGATCCGCTCAACAAGCGGGGCGGGCCGACGCGGTATGCCGTCACCACCTCCTGGCTCACCTGGATCCAGTTCGAGGAATTCAGCGCCGTCCACGACATCGCCTTCGCCTCGCTGAACGACGGGTTCGACGGGCTCGGCGCCGTGCTCGAAATCAACAGCCCGGCCCATGTCGCCCAGTTGCAGCGCTTTCTCGACATGGCCAAGGCCGGAACCTTCCACTATGGCGGCCGCGATTCCGCGCCCGATCCGATGTTCTATTCCGGCGTCGCCGCCATCGGTTTCGGCTCTTCGGCCGGTCGTGGCGATATCGTGCGCAACGCCAAGTTCCGCTGGGCGGCGGCGATGCTGCCCTACGATCCGGCGGTGACCAAGCGGCCGCACAACACCTTCATCGGCGGCGCCAGCCTGTGGGCGATGACCGCGCCGCACCGCGCCGCCGCCGACTACCAGGCAGTCGCGCGCTTCTTCGAGTTTCTCGCCCGCCCCGACCAGGACGCGATGTTCTCCCAGGCGAGCGGCTACGTCCCGGTCACCTTCGCGGGCTATGCGCTTTCCAAGCAGGAAGGCTATTACGCCAAGAATCCGGGCGCCGATGTCGCCAGCCAGTCGCTGACCCGCAGCCCGGTGACCAACTACACCCGCGGTCTGCGCCTCGGCCGGCTGCCCGAGATCCGCAACATCCTCTACGAGGAGGTCGAACAGGCGCTCGCCGGCCACAAGAGCGCGCAGCAGGCGCTCGGCCAGACAGTGGCGCGCGGCAACGCGGTGCTGCGCGCCTTCCAGCGCTCGGTCGCGGGCTGAACCCGCCCCCCGCGCCCGGCGGCGGGCGCGGGGGTTCGCCGCGACATGGAACGGCGCACGATCTTTCCAGGCTGGCGATTGCCGCTGCTGCTGGTGGCGCCGCAGTTGCTGCTCACCCTGGTCTTCTTCTACTGGCCGGCGGCGGAGGGGCTGTGGCAGAGCCTCACCCGCACCGACGCCTTCGGCATCCACACCCGCTTCGTCGGGCTGGCCAATTTCGCCGCCCTGTTCGCCGACCCGCGCTACCGCTCCTCGGTCGCGATCACGCTGGTCTTCTGCGCCGCGGTCACCGCGCTTTCGCTGGGCTCCGGGCTGGTGCTCGCGCTCGCCGCCGACCGCGAGTTGCGCGGGCGGGACCTCTATCGGGTGCTGCTCATCTGGCCCTACGCGGTGGCGCCCGCCATCGCCGCGGTATTGTGGCTGCTGCTGCTCAATCCGCAGATCGGCACGATCGGGCGCTGGCTGGTGGCGCTCGGCGTGCATTGGGACTATGCGCTCAATGGCACCCAGGCGCTGCTGCTCGTCATCGTCGCGAGCGCCTGGAAGCAGGTGAGCTACAATTTCCTGTTCGTCCTCGCCGGGCTGCAGTCGATCCCGCGCGCGGTGATCGAGGCGGCGCGGATGGACGGCGCCAAGGGCTTCCACCGTTTCCGCACCATCCAGCTTCCCCTGCTGGCGCCGACGCTGTTTTTTCTCGTCATCGTCGATCTCGTCTATGCCGCCTTCGATACCTTCGGGGTGATCCAGGCGATGACCCAGGGCGGGCCGGGGCGGGCGACCGAGACGCTGGTATTCAAGGTCTACCAGGACGGCGTCGTCAATCTCGATCTCGGCTCCTCGGCGGCGCAGTCGGTGGTGCTGATGGGCGGTGTCATCCTGCTCACCGCGCTGCAGTTCCGTTTCCTCGGCCGGCGGGTCGCTTCATGAGCGGCTGCCGCGACTGGCTCGCCCATCTCGTGCTCGGGCTCGGCGCGGCGCTGTTCCTGCTGCCGATCTGGCTCGCCTTCTGCGCCGCGACGCTCGATCCCGCGGCGATCGACCGCGGCGAGCTTTCCCTGGTTCCGCGCCTCGATCATCTCGGCGTCTTTCTCGAGGTGCTGCGCCACGGCGGCCCCGGGGTGGGTCCGGTGTGGCGGATGCTGGCGGTCTCGGCGGCGATGGCGCTCGCAATCGCGCTCGGCAAGATCGCGATCTCGATCCTCTCGGCCTATGCGGTGGTGTTCTTCCGCTTTCCCTTCCGCCGCACTGCCTTCTGGATCATCTTCGTGACCCTGATGCTGCCGGTCGAGGTGCGCATCATCCCCACCTACGCGGTGATGGCCGATCTGCACTTCATCGACACCTTCCAGGGCCTGACCGTGCCCTTGATCGCCTCGGCGACCGCGACGCTGCTGTTCCGCCAGACCTTCGTCGCGATCCCCGACGAGCTCCTCGAAGCCGCGCGCATGGACGGGGCCGGGCCGCTGCGCTTCCTCTGGGATGTCGTCCTCCCGGTCTCGGCCGCCAATCTCGCCGCCCTCTTCGTCATCCTGTTCGTCTATGGCTGGAACCAGTATCTGTGGCCGCTGCTCGCCGCGACCAGCCCGCGGCTCGACACCGTCGTCATCGGCATCGTCAAGATGATCGGCATCGACACCTCGACGGAATGGAACAAGGTGATGGCGACGGCGGTGCTCGCGCTCGTTCCCCCGGTGCTCGTCGTCGTCGGCCTGCAGCGCTGGTTCGTCAAGGGCCTCACCGAGGGCGAGAAGTGACCGCGGATCTCGTTCTCGAAGGCGTGCACAAGAGCTATGGCCAGAGCGCGGTGCTGCACGGGATCGACCTCGCGCTCGCCGCCGGGGAGATGCTGGTCATCGTCGGCGCCTCCGGCTGCGGCAAATCGACCCTGCTGCGCCTCGTCGCCGGGCTCGAATCGCTGACCGCGGGGCGCGTGCTGCTCGCCGGCCAGGACATCACCGCGCGCGACCCCGCCGCGCGCGACATCGCCATGGTGTTCCAGAACTACGCGCTCTATCCGCACATGAGCGTGTTCGACAACATGGCTTACGGATTGCGCATCCGCGGCCGCTCCCGCAGCGAGATCGCGCGCCGGGTGGAGGAGACCGCGGCGCTGCTCGGCCTCGGCGAACTGCTCGCCCGCAAGCCCCGCCAGCTTTCCGGCGGGCAGCGCCAGCGGGTGGCGATGGGCCGGGCGATCGTGCGCGAGCCCAAGCTCTTCCTGTTCGACGAGCCGCTCTCCAATCTCGATGCCAAGCTGCGGGTCAGCATGCGCGCCGAAATCCGCCGCCTCCAGCGCCGGCTCGGGGTCACCAGCCTCTATGTCACCCACGACCAGGTGGAGGCGATGACGCTGGGCGACCGTCTGCTCGTGCTCCACCAGGGCCGCGCCGTGCAGCTCGCGACCCCGATGGAAGTGTTCGAGCGCCCGGCCGACAGCTACGTCGCCGGCTTCATCGGCGCGCCGGCGATGAACTTCCTCTCCGCCACCCTGCTGCCCGGCGGCGGCGGCGCCGATCTCGGCCCGCTCGGGCGGCTGGAATTCGCCGACGGGCCTCGCCCGGGCCCGGCGGGGCGCAGGCTCACCCTCGGCATCCGCCCCGAGCACGTGGCGCTCGATCCCGCGGGCATCCCCTTCACGGTCGATCTGGTCGAGCCGCTGGGCTCGGAGACGGTGCTGATCGGGCGGCTGCCCCAGGGCGAGATGCTGGCGCTCAAGCGCGCCGGCGGGCCGCCGCCCGCCGAGACGCTGGCGATCGTGCTTCCGCCCGCCCAGTTCCACGTCTTCGACGCCGCGAGCGGGCTGCGCCTCGATCCCGCGCGCGCGGCGGGCTGAACGCCGCCCGGCGGCAGGGCCTGCCGCCTCCACCGGCGCCACGGCAATTCCTGCCGCCCTGACGGCACCGCGGCAGGGATTGCCGCCCGGCGGGCGGGCGGGCGGGCGGAATCACCGGGCCCCGGCGTTGGCCCGGCGCTTGCTGTTCGGGGAGGCGGAACGGGAACCGCTCGGCCACCCCTCCCGTCCGGAGCCCCTCATGCGCGCCCGATCGCTTCGTCCCGGACCACCGCCTCGCCCGCTTGCCGCGGCTGCTTCCGCCGCCCGGCAAAGGCCGATAGAACCCTGCTGCCAGTCACCCACGAAGAAGGCAGCAACGCATGAGCAAGATCCTCCGCACCGAGGCCGGGCCGGTCCTTTCCAAGGCGGTCGAGTATCACGGGTTCGTCTATCTCCAGGGGGTCACCGCGAGCGACCTCGCCAAGGATGTCAGCGGCCAGACGGCGGAGATCCTGGCCGCGATCGACGCGCTGCTCGAAGCCCACGGCACCGACAACACCAGGCTGCTGCACGCGCAGGTCTGGCTCAAGGACATCCGCGACCGCGAGGCGATGAACCGGGTCTGGCAGGCCTGGCTGCCGGCCGGCGGAGCGCCGGTACGGGCCTGCGTCGAGGCCTCGCTCGCCGACCCGCGTCACCTCGTCGAGATCATGGTGACCGCCTGCAAATAGGCCGCCGGCCGGCTGCTCGCCCGGCGCTCTCACGGCCGGGCGAGTTTGACACACTGCGACATAAATCGTGAGAAATGGGATGACATTCCTACAATCTGCTCCTGTCCACAGGGCCGATTTGCAAAAATCGCGCCTCAGACCAGCGATTGCCGAATTCCCCGATTGCCAGCCTCGCGCCCCGGTTGTTACCCCTCGGAAGCGTCGCAGAACTCCAGGAGGGTGGTCCATGAGGCTTGCCGGAACCAAGGCGGTGGCAGCGTTTGCGGTCCTTTCGGTCGGCCTCGGGCTGGCCCCTCCGGCGTCCGCGCAGGCGGCTTCCACGGCCTCCAACTGGACCGGCCTCATTCAACCCGCAGTTGCAACCAATGTCCCGATGCGGGCGACGCGGATTTTTTATCTCCAGTGTGTCGCCTATGCACACATGGCCACCGGCATCGCCATCATGGGCAACGCCAAGGACTGGTGGGCCAATGCCGCCGGCCATTATGCCCGCGGCGACGTCCCCGAGCCGGGGTCGGTCCTGGCCTTCAAGTCCAACTGGCACATGCCGCTCGGCCATGTCGCGGTGGTCGCGCGGGTGGTGAACTCGCGCGAGATCATCATCAACCAGGCGAACTGGTGGGGGCCGGGCGGCGTGCCGGGCGGGATCGCCTACAACATCCCGGTGATCGACGTTTCCCCGCGCAACGACTGGACCTCGGTCCGCGTCGCCCTCGGCCATACCGACCATGTCTTCGGCAGCATCTACCCGACCTTCGGCTTCATCTACAAACGCCCCGACACCGGGGTGATGATCGAGGCTTCCGGCGGTCCCGGCAAGCTGCCCGCCGCCAACCCCGCGCCGTCGGACTTCCGCTCCGCCGCCGAGCGGGCCGCCGCGGCGGTGGCCGCGCGCACCTCCTATCCCGAAGTCGCCCAGGCGCCGGGCGCCGCCCCCCTCGGGCTCGACGCGCCGGATCGCCGCCTGCGCTGATACCGTTCAGGCCGGCGTGAAGGCGCCGTCCTCGCCGAGCAGCAGCAGCAGGCCGGTGCGGATGTCGAAGGATGCGCCGTGCAGGCGCAGCCTGCCTTCCGCCATCCGTTCGGCGATCCAGGGAAACCCGCGCAGATGGTCGAGCGACAGCTTGATCGCTTCGAACCCGCACGCCTCCTCCTGCGCGATGGGGTCGGTGCAGGCGAGCACGCGCTGCCGGGCAGGCGCGGCGAGCGCCATCCAGCCGGCGATGAAATCCCCTCTCAGCCCTTCCGGGTCGCGCAGCAGCGCGCGGATGCCGCCGCACATCCCGTGCCCCATGACGATGATGTCGCGCACCTCGAGCACGCGGACCCCGAACTCGAGCGCCGCGCTGGTGCCGTGGTAGGCGGCATCCGGCTGATAGGGCGGGACGAGGCTGGCGACGTTGCGGATGGTGAAGATCTCGCCCGGTGCGGCGCCGAAGATCATCGCGGGATCGACGCGGCTGTCCGCGCAGGCGATGACGAGCGCGCGCGGCGCCTGCCCGTCACGGGCCAGGGCTTCGAACAGGTCGCGCCGTTCCGGCCAGACCGAGGCGCGAAAGCGGCGGTAGCCTTGAAGAAGAGCGTCCATGGGACGTGCTGTAGCAGGGCGGCCCGCCAGCCGGCAAAAATCGGGCCGCGGGGCCTCAGGCTCCGTCCGGATCCGGTCGTGCCGCCGCCTCGAGAAACGCCGCCAACCCGAGCTGCCGCGTGGTCGCGAGCCGCGCCGCGGTCAGCACCGCGCGCGCCTCCGCCACCGCGGTCTCGAAATTGCGGTTGATCAGGACATAGTCGAATTCGCCGGCGTGGCGCATCTCGGACCAGGCGAGCGCCATGCGCCGGGCGATCTCCTCGGGCGCGTCGCCGCGCGCGGCCAGGCGCTCGGCCAGTGCTGCGCGCGAGGGCGGCAGGATAAAGAGCCCGACCACGTCGGCGGGCAGCGCGGCCCGGATCTGGCGGAAGCCCTGCCAGTCGATGTCGAAGACCACGTCCCGCCCGGCCGCGAGCGCCGCCTCCACCGGGGCGCGCGGGGTGCCGTAGAGGCGCCCGAACACCTCGGCGTGCTCGAGCAGCGCGCCCTGCGCGCGCAGCGCCTCGAAGGCGGCGCGGGTCTTGAAGAAATAATGCACCCCTTCGGCCTCGCCCGCACGCATCGGCCGGGTGGTGGCGCTGATCGAGAGGGTGAGGCCGGGCTCGGTCGCGATCAGGGCACGGGTGATCGAGCTCTTGCCCGCGCCCGAGGGGGCGGCGAGCACCAGGCACAGCCCCCGCCGGGCGAGACGCGGGCTCATTCGATGTTCTGGACCTGCTCGCGCAGCTGCTCGATCGCGGCCTTGAGCGCGAGCACCGTCGCGGTCAGCGCGCGGGAGGCGGATTTCGCGCCCAGCGTATTGGCCTCGCGGTGGAACTCCTGGACCAGGAAGTCGAGCCGGCGGCCGATCCCGGCGCCTTCCGCGAGCAGGGCGCGGGCGGCGGCGAGGTGGGCGGTAAGGCGGTCGAGTTCCTCGCGCACGTCCGCCCGCGCCGCCGCGAGGGCGATCTCCTGCGCCAGGCGCTCCTCCGGGATGGTCCCCGCCTCGGCGCCCAGCGCGCGCAGGCTTTCGGCGAGCCGGGCGCGCACCAGGGCGGGCTGCTCCGAGGCGGCCGCCGCCGCGGTATCCCGCAGCCCCGCGATTTCCTCGAGCAGCGTCGCGAACACGAGGCCGAGCCGCGCCCCCTCGGCGGCCCGCGCCGCGTGGAGGGCGTCGAGTGCCGCGGCGAAGCCCGCCGCCAGGGCGGCGAGCGGCAGTTCCCCGTCTGCCGCCGCGGCCCCCGCGCGCATCACGCCGGGCAGGGCGAGCAGCGCCTCGGCACGCGGCGGTGGCGCGCCGGGAATGCGCTCGGCCAGCGCCAGCGCCACCGCCAGCGCCTGCTCCAGCGCTGCCCGGTCGAGCGCGACCGCCGCCCCCCGCTCACCCTGCACCGTCAGGCTGGCCTGGAGGGTGCCGCGCCGGAAGCGCTTCCCGGCCGCTTCGCGCAGCGCGGCTTCCAGCGGCTCGGCCCCGGGCGGCAGGCGCAGCCGCAGTTCGAGCCCCCGCCCGTTGACGCTGCGCAGTTCCCAGATCCAGGAAACACCCTCCGACTCACCCGCGGCGCGGGCAAAGCCGGTCATCGAAGCGAGAGCGGCGTGCATGGGGGTGACCTCATACCAGCCTTCGTCTAGGCTGCCCATATGGCCGCTCCGCGCTTCGACGCCGCCCGCCTGGGCGATGCCGCTCTCCTCACCGGCGCCTCCGGCGGGCTGGGAGCGGCGCTCGCCGCGGTGCTGGCGCGGCCCGGCGTGCTGCTCCATCTCGGCGGGCGTGACCCCGCTCGCCTGGCCGCGGTCGCCCAATCCTGCCGCGCGCGGGGAGCTTCGGTCCGCGAACAGACGATCGACGTGCGCGACGCGGCGGCGATGGCGGCCTGGATCGCGGGCACCGAGCGGCTCGGCCTCGTCATCGCCAACGCCGGCATCTCCGCGGGCCTTGGCAGCGGCGCGGCCGAGCAGCGGCGCCAGGTCGAGGAGATCTTCGCGGTCAACCTGCTCGGCGTGCTCAATACCGTGCTGCCGGCGATCGAACGCCTCGCCGCCGCGCCGGCCGGAGCGGACGGGGTGCGCGGCCGGATCGGCGCCGTCGCCTCCATCGCCGGCTTCGTGGCGCTGCCCGGCACGCCGAGCTATTCCGCCTCCAAGGCGGCGGTGGACACCTGGATGGTGGCGAGCGCGCCCGCCGCCGCCCGCCGCGGCGTGCAGCTCACCAGCCTCTGCCCGGGCTTCATCCGCACCCCGATGACCGCCGCCAACCCCTATCGCATGCCCGGGCTGATGGCGCCCGAATCCGCCGCCGCCCGGATGCTCGCGGCCCTCGCCGCCGGGCGGCGGCGAGCGGCGTTTCCCTGGTGGCTCTATGCCGAGGCGCGCCTGGTCGACCTGCTGCCGCCCGCACTCGCCGCCCGCCTGCTCGCCAGCGCGAAGCCCAAGCCGGCCCGCACTTACGAAACCGCGGCGGGGGGCTGATCAGCCGACCATGGCGGCGATCTCGGCGGGATCGACCGCCTCGATCGCCGCGTCCCGCCAGCGCGGGGCGCGGTCCTTGTCCACCACCATGGCGCGCACACCCTCGGCGAAGTCGGGGTGGCGCGTCACCTTCATCACCAGTTCGAGCTCAGCGTCCAGGCACTGGCCGAGGCTGCGCTCCGCCCCGCGCCGGACCATGGCGAAGGACCACAGCACCGAGGCTGGCGACATCCGCCGCAGCGTGGCGAGGGTCTCCTCCGCCCACGCGGTTCCCTCGGCGGCCAGCGCGGCGAGGATGTCGGCCACGCTCGCGCGCCCGAAGCAGCGGTCGATCGCGGCGCGCTGGGCGGCGAAGCCGGCCGCCGGCAGCGGCGCGGCGGCCGGGGCGAGGGCCGCCAGCCCGTCGCGGGCGAGTGCGGTTGCCAGCGCGGGAAACCCGGCGGAGGGCACGAAGTGGGTGGCGAGCCCGGCGTGCACCGCGTCCGCGCCGGCGAGCCGCGCCCCGGTCAGCGCGAGCCAGGTGCCGAGCGCGCCGGGAAGCCGCGGCAGGAGGAAGGTCGCGCCGATGTCGGGGAAGAGGGCGATCGCGGTCTCCGGCATCGCGAACACCGCCCGCTCGCTCGCCACCCGCGCCTCGCCATGGACCGAAACGCCGATGCCGCCGCCCATGCAGATGCCGTCCACCAGCGCCACCACCGGCTTCGGGTAGTGGGCGATCTCGCGGTTCATCGCGTATTCGGCGGCGAAGAATTCGTACACCCGCGCCCACTCCCCGGCCAGCGCCTGGGCGCGCGCCTGCCGCACGTCGCCTCCGGCGCAGAAGGCGCGGCCGCCGAGCCCCTCGATCACCACGGCGTGGACCCGGGCATCCTCGCGCCAGGCGGCCAGCGCCCGGCGGATGGCGTGGACCATGGCGAGATCGAGCGCGTTCAGCGCCGCCGGCCGGTCGAGCCCGATGCGGCCCACCCGCCCGTCACGCCGGCAGAGCACGGTCTCGGTTGCGCGGCTCGGTTCCGTCATCGCTCTCCCCCTCGGCTTTCCGCCTCGCTATAGCTTGGGTAGAGGGTGCGGGCGAGACCGGGCGGGCCGGCGGCGAAGGAGAGGGGATGTTTCCGTTCGGCGAGACGGGAGAGAGCGAGCCGGTGCTGCGCCTGCGCGGCCTTGCCGGCGGGGCGGGCGGCGAGCGGCTGCGCGATCTCTCGCTCGATCTCGGGGCCGGCGAATATCTCTCCCTGCTCGGCCCCTCGGGGACCGGCAAGACCCGCCTGCTGCTGACCATCGCGGGGTTCTTCCCGGCCGCGGCGGGGGTGATGCTGCTCGACGGGCGCGGCATCACCCGCAGCGCCCCGCACCGGCGCGGGATCGGGCTGGTGCTGGCGGGAGAGGCGCTGTTTCCTCACATGGACGTCGCCGCCAACGTGGGCTTTCCCCTCGCGGTGCGCCGCATGGGGCGCGAGGAGCGCCGCCGGCGGCTCGCCCAGACGCTCGACCGGCTCGGCCTCGGCGCGGTGGCCCACGCCCGGCCGGCGCAGCTTTCCCGCGCCGAGCGCATCCGCGTCGGGCTGGCGCGGGCGATCGTCTTCGGCCCCCGGCTCCTGCTGCTCGACGATCCCTTCGCGCCGCTCGACCCGCCGGCGGCGCGGCAGATGCGCGCGAACCTGCGCGACATCGCCCGCGAGCGGGACATCGCAGTCATCCACGCGACCCGCGATCCGGCCGAGGCGATGGCGCTGGCCGACCGGGTGGCGCTGCTCTCCGGCGGCCGCTTCCGCCAGGTCGGGACGCCCGCCGAACTCTACGACCGGCCCCAGAGCCTGTTCGTCGCCCGCTTCATGGGCGAGACCAACTGCCTGCCCGGGCGGATCGAGTCGATCGAGGACGATGCCGCCGAGGTGCGGCTCGAACAGGGCGGGCTGGTCGAGGCGCTGCTGCCGGAAACCGCGACACCGGCGACAGGCACCGCCTGCGTCGTCGCGGTGCGCCCGGAACGGGTGGCGATGGTCGCCGCCGCCGCCGGCGAGATGGGCGGGCACGCGCTCGCGGGCAGGATCGGCACGGTGGTGGAGATGGGCGATCACGTGCGCTACGAACTCGCCCTCGCCGGGGCGGGGGCCGGGCGGATGGTGGTGCGCCGCCCGGCGGGCGCCAGCGCCGGCTCGCTCGCCGCCGGGCGGGAGGTGGCGCTCGCCTGGCAACCCCATCACGCGCGGCTCTTTCCCTCCGGCTCCGCGGTGGCGGAGCCGGCCGTCGCCGTGGCAGCGTCATGATCCGCCTGGCGCTGCGCCTGCTCTGGTGGCTGCTGGCGTTCGCCCTGCTCGCGCTCGGCGCGGCCGCCGTCGCGCTGGCGCTGGGCTGGCGGCCGCCGGCCGG